>CACYXC010000039.1 GCA_902778285.1 Oscillospiraceae bacterium | reverse complement strand
ATCTTTCCCTGCTCGGCAAAACAAGGTCACTCCACTCTTCAACGCTCTTAGACCATTTTGAACCCTTGCTCTTTTTCCTACAACAACTTGACACCGACGGCTTCGATCCCGGTCTTGCTTTCTCGACGGTTTTTTACTATAATGATAAAGTTGAAATCGTAAGGAAAGGGTTTCGCCATGAAGAGATTGATTCAGACCCTCCTTCTGCTTGTGCTTGTGCTCGCGCTCGCAGTCACCGTTTTGTACCGGATGGATCTGCCTCTGCTCCCCGCCGCTCTCCCTGTATTCGCCCCGGTGCAGACGGAGGCGCCCACGCCGGAACCCACGCCTGAGCCGACCCCGGAACCGACGCCGGAGCCCACGCCCGAACCGACCCCGGAACCGACGCCGGAGCCCACGCCCGAGCCGACCCCTCAACTCTTCACCATCAGCGCCGTCGGCGACTGTACGCTGACCTCCCACCAGAATCTGGCGCCGAGCAATCCCGCCTCTTACGCTGCGGTCATGGGTGAGGATTACGCCTACCCCTTCTCCAACACGATCGAGTACTTCGATCACGACGATCTGACGATCGCTAATCTCGAGTGCACGTTCTCCGATCAGCGTCTGTATTCCGGCCAGCAGTTTCATTTTCTGGCGCCGACGGCCTACGCCAACATCCTTCTCGAGGGCGGCGTGGACTTTGTGACGATCGCCAACAATCACATGCTCGATTTCGGGCAGCAAGGCCTGGACGACACCTGCGCGGCGCTCGACGCTTACGGCATCCCTTACGGAAGGGACGGCCAAAGCCAGATCCTCGACCTTCCGACCGGCCTGCGTGTAGGAATCTACACCGCTTACAACAACTACGCGCCGAACAAGGACAAGGCCGCCGCGGCCGTGCGGCAGTTGCGCGAGGACGGCGCGGAATATGTGATCTGCATGTTCCACTGGGGGCAGGAGCTCCACTATTCGCCCAACAAGGCGGATATCGACCTGGCCCACATCTGCTGCGACGCGGGAGCGGATCTGGTCTACGGCAGCCATTCCCACTGTCTGCAGCCGTACGAGCTCTATAACGACAGCATCATCCTCTACAGCATGGGCAACTGGAGCTTCGGCGGGAATTCCGGCCCCAGGGACATGGATACCGCCATCGTGCAGATCACCGTCGAGAAGGCTCTCGACGGCGGCATCAGCACCAAAATGCTCAAGATCATCCCCTGCTGCGTCTCCAGCCGCCCCGTCACCGAGGGCTACACCGGCAGCGGCTACAACGATTACCGCCCGACGCCCTATGAGAAGGACTCCGAGGACTACAACCGGGCCATGAGCAAGATCACGGGCAGCTACGACGGGCCCGACGTCAATGTGGATTACTCCAACTGGTACGCCAGCTGGGGTTGAGGAGAAGGCAGCTAATGAAGCATACGACTCGCAGGATCATCATATTTCTCTCCGCCCTTGTGCTGCTGGGGCTGACGCTCTTCCTCCGCGCGCGCGATCTGCCGGAGGATCCGGCCTCTACGGGTTTTTATGCGCGGCAGGGCCTGCTCCCGCAGCCGGCGGCACAGCAGACGCAGACGGCGCAGGAGCCCGAGGCCGCTCCCGAAGCCGCGGTCGAAGAAGAGCCCGCCGCGGAAGAGCGCGACTTCGTCATCTCTGTGATCGGCGACAACACGCTGGCCTCACACCAGTTTGCCGGTGCCTCCGTCTCTTATGCAGGGCGCATGGGCGAGGATTATTCCTACCCCTATTCCAACACCGTGCAGTTCTTTGCCGATGACGACTTCACGATCACCAATCTGGAGTGCACCCTGTCCGACCGCAAGCTGCACTCCGCCGAACAGTGGTATTTCCTCGCGCCGACGGCCTATGCCGACATCCTGGTCAAGGGCGGCGTGGACTTTGTCACCACCGCCAACAACCATATGGAGGATTTTGGGCAGGAGGGTGTCGAAAGCACCTTTGCCGCGCTCGAGGAATACGGCATCCCCTACGGCAAAGAGGGCGAGGGGCAGCTGCTGACCATCGAAAGCGGCCTCACGCTCGGCATCTACTGCGATTACAACCACCTCAAGCCCGATGTCGACAAATGCGTACGGGCGGTCCGTTCCCTGCGCGAGCAGGGCGCCGAATACATCATCTGCGCCTTCCACTGGGGCAAGGAGCTGTACTACTCCCCGAACGAGGATCAGGTCACGCTGGCCCACGCCTGCATCGACGCGGGCGCCGACCTGATCTACGGCAGCCACACGCACAATCTTCAGCCCATCGAGAAATACGGCGACGGTCTGATCCTCTACAGCATGGGCAACTGGTCCTTCGGCGGCAGCACCGCCCCCTCGGACCGCGACACGGCCATCGTGCAGGTCAGGCTCCACCGGGGACCGGACGGAACTGTCAAAACCGAGGACTACAGCGTGATCCCCTGCTGCGTCTCCAGCAAGCCCGTCAACGAGGGCTACACCGGCGACAACTACAACGACTACTGCCCTACCCCCTATACCGAGGGCAGCGAGGCCTATTACCGGGTGCTCGCCAAGCTGGACGGGACCTTCGAGCCCGATCAGGAGGGCCGCGATTATTCCGACGTATACGCGCAGTACGGCTGATCATCCCCTCCCGCAAAACGGCGTATCCTGCCAACAGGAAAACAGCGCCCGAAGCCTCGGCTTCAGGCGCTGTTTTATACTAATACCTGATAGAAATCTTTAATTCTTTCCGGTCAGAATTGCGCCATGCATCGTTGCTTCCCTTGACCATATATCTCCATTATGCTCTGCGGGAAGCGCCTCGCCTGACACAATTCTGCCACGGGAATTTTGCTAAAGCTTTCTATCAGGTATTAGTATTACCGTACAATCCCGAACAGTCGCAGCCCGTTTTCCGTGCTGATCCGTTCGATTTCCTCGGGCGGCAGGCCCCGGATCTCCGCGATCCTGTCGATCACATAGCGCAGGTTTCGCGAGTCGTTGCGCTTGCCGCGCATCGGAACGGGACTGAGGTACGGGCTGTCCGTCTCTATAAGCAACCGGTCCGGAGGGCAGGCCTCCAGCACTTCAACGGCCTTTCGTGCGTTTTTATAGGTGATCGGCCCGTCGAAGCCCAGATACCAGCCGCGCTTCCAGAGCTCGCGCGCCATTTCCACACTGCCGGAAAAGCAGTGGAACACGCCGCGCAGCTTCGGATAGTCCAGCGCGATCTCCATCGTATCCGCGTGGGCCTCGCGATCGTGAACGATCACCGGCTTATCGAGCTCCAGCGCCAGCTCGATCATCCAGCGAAAAAGCCGCTTCTGCTCCTCTTTATGCGTGTCGTCCCAGTAGTAATCGAGGCCGATCTCGCCGATCGCGACGCATTTGGGGTGCTCTGCCAGTGTACGGATCTCCAGAAGCGAATCTTCATCGGCGCTGTCCAGATCGCCGGGATGGATGCCGACGGCGGCGTAGACGAAATCATATTTCTCAGCAAGCTCTATAGCGAGGCGGCTGCTCTTTGCCTCGCACCCGGGATCGAGGATCAGCCCCACGCCGGCCTCATGGACCGCGCGCAGGATCTCATCGCGGTCCTGAAGGAAAGCACCGCTGTCATAATGGGCATGGGTATCAAAAATCAAACAGCAACCCTCCCTGAAACAGGATTATCATATGAAGATTATAATATAAAAACAGAGCAGCCGCAAGGCTGCTCTGTCCAAGCTGTCGACAAAGTGTCGACAGCTTGAAAATCAAAAATGAGAACTCCCCAATTTGAGTATATCAATCGCGAGAGGGAATAACCAATCCCCTCTCGCGCTCTCCCCATGCGTGTCAAACTTCGGCAGCATGGGTTTGTCTACAGTCTGAGCAGCCGCAAGGCTGCTCTGTCTTTGAATTCTGAATTCTCTTTACTGGATCTCAAGTCTGCGGCTGGCCGGAGCGTTCTCGACCTTCTTCGGCATGGTCAGGGTCAGCACGCCGTCGTTGTAGGCGGCCTGAATGGCGTCGACCTCGATGCCGGAAACATCGAAGCTGCGGCTGTAAGAGCCGTAGAAACGCTCGCGCTTGACAAAGTCCTGCTTCTTCTCGGACTCGTCCAGCTTGCGCTCCACGCTGATGGTCAGCACATCGTTCTCAACGTCGATCCTGATGTCTTCCTTCTTGAAGCCGGGCAGCTCGGCGTCGAGCTTGTAGGCGTCGCCGGTATCGACCACGTCGGTGCGGAATGTGGAGACAAGACTGCGATGATCATTGCCGAAGAAATTGCGCTCCATCTCGTCGAATGCGCGGAACGGATCATACACATTTACTCTGCGGTTGCCAAAAGGAATCAGTTCAAACATAATCTATCCCTCCATAAAATACGATATAATATACATTTCGACAAAGCTTTCATTTCTTTCGTTTCATCGCGTATATAATATACCCTACAATTATGAACGAATATAGCAAATATTATGAACGAATCGTGAACATTGGCACTCTCAAGTCGAGAGTGCCAATGTTCTCTTTATCCTGTTGGCTCAGATCGCGATGGGTACGGCGTCGGCTTCGATCGGACAGACATAGCCGCTCGCGGTGCGCTTGGCAAATTCCGCTTTGGCCGCTGCCAGCAGGTCCTGATCCGTCAGCAGATCCAGCGCCGTTGCCGCGAGCACCTTGGCCGCGTACAGCATGCCCTTGTGGGCAAGGGGGCTTTTCCCGCAGGCCACGATCTGCCAGGAGTGTCCCGGCACGCCGGCGGGCCAGCAGGTGGCTTCGATCTGCGAGGTCGGCGTCAGCCAGCTCACATCGCCCACGTCCGTGCTGCCCGGCGTGTGGCTCTCGGAGGAATACATCGGCGCAAGAAAATCATTGATCGCTTTCTTTCCGCCGTCGCTCAGCTCCATGCAGAGCTTTCGGATCGAAGCGTCCTCTCGCGCGCCTTTAATGCCGTCTACGCTGAGGCCGGAATAGGTGGCCTTCAGCGCCTCCGCCAGCGCTTCATCCTCAGGCGTATACGCGGGCAGCTCAATTGCCTGCATGTTGGCGTACAGCGCCTTTTCGATCGCATAGTTGGGTACCAGCTCCGCCGTCCCGTCAATAAACACGCGCTCAAAGCTCGTCCCCGTCATCAGGGCGGCGCCCTTCGCGATGTCGTCTACCCGGGCCTGCAGCTTGACGGCCTCAGCCACTTTGTTGGCGCGGACCATGTACAGTACCGCCGCCTTCGACTGCACCACATTGGGCGAAATGCCGCCCGCGTCGGTGATGGCGTAGTGGATGCGGCAGTCGGGCGTCGTATGCTCGCGCAGAAACTGTACGCCCACGTTCATAAGCTCCACCGCGTCCAGTGCGCTGCGGCCGTTGAAAGGGTCCCCCGCGGCATGTGCGGGTATGCCGGAAAACTTGTAGAGGACCTGGATGCTCGAGGTGTTGGAGCCGGTCGTGATCTGATTGGCGTCGCCGGGGTGCCAGCAGAGCGCCGCGTCCAGCTTTTTCCAAAGACCCTCGCGCGCCATGAAGGCCTTGCCCGCTCCCCCCTCTTCACCGGGACAGCCGAAGAAGATCACCGTGCCGGGACTGCCGCTTTTCTCGAGCCAGTCCCTGACCGCCGCCGCGGCCGCCAGCGAGCCCGCGCCGAGCAGATTGTGCCCGCAGCCGTGCCCGCTCGCGCCGGGGACAAGGGGATCGTGCGTACAGGCGCCCGCCTTCTGGCTCAGGCCGGAGAGCGCGTCATACTCGCCCAGGATGCCGATCACGGGCTTCCCGCTGCCGTAGCTGCCGCAGAAGGCCGTGTCGATGCCGCAGAGCTTCTCCGTGACCGTGAAGCCCAGCTCCTTCAGCTTCTCGCAGTAGAGCGCCGTGGAGGCATACTCCTTCAGACTCAGCTCCGCATGCTCCCAGATCCGGTCGGCGAGGTCCTCATAATACGCGGCGTGTGCGTCGATATAGGCCGCGATTTCTTTGATCTGATTTGTCATCTTGTTCGATCTCCTTTCTAAGCAAAAGGCGGAGAGATAAGCTCCCCGCCTGTCTGTCAGCTGAATAATATAATCTGTATAGCGTCAGAGCACCTTGGACAGGAAATCCTGCAGGCGCGGGTTCTGCGGGTGATTGAAGATCTGATCGGGACTCCCCTCTTCCACGAGCTTTCCCTCGTCCATGAAAAGCACCCGGTTGCCGACCTCCCGCGCGAAGCCCATCTCGTGGGTGACGACGACCATCGTCATCCCCTGCCGCGCCAGGCGTTTCATCACGTCCAGCACTTCGCCGACCATCTCCGGGTCCAGCGCCGAGGTCGGCTCGTCGAAGAGCATCACGTCCGGCTCCATGGCCAGGGCGCGGACAATGGCCACGCGCTGCTTCTGACCGCCGGAGAGCTGGATCGGATAGGCGTCGGCGCGGTCCGCCAGACCTACGCGGGCGAGCAGCTCCATCGCCTTGGCGTCCGCCTCGGCCTGCGGCACACCCTTGACCTTCACCGGCGCCAGGGTCATGTTCTGCAGGATGGTCTTGTGCGGGAAGAGATTGAAATGCTGGAAGACCATGCCCATTTTCTGCCGGTGCAGGTCGATGTTCAGCTTTTTCCCGTCCGGCCCTTTTTTCTGCGTGATGTCCACGCCCTCGAAGATGATATGACCGGCGGTAGGGATCTCCAGCAGATTCAGCGAGCGGAGAAAGGTGGACTTGCCGGAGCCCGAGGGGCCGATGATGACCATGACGTCGCCCCTGTTGATATCCACGGATACGCCGTCGAGCGCCTTGATCGTCTCTCCGTTATAGTATTTTTTGAGATCCTTGACCTCGATGAGCTTATCGGATGTCGCCACGGCGCAGCCTCCTCTCAAATACCGCAAGAAGCTTGGTGAGGATAAAGGTCACCACAAAGTAGACCACGGCCACCATGATCAGCGGCTCCATCGTCAGATATGTCGTTCCCTTGATGAGCAGGCACTGGGTCATCAGATCACCGATAAAGAAGGTGGAAGCCAGCGAAGTGTCCTTCACGATCATGATGAACTCATTGCCCAGCGCGGGCAGGATGTTCTTGATGGCCTGCGGAAGGATGATCTCCGTCATGGTCAGTCTCTGGCTCATGCCGAGGCTTCGAGCCGCCTCGGTCTGACCGATATCCACCGCCTGTATGCCGGAGCGGATGATCTCTGAGACATAGGCCGCGCTGTTGCACACCAGGGCGATCGCGACGCAGAGATACTGCTTTCGGTTGAGAAAAGGGATCAGCTGCGGCAGCGCGAAATAAAACAGATACAACTGCAGCAGCATGGGCGTTCCGCGGATGATCTCGGTATAGACCGCCGCGATCCAGCGAAGGGGCGGGATCTTCGACATGCGCATGAGCGCGATGAGCGAGCCCAGAACGGCGCCGACCGTCACCGTGATCGCCGCCAGCGACAGCGAGTAGCCCAGGCCGGTGATCAGGAACTTGTCCCAGTATTTGATCGTCAGCTTGACGATGTTTTGGCCGATCAATGCAAAATCCATACAGACCTCTCTCGGTATAGTTTGGGGCGCTCCCTGCGGGGCGCCCCTGTTATGCTTTCTTCGTTCAGGACAAAGGCTTAGTCACTGAGAGTAACCTCGACGGAGCTGGCGCTCGCCGCGATATCGAGAGCCTCCTGATACCAGGTGTCGTAGTAGCCGGAGTCGTAGGCCTTTTTAAGCGCTTCATTGATCGCCTTGACCAGATCGGTCTCGCCCTTGTGGATCAGGATGACGTTCGCCTCAAATTCCTCGGCAACCTCAAACTCCCAGCTGCACTTGACCAGACCGGGGTGGTTGGCAATGATCTGCGTGCCGTTGCCGTCGGCGACGGCCAGCGCATCGATATTGCCGGACTCAAGCTCCATCACGCCCACGCCGATCTCACCGATCGTGACGGCTTTGGCGTCGGGCAGCTGCGAGGTCAGCAGATCCATCTGCAGGCTCGCGTTCTGCGCGCCGACAGAAACGCCGTTGAAGTCTTCCGGCTTGGTGTATTTGTCCGCATCCTCGGCGCGCACCAGCAGGATCTGCTCCGTCTCGTTGTCGCCGGCATAGTAGTAATCGGAAAGCTCGTAGTTTTCTGCGCGGCTCTCTGTCCAGCTGTAGCCGGAGATGGAGACGGGGATATTACCGGAGGATACCGCCGTCTGGCAGGCGTCAAAGCTCATGGCCTGGATCTCCAGCTGCACGCCCAGTTCCTCAGCCAGATACTTGGCGAGGCTGACGTCGAAGCCGACGTAGGACTCCTGACCTTCCTTGCTGGAATCGACAAACTCCATGGGGCTGAAATCCGGGGACAGCGCCACGGTCAGAACACCGCTCTTCTTGATGCTGTTCAGCGCCTGATTCTCCTTCGGGGCGCTGCTTCCGCATGCGGCGAGGGCAAAGATCATGCCCAGGGCCAGCAGGATGCACAACACACTCTTCATCTTTTTCATATCGTTTGCCCTCACAATTCGTCAGTTTTAATAAATTGTCCCTTGGACGATTGTGATACTATCACAAGAGAGAGGCCCTGTCAAGCGAATTTTGAGATTTTATGCAAGTTTTATAGTTTCTGATTTATTTATATCCATTTGTAGGCTCTCTTTTCACAAAATAATGCATAAGCAGAGAATAATCGTCCGCTTATGCATTTTCGTGTATTACAATTTCGACTCAGTGTTTCCGTCCTGCGAGGGAGAAAGCGGCAAAGGCGAGGAGATTGGCCGCGACGATGCTCGCGCCGGTCGGCGTCTCCAGGAAATAGGAGGCGACGGCGCCGATCAGAAAGCAGCTGATCGAGACCGCTGCCGCCGTGATCACGACCGAACGGAAGCTCCTGCAGACGCGCATGGCCGAGAGAGCCGGAAAGATGATCAGGCTCGAAATGAGCAGCGCGCCCATCATGCGCATGCCCAGCACCACGGTGATCGCCGTCAGCACCGCAAGGAGCGTATTGTAGATCTCCGTCTTCGTCCCCGTGGCCTTGCTGAAGGTCTCGTCAAAGGTCACGGCAAACAGGCGGGGATAGAAGGCGATAAACAGCGCCAGCACCGCGGCGGAGAGGATCACGCTCAGCACCGTGTCCGTCCGGCTCAGAGAGAGGATGGAGCCGAACATGTAGCTGGAGACCTCGGTATTCATGCCCGTTGTCACCGAGACGCTGATGACGCCGATGGCCAGCGCGCTGGAGGAGATGATGGCGATGGCCGCGTCTCCCTTGATCCTTTTGCTCTCGCTCAGGCGCAGCAGCAGCACGGCGGCGACGATCACCACCGGCACGGCCACGGCGAGCGGCGCCAGATGCAGCGCCGAGGCGATCGCCAGCGCGCCGAAGCCCACATGACTCAGTCCGTCGCCGATCATGGAGTAGCGCTTGAGCACCAGCGAGACGCCGAGCAGGGCCGCGCAGAGGCTCACCAGAACGCCGACCAGCAGCGCGCGCTGCATGAAATGGTAGGAGAGCATCCGAACAAATTCACTCACAGTCCGCCACCTCCCGAAAAGCGCCGGGCCAGGCTGCTCTCCCTGTATTCGGCACAGCTGCCGAAGAAGAGCTGCTCATGCCCGAGGTGCAGGATGTGCGTGGCATAGCGGACGGCGGCGCGGATGTCGTGAGAGACCATGATGACCGTGATGCCGTCGCAGAGATTGACAAGCTTGATGAGATTGTACATCTCGCCGGTGGCGATGGGGTCGAGCCCGGTCACCGGCTCGTCCAGCAGCAGGAGCTTCTTTGTCGCGCACAGGGCGCGCGCCAGCAGCACGCGCTGCTGCTGGCCGCCGGAGAGCTCGTGATAGCTCTTGTCCGCCAGATCCTCGACGCCCATGCGCTCGAGATTCATGGCGGCGCGCTCCCTGTCGCCGGCGTTGTAGTGCAGCCTGCGTCCGAGCGAGTTGAGGCAGCCGGAGAGCACCACTTCCCGGACGCTGGCCGGGAAATCCCGCTGGATCTGCGTCTGCTGCGGCAGATAGCCGATCTCCGTGCTCTGCAGGCCCTCGCCGAAGCGGATGCTGCCCCTGTCCGGCGCCTTGAGTCCGAGCAGGCCCTTGATGAGCGTAGACTTGCCGGAGCCGTTCTCTCCCACTACGCAGAGGTAATCCCCCGCGTTCAGGGAAAAATCGACCTTCTCCAGCACGGTCTCGCCGTCGTAGGCGAAGCTCAGGTCTTTACATTCCAGTATGGCCATCAGCCCAGGGCCTCCTTCAGTGCCTCAAGGTTTTTCTGCATCAGCTCCAGATAGCCGACGCCGGCGCGCAGCTCGTCCGCGGAGACGTTGTGGCAGGAATGGAACAGGAGCTTCTCGCATCCCGTGTCCTCACAGATCATATCCGCCATCTTCTCGTTGGAAAACTCGATATGGAAAACCGCGGGAAGACCTTCCTCCCGTACCCGGTCGATCAGAAAGGCAACCGTTTTCGCCGAGGGCTCGGTGTCCTCCGCGCAGCCGGGAAAGGCCGCGTAATATGTCAGATCGTATTCCTCCACAAAGTATCGCACCGGGAAACGGTCGGCAAAAATCACGGTGTGAAAGCGCCCCTCGTCCACAGTCCGGCGGAAAGCGGCGTCCAGAGCATGCAGCTTCTCCGAATAGGCGCGCAGGTTCTCCCGATAGACGTCCTCCCCTTCCGGGTCGATCGCGCAGAGCTCGCCGCACAGGGTCTCGCAGATGCGGACTGCGTTCCTCGGCGAGGTCCAGACGTGCTCGTCGTACTCAGTTTCGTCGTCTTCACCGTGCTCTTCGTGGGAACTCTGCATCCCTTCTGCGAGTTCTTCTTCGAGGGCATCCACGCAGTCGAGCATGGCAAGCGAGCGGATCGATTCCCCACTGTCGAGCAGCTTCTCCGCCCATGCCTCGGATTCGCCGCCGTTTCGGAAGAAGAGATCGGCGTTTTGGATACGCGCCATGTCCTTCGCGGTCGGTTCAAAGCTGTGCGCCTCGGCGCCGGGGGGCAGCAGAAGCGTCACTTCCGCGCGCTCTCCCGCGATCTGGCGCGCAAAATCGTAGGCGGGAAACACCGTCGTCACGATGCTCAGGCCGCTCTGCGGGTCCGCAGGCTGCGTGCCGCAGCCGCCCGCGCATAATATCAGGAAAAGCGCCAGCAGGACGCTGTAAAGCTTCTTCATCTTCTCACTCCAATCTTTTGTATCATACTGAATCGCGCGTCGTTCGTCAAGTCAAACTCTTTTCAAGTCGGGTATATTATGTTAAGATAAAGGAAAAAACGGGAGAGCACATATGAAAATCTGCGTTTTCGGAGCATCCGGCAGCGAACTGGATCAGAAATACTTTGACGACGCGCATGCCTTCGGCGCCCTGCTGGCGGCCGGCGGGCACACGCTGGTCTTCGGCGGCGGCAGCGGCGGCCTCATGGGCGCCTGCGCCCGCGGCGCGGCGGAGCTTGGCGGCGCGATCGTCGGGATCGCTCCCCGTTTCTTTGACGAGCCCGGGATCCTGTTTGGCGGCTGCACCCGTTTTGTTTTCACCGAAACCATGCGCGAGCGCAAGGCCGCCATGGAGGATGAGAGCGACGCTTTTCTCGTGATGCCGGGCGGGATCGGCACGCTGGAGGAGTTCTTTGAAATGCTCACGCTCAAGCAGCTCGGCCGCCATACAAAGCCCATGGCGATCCTCAACATGCTCGGCTATTACGACGAGCTGCTGCGCATGCTCGAAAAGGCCGCGGACAGCGGCTTCATGAGCCGTCAGTGCCTGCGGCTCTTTCATCTCTGCACCTCACCGGCGCAGGCCCTTGAGCAGCTCCTGCACGACAGGCCGATCAGCGGCGGCAGCCGCAGGCTCATCCAATATACTGAAAACTGAAAAGAGCCTGCCGTTCAGAAGGCGCAGGCAAGAAATCTCCGCGCAGCTATTGAATTGCGCGGAGATATTTGTTAGAATAGTATAATATAGAAAAAGAACAGAATATAGGTTTTGCTTATGAACAAGGGCTGGACAATTCCATATTCCCGGCCGGAGATCTCTGAGGAGCTGCTGCAGGCGGGCTATGGGCCGCTGCTTGCCGCGGTGCTGACGCTGCGCGGCGTGAAAACGGCGCAGGACGCCCGACGCCTGCTGGACGGCGGGGCGGACTGTCTGCACGATCCGCTGCTGATGGGCGGCATGGCCGTCGCCCGGGAGCGTGTCATGCAGGCGATCCGCCTGCGTGAGCGCGTCGCCGTCTATGGCGATTACGATGTGGACGGGATCACCGCCACCTGCATCGTGACAGACTATCTGCGCAGGCAGGGGCTTTCCTGTATCCCCTATATCCCCGACCGCAGCGAGGAGGGCTACGGCCTCAACCGCAGCGCGCTGGAAACACTGCGCGACGAGGGCGTGAATCTGGTCATCACCGTGGACTGCGGCATCACCGCCGTGGAAGAGACCGAGTATGCAAGGTCCCTCGGGATCGACGTGATCATCACCGATCACCATGAGTGCAAAAACAGCTCCCTGCCGGACGCTGTCGCCGTGATCGACTGCAAGATGGAAGGCGACCCCTATCCGAATCCCTGTCTCGCCGGCGTGGGCGTGGCGCTCAAGCTCGTCAGCGCCTGCGACGGTGACGGCGCGGCCATGCTGGAGCGCTACGCGGATCTCGTTGCTGTCGGCACCGTGGCGGATGTCATGCCGCTTGTGGACGAAAACCGTTACCTGGTGCGTCAGGGGATCCGGAAACTCAAGGACGATCCCCTGCCCGGCTTTTCCGCCATGCTGCGGGAGGCCGGCGTGGACGCGGCGCATCTTACCGCCTCCGCCATCAGCTTCAGCCTTGCGCCGCGGCTCAACGCAGCCGGCAGACTCGGGCAGGCCGTCAAGGCGGCGGAGCTGCTGATGTGTACAGACGAGGCGGAGGCTGCCTCCCTGGCCGCCGAGCTCTGTGAGCTCAACCGCCAGCGCCAGAGCATCGAAACGGAGATCTGGCAGGAGGCGCAGGCGCTCCTCGCCGGGCAGAAGCCGGACGGCCCCATCGTGCTCGCCAGCGACCGCTGGCATCAGGGCGTGATCGGGATCGCCGCCTCGCGTCTGGCTGAGCAATACTGCGTGCCGGCCATCATGATCTGCATGATGGGCGATCAGGGAAAGGGCTCCTGCCGCAGTTGCGGCGGCTTCAATCTCTACGACGCGCTCTCCGCCTGTTCGGACCATCTTCTGGGTTTTGGCGGGCACGCGCTGGCCGCGGGCCTCACCATCGCGCCGGACAAAATTGACGCTTTTCGCGCGGCGCTGCGGGAATACTACCGGAAGAACGCGCCGGAACGGCAGCCGGAGGTCCGCTGCGACCTGCTGATCCGCGACCCCTCCGTGCTGAGCATCGAGAACATCCGTGAACTGGATCTGCTGGAGCCATACGGCAACGGCAATCAAAAGCCTGTCTTCATCCTGTCGGACGTTGAGCTGGAATCTGTCTCGAACGTTGCGGGCGGACGGCATATGCGCGTGCGCGTGCGCGCCGGGCGCAGCCGCTTCGAGGGCATATTCTTTTCCCACTCCTCGGAGTCTCTCGGGCTAAGCGAGGGCGACCGTGCGGATCTGGCCTTCACGCCGCAGATCAACGACTACCGCGGGCATGTTTCGGTACAGCTGGTGCTCTGCGCCGCGCGCAGGCACAGCGCGGACGAGCTGTGCGAACTGATTGTCCGTCGGGATGAAGCCTGCCTATGGGGCGCCGCGGATTACTGCCCGGAGCGCGCCGATTTTGTGCGACTCTGGCGCTCCGACTGCGGCAGCCGTCCTCTCCCCCTGGAGCTGGACGAGCTGCTGGCCTTCTGCCCGTCCGGGATGGCGCCGGAGAGCTTCTGCATCTGTCTGTCGGCATTTCTCGAGTCCGGACTGCTGGAGAGCGGCGATGGGACCCTGTACGGCGCCAGACGCGCGCAGATCGACGGCAAGGCTGATCTGGAGGCGACGGAGATCATGCGCCGCCTGCGGCAGCTTCAACTATAATTCTTCGTGTTTCAGAGGATTCTTTCATGGCTGAGGAAGAGAGAAAACTGAATACGCCTCTTGACCCGGACCAGATGTATGCCGAGCTGGAGGACAAGATCCGCGGCGCCGGCCACCCCATGGATCTCGGGCGCATCCGCGCCGCCTATGAGACGGCAAAGACCGCCCATGAGGGACAGAAGCGGAAGGACGGATCGCCCTACGTGTCGCACTGCGTCGCCGCGGCGGACATCTCCGTGGATCTCGGTCTGGATGAGGACTCCGTCATCGCGGCTCTCCTGCACGACGTGATCGAGGACACCACGCTCACTCACGCCGACATCGCCCAAGATTTCGGCGCTGCGGTGGCGGACATCGTCGAGGGCGTCACCAAGCTGACGCGGATGCAGTACGCCACCAAGGAAGAGGAGCAGATGGAGAACCTGCGCAAGATGCTCATGGCCATGGCCAAGGACATCCGCGTGATCCTCATCAAGATCGCCGACCGTCTGCACAACATGCGCACGATGGCCTATCAGTCGCCGGAAAAGCAGCGCACCAAATCGCTGGAGACCATGGAGATCTACGCCCCTATCGCCCACCGCCTCGGCATGCAGCAGGCCAAGTGGGAGCTGGAGGATCTGGCGCTGCAGTATCTGGACCCGCAGGGCTATAAGGAGATCACCGAGTGGTTGGACGCCAAAATGCCGGTGCTGGAAACCTTTATGGACAACATGAAGGAGAAGATCCAGAAAGGTCTGGAGTCCGAGGGCATCCAGTGTACGATCTTCTGCCGCATCAAGCATGTTTACTCCATCTACCGGAAGATGTACGCTCAGAAGTTGGATATGAACGGCATCTTCGACCTCTGTGCCTTCCGCGTGATCGTGGACACGATCCCGGACTGCTATAACGTCCTGGGCGTGATCCACTATATGTTCAAGCCCGTGCCCGGGCGTTTTAAGGACTATATCTCCACCCCCAAGCCCAACATGTACCAGAGCGTGCACACGACGGTCATCGGCTCCGAGGGCATCCCCTTCGAGGTGCAGATCCGCACCTGGGACATGCACCACACCGCCGAATACGGCATCGCCGCCCACTGGAAATATAAAATGAACGACGGCGGCACCGCTGTGCGGCAGGGCGACGAGGACAAATTCGCCTGGGTCAGGCGCCTGCTGGAGAGCCAGCAGGAGTCCGACGCGCAGGACTTCTTCCACGACCTGAAGATCGACATGTTCGCCGACGAGGTCTTCGTCTTCTCCCCGAAGGGCGACGTGATCAATCTCCCCGCCGGCGCCACGCCCATCGACTTTGCCTACGCCATCCACTCCGACGTGGGCAATCACATGGTCGGCGCCAAGGTCAACGGCCGCATCGTCACCTATGACTATGTGCTGCAGAACGGCGACATCGTCGAGATCCGCACCTCTAAATCCGCCCCCGGCCCCAGCCGCGACTGGCTCAATCTGGTCAAGAGCGGCTCCGCCCGCACCAAGATCAAGCAGTGGTACAAGAAGGAGCGCCGGGAAGAGAACATCTTCCGCGGGCGTGAAATGCTGGAGGATGAGCTCAAGCGCAACGATCTGACCCTCGACGACGTATCGGACGACGAGCTGATGGCGCCCATCCTCAAGCGCCTGAGCTTCAACGCCGTGGAAGATCTCTATGCCGCTATCGGCTACGGCGGCGTCACGGCCGCCCGGGTCGCCAACCGCCTCCACGACGAACTGAAGAACGTCAGCGCCGAGCGCAAGACCGCCATCGACAAGATGAATCAGGCCGCCGAGCGGCGCGAGGAAAAGGCCAGAAAAGAGGGTAAGGCCGTCCACGGTATCCTGGTCCAGGGGCTGGACAACTGCCTGATCAAGTTCTCCCGCTGCTGCACGCCTGTGCCCGGGGATGACATCGTGGGCTTCATCACCCGCGGTCAGGGCGTCTCCATCCACCGGAAGGACTGCAAGAACTATCAGCAGCGTTTGAACCAGCCCGAGCAGGAGCAGCGCTGGATCAAGGTCTCCTGGGCAAGCGAGATCACCGACAGCTATGTGACTACGCTGACCATCGCCTCCAAGGACCGCTCCGGTCTGGTGATGGACATCGCGACCGTGCTCAACACGCTCAACGCCAAGGTCCGGACCCTGTCCTCCCGCGCCATCGGTTCCGGTCTCGCGCTCACCGTTGTCACGCTTGAGGTCAAAAATGCGGGCGAGCTTCGCTACATCACAAACAAGCTCTCCTCCATCAACGGCGTTTCCGGCGTAACGCGCAACGGCGCATAGTCAGTTTTCAGTTTTCAGTTTTCAGTCTTTAGTTTTCAGTCTTCAGTTTTGGGAAGGTATCTATATGCGTGCTGTTGTTACAAGAGTGAAAAACGCCTCCGTCGTCATCGACGGCGAGGTCCACGGTCAGATCGGCGTCGGCTTTCTGGTGCTGCTGGGCGTACACGAGACGGATACCGAGGCCGAGGCGAAAAAAATCGCCGACAAGATCTGCGGTCTGCGCATCTTTGAGGACGAAAACGAAAAGATGAACGTCAACCCCAGGGACGCCGGCGCCGCCTTCCTGATCATCAGCCAGTTCACGCTGTTTGCCGACTGCCGCTCCCGACGCCCCGGCTTTTCCCACGCCGCCAGACCGGAGACCGCAATCCCGCTCTATGAGCTGGTGATCGCCGAATGCCGGGAACGGGGCTTCACCGTCGAGACCGGCATATTCGGCGCGGATATGCAGGTATACAGCCAGAACGACGGGCCCGTCACCATACTGCTTGACACCAAGGAGCTTTGAACATGCTGATCAAAACCATCCCCGTCGGCCAGCTGGAGACCAACTGCTACGTCGTCACCGATGAGCAGACGCTCGACTGCGCCGTCATCGATCCCGGCGACGAGAGCAACAGTATTCTGGATTATCTCGAAAGCAATCATCTCCGCTGCCGTGCGATCCTGCTCACACACGGGCACTACGATCACACGGGCGCAGCCGACAGCCTGCGGGAAGAGACCGGCGCCACGGTCTACATGAACCGTCTGGACGACCGCAAGAACAGTGATGACTATGTCTTCCCCTACACGCTGCCGGAGAACGGAAAATACTACGGCGACGGCGACGCGGTGGAGATATCCGGCCTGCGCTTCGAGGTCATCGCCACGCCCGGGCATACCAGAGGCGGCGTGACGCTTCGCTGCGGAAACGCCCTCTTCACCGGCGACACGCTCTTCAAGGGCAGCTGCGGGCGAACCGATCTGCCCGGCGGCGATATGGATGAGGAGCTGGAGAGTCTGAATAAGCTCTGCTCCCTGCCCGGCGACTACGAGGTCTACCCCGGCCACATGGACAGCAGCACCCTGTCCAGAGAACGGCTGTTTAACTATTACTGCAGATTGGCAATGAACCGGTAAGATCCCATGAAATGACTATTCAGCGGGGCATACGCCCCTCATCCGTCCCAGTGCGCGCACCGGGACACCTTCCCCCGAGGGGGAAGGCTTTTAAGGAAGGAGATTACAATGGAGCCGACACTTATCATTCTGGCCGCCGGCATGGGCAGCCGCTTCGGCGGGCTCAAGCAGATCACCGATGTGGACGGTCAAGGCCACGCGATCATCGATTATTCTCTGTTTGACGCTTACCGCGCGGGCTTTCGCAGGGTGGCCTTCATCATCAAGCACGAGATCGAGGAGGACTTCAAGGCCGCTGTCGGCCGCCGCATGGAGAAGTACTACGACGTGAGCTACGTCTATCAGCAGCTCGACAAGCTGCCTGCCGGTTACGATATCCCCGACGGCCGCGTCAAGCCCTGGGGCACGGGCCACGCCGTGCTCTGCGCCAAGGATGCTGTAGACGGTCCCTTTGCCGTCATCAACGCCGACGACTTCTACGGTCCAAGCGCCTACCGGAGCCTCTACGACTTTTTGGCCGCCGAGCGCCCCGATAACGAGCACGCCATGGTAGCCTACGAGCTGCGCAAAACCGTTACCGAGCACGGCACCGTGGCCCGCGGCGTCTGTCAGGTGGACAACGGTCTGCTGACCGACGTTGTGGAGCGCACAAAGATCAAAAAGGACGGAGAGGACGCCGCCTATACCGAGGATGGCGAGACCTGGATCCCCCTGTCCGGCGGCGCGCCTGTGTCCATGAACTTCTGGGGCTTCGGGCCGTCCATGATGAAGGAGCTCGAGCGCCGCTTCCCCGCCTGGCTGGATGAAAACCTGCCCGTCAATCCGGACAAGTGCGAATACTTCCTGCCCTTTGTCGCAAACGCCCTGATCAAGGAGGGTGTCGGCACCGTGCGCGTGCTCAACTGCCATGAGACCTGGCACGGCATCACCTACCGCGAGGACCTGCCGGACGTCATCAACTATATCACCAAACTGCGCGCCCAGGGCGTATACCCCGAAACGCTGCTGGACTGATCAAACCATCAACAGGAGAAATGAAGCCATGAATGTACTCGTCACCGGCGGCGCCGGTTACATCGGAAGCCATACCTGCGTGGAGCTGCTCGAGAAGGGCTACGGCGTCGTCGTCATCGACAATCTGGTCAACTCCAGCGCCAAAGCCATCGAGCGCGTGGAGCAGATCACCGGCAAGCATGTGGATTTCTACGAGAACGACGTGCGCGACCGCGCGGCGCTCGACCGCATCTTTGAAAAGCACGACATCGGCGCGGCCATCCACTTTGCCGGTCTGAAGGCTGTGGGCGAATCCGTGCAGATGCCGCTGGAATACTACGACAACAACCTGTTTTCCACCGTGCGCCTCTGCGAGGCCATGCGCGACCACCACGTGAACAACGTCATCTTCTCCTCCTCCGCCACCGTCTACTCCAGCGCCAACCGGAGTCCGCTGAAGGAGACCGACGTGACAGGCATGTGTACCAACCCCTACGGCTGGACCAAGTACATGTCCGAGCAGATCCTGCGCGACGCCGCCAAAGCCATTGAGGACTGGTCCGTCGTGCTGCTGCGATACTTCAATCCCATCGGGGCTCACAGCAGCGGCCTGATCGGCGAGGATCCGCGCGGAATCCCGAACAACCTCATGCCCTTCATCTCTCAGGTGGCCGTCGGCCGTCTGGATCATCTGAGCATCTTCGGCAACGACTATGACACGCCCGACGGCACCTGCATCCGCGACTATATCCACGTCACCGATCTGGCCCGCGGCCACGTCGCCGCCATCGAGTATATGATCAAGCACCGCGGCGAGAGCGTCTTCAATCTGGGCACCGGCACCGGCTACAGTGTGCTCGATATGGTCAAGGCTTTCGAGCGCGTAAACGGCATCAAGATCCCCTACGAGTTCACAGAGCGCCGCGCCGGCGACCTGCCCAGGCTCTACTCCAACCCCGACAAGAGCGCGGAGCTGCTCGGCTGGAAAGCACAGTACGATCTCGACGACATGTGCCGCGACACCTGGGCCTGGCAGTCCAAGAATCCCATGGGCTACGGGGAATAGGCGTTTTCAGTTTTCATACTAATGTCTGATAAGAAGCTTTAATTCCACAGAGCATAATGGAGATATATGGTCAAGGAAGGCAACGCAGTATGGCGCAATTCTGGCCGAAAGACTTTAAAGATTTCTATCAGGTATTAGTATCAGAATATAGTTTTCAGTACAAAAAAATCGCTCCTCAGACGAGGAGCGATTTTCAAGCTGTCGACAAAGTGTCGACAGCTTGAAAATCAAAAATGAGAACTCCCCAAAAAGTTCTCATTTTTGAGTATATCAATCGCGAGAGGGAATACCCAATCCCCTCTCGCGCTCTCCCCATGCAAGTCCGACTTGCTCTGTATAGGTTTGTCTACAGTCTGAAAAATCGCTCCTCAGACGAGGAGCGATTTTTCTACGGATTGAAAACGCTTTATTTTTCGATAAACAATACGCCGAGGGTCTTGGGTCCGCAGTGGGTGGACACGGTGCAGCCGGCCAGCGTATGGTGCACCTCTTTGCAGCCGGAGAGCGCGTACACGAGCTTGACAAGCTCTTCGATCACCGCAGGCTCGATCTCCCCTGACTCGGTAAGGAAGACGTGTCCGGGACAGACGTTTTTGCCCTTGAGCCTCTCCGTGATGTACTGTTTGTACACGTGCTCGATGCTGCCGCGATACTTCTTGTACACGCCCAGCTTCCCGTCCTTCATCTCGAGCGCCGGCTTGAGCTGCAGGAGGTTAGCCGCCAACGCGGCGACGCCGGAGCATCGGCCGCCCTTGCGCATGAATTCGAGCGTGTCCAGCACAAAGCTGGTGGAGACCTTGTCGGTCAGGCTCTCGAGATGTTCAGCGATCTCCTTCGCGCTCATTCCCCTGTCACGGCACTCGGCAGCCTCGATGGCAAGCAGGCCGACGCCCGTTGAGAGCATGCGGCTGTCCACGGGATAGACGCCCTCCAGCTCCGCCGCGGCCAGACGCGCCGCGTTGAAGGTGTTGGAGAGCTCCGCGCTGATGTCGAGATGGACGATCTCATAACCTTCGTCCACAAAGGGAGTAAAGTACTCCAGAAGCTCCTGCACGCCGGGCGCGGAGGTCTTGGGCAGGGTGCCGTCCTGACGGTAGCGGGCATACATGTCGAGCGGTGTGAAGCCCTGGCCGTCCGGAAACACATCGTCCCCCAGCGTGATCGTCAGCGGGATGATCCTGATGTTGTATCGGGCAATCAGCTCCGGGGATAAATCCACTGTGCTGTCAGCGGTGATCATGACCGGTTTGCTCATAGGGATCATAACTCCTTATTTCCTGATTTTCTATGTCGGATTATAGCATCATGCCGGGACTTTGTCCATTACAAAAGCGGCTGCTTTTATCGATTCATCAATATGCCCCGTTTGACTGCCGAAAAGCGTTCGAAACCGGTATTGAACCGGGCTCATTCCCCCCCTGAACCGGTGGTGATCCGGCGGAAACAGGCAGGATGTCAAGCTTACGGTAACCAATTACAGGATACGTCAATATACATAAGAAGGATTGTCTTCCGAAAGCACACTACTATATGAAATGAAACCTATATGCAGCTGGATCGGTCTCTGATTCGTACACCGATTCGGTTTCTGTGCAAAACAGCAAAGTTGAACTTTTGCTTGACTGTACTCTTTTAAAACGGTAAAATATAAAATCAGGATTCAAAGTGTAAATTCGAAAGATCTGCCGGAGCATACACGCAAGGCGGCCGGATCTTTCTTTATAAAAACAGGAGGAACGCATATGACATCGAACAAAACCTTCCATCGTTTGCTCTCAATGCTGCTTCTGATCTGCATGCTGACGAGCCTTACGCCGGCCGCGGCATTTGCAGAGGAATCCGCGGAGACGGAGGAGGCTGTGCTCGCCGAAGCGGTTGAGATCACCGCGGAGGAGGACGCGGCTGCGGAGGAAGCCCCGGACGAGCCGGAGGTGCTTCCCGCCGAAGAAGCGGCGGCTGCGGACGAGCCGGCAGAGGAGCCGGCAGCGCTTCCCGTTGAGGAAGCCGCAGCTGCGGAAGAGGCAGCGGACGAGCCGGCAGCGCTTCCCGCTGAGGAAGCGGCGGAAGAGACCGCAGAGGAAAGCGGGGCGGCTGCCGAGGCCGAGCCCGCGGACGAAGCTCTTGACGAGCCGGAAGATCCTCAGGAGCCTGAGCAGCCCGAAGAGCCGGCAGACACCGCCTGGACCATGGCGCTGCCCTTCACCCCGGGCACGCTGACCGGCAGCGGCGCGAGCTTTTCCAACCTCACGCTGGACTTCAGCCCCGCAGATCCCAGCATCGGCCGCACCATCGACGCCTGGTGGATCGGGGTGGAGTTCATCGCTCCCGCGGCGGTGACGGCTGAGAATGTCGGCCAGACCACCTTCTCCATGGACGGCGGCAGCAGCTGGCAGTCCTTCGACGCCGCCAAAGACGGGCAGAACGCTGACGGCAGATATTTCCTGTACGCCTGGGTGCCGCTGACGGTCGAGAGCGTGAAGACGCTGGTCGCCGCGCAGCAGAGCAGGAGCTGGACCTTTGCCTTCGCGTGGGACGGCAACGCCGAGAACGCACAGAGCCTTGTGATCACCGCCAGCCCCGAAAACATCACTCTCGTCAAGGACGGCAAAAACGAGATCAAGGTCGTCGCCTGGGAGATCACCGAGCTTAACGAGAGCTACACCGTGACCTTCGACGCCGCCGGCGGCAGCGCTGTCGAGGCGCAGACCGTCGCCTTCGGCGGCACCGCCACGAAGCCGGAGGATCCCCAGCGCGAGCACTACAGCTTCCTCGGCTGGTTCACCGAGGACGGCGAGCCCTATGATTTTGCCGCGCCCGTCAAGGCCGATCTGACGCTGACCGCCCGGTGGGAGGGCGAGGAACTGCGCGTCGTCTACAGCGATGGTCTGGGGCACGTCCTCAAGAGCTACCCGGTGAACTACGGCGACCCCACGCCCGTCTTTGACGGCGAGGGCCCGGCACGCGAGGGCTACCGTTTCGACAAGTGGGACCCCGAGCTTGAGGAGACCGTCACCCGCAACACGGTTTACACCGCGCAGTGGGTCAAGACCTACACGCTGCACTTCGAGGGCTACGAGGCCTATGACATCACCGTTGACGCGGGCGAGACGGCGAGCTTTGCCTTTGTCACCGGCGGCCTTACGCAGAAGTATTCTCTGAAGGACACTGCCGACGAGCAGTTCCTCGGCTGG
>CACYXC010000038.1 GCA_902778285.1 Oscillospiraceae bacterium | reverse complement strand
AATTCCATTTCGCGCACCACCTCTAATTGGATGGCTATATTATACCAGTTTTAATCCATACGGGGAAGATTTAGCCTCACTTTTGACACAATCTCCCCCGTCCCCCTTCACAATCCCCCTTACAGGCCCGGCCTGGCCGCTGTAAGGTTTGTCTGCAGTCTGGGCCGGAATACCGGTCCCTCTTTCTGCGCGCTGCGCCTTACTCTTCCTTGTCCTTGCCCTTCTTGAACATTTTTCTGAGCTTGGGGATCTGGGTCGGTCCGAAAACGATGATGACAATGATCAGGACGATGATCAGTTCCTGTACGCCGAACTTCATATATAGCCTCCTCCGTATGTATGATTTCAGGGATATCCCGTTTCTGTCATGTTTATCATATACCCGCGAAGCCGCGCCGTCAATGACCGGGAAAAAAGTTTCCGAAAAGTTTCAAAAAGCTCTTGCAATTCCAAAGATTTATTTGTATAATATCAAGGCATTTCGCACGGGCGCGGACTCTCCCCATGTGGCTTGATTTGACAGACAGGCTTGGAAGAGAGGCGGATGCGGCCCGGAGGAATAGAACAAATATTTATTGGAGGAAAACAAATGCCAGACCCGCCGCTGGAACCCCAAGATGGCCGAGTACATCTACTGCGAGCGTAACGGCATCTACATCATCGACCTGCAGAAGACCGTCAAGAAGCTGGAGGAGTCCTACAACTTCGTGCGCGACCTGGCCGCCAACAACGGCACCATCCTGTTCGTCGGCACCAAGAAGCAGGCCACCGACGCCGTGCGCGAGGAAGCTGCCCGCGTCGGCATGTACTATGTGAACGCCCGCTGGCTCGGCGGCATGCTCACCAACTTCAAGACCATGCGCACCCGCGTGGACCGTCTGGCCCAGCTCAAGAAGATGCAGGAAGACGGCACCTTCGATATGCTGCCCAAGAAGGAAGTCATGAAGCACCTGGGCGAGATGGAGAAGCTCGAGAAGTACCTGGGCGGCGTCAAGGACATGAAGAAGCTCCCCAGCGCTCTGTTCGTCGTTGACCCCCGCAAGGAGCACAACGCCATCGCCGAGGCCCGCAAGCTGCACATCCCCATCGTCGCCATCGTCGACACCAACTGCGACCCCGATGAGGTCGACTACGTCATTCCCGCCAACGACGACGCCATCCGCGCCATCCGTCTGATCGCCGCCACCATGGCCAACGCCGTGCAGGAGGGCCGTCAGGGCGCCGACGCCGAGGTTGAGGAAGCCGCTGAGGCTCCCGCCGAGGAGTAATTGATAACATCAAGGGCGCCTGAGCGCGCCCTTGTTTTCCCGTTTTTGAATACTTTACAGGAGGAAAAAAACTATGGCTTTTACCGCTCAGGATGTAAAAACGCTGCGTGAGATGACCAACGTCGGCATGATGGACTGCAAAAAGGCGCTCCAGGCCTGCGACGGCGATATGGATAAGGCAGTCGACTGGCTGCGTGAGAAGGGTCTGGCCAAGGCCGCCAAGAAGGCCGGCCGCGTGGCCGCCGAAGGCATGGCCTTCGCCCGCGTCTGCCCCGAGTGCGGCGTCGCCGCCATCGTCGAGGTCAACTGCGAGACCGACTTCTGCGCCAAGAGCGAGGCGTTTGTCCAGTTCGTCAAGGACATCACCAAGGTCGTTCTGAATGACAATCCCGCCGACGTCGAGGCCCTCAAGGCCTGCAAGTATCCCGGCTCCGAGCTTACCGTGGCCGAGACCCTGCCCGAGAAGGTCATGAGCATCGGCGAGAACCTGCAGATCCGCCGCTTCACCCGCTTTGCCAACCCCACCAACGTGGCCTACGTCCACGCCGGCGGCGCCCGCGCCGTTCTGGTGAACCTGGCCGTTGAGGGCGGCATCGACGCCACCGAGATCGGCAAGAACGTCGCCATGCAGATCGCCGCCATGAATCCCAAGTACTGGGACAAGTCCCTCGTTCCTCAGGCCGACGTCGACCATGAGCTCGAGGTTCAGGTCGCTCTGATGGACAACGACCCGAAGATGGCCGCCAAGCCCCAGGCCGTCAAGGAGAAGATCGCCTCCGGCAAGATCAACGCCTTCTACAAGGAAAACTGCCTGCTGCAGCAGGAGTTCGTCCGTTCCGACCTGTTCAAGGGCTCCGTCGAGGGCTACATTGCCGACGCCGCCAAGAAGCTCGGCGGCTCCGTCAAGTTCGTCGACGCCGTTCACTTCATCAAGGGTGAGGGCATTGAGAAGAAGCAGGAGGACTTCGCCGCCGAGGTCGCTGCTCAGATGAACATGGGCAAGTAATCCGATACGCTTGAAAATGATGGCGTTGTCTTTCGCAGAAGGACAATGTCATCATTTTTTATCATGATTCTCATAATCCGGAGGTGATGATATGAAGCGAAGCACTTCCCTGCTGATCGCCGCTCTGCTGTGGCTGTGCTTTCTGGCCGCAGCCGTGTTTTTGATCGCCCGGCCCGAGCAGGGCTGGCGCGAGACCGACGGGCACATCCAATATCTCAATGCCTCCGGCCGCCCGATGACGGGATGGCAGAAGATCGACGGGAAAACCTGGTTCTTCGGCTATGACGGAGACCTGCGCACCGGCTGGCGCGAATATGAGGGCAGCTGGTATTACCTCGGCGAGGACGGCGCCATGCAGACCGGCTGGGTCGATTACAACGGCAGCCGCTGGTATTTTGACGCCGAAGGCCGCATGCTCAGCGGCTGGCAGGAGATCGACGGGGCGCGCTATTATCTGCAGGGCGACAACGGCCTGAAGCGCAACTGGCTCCTGCTCGACGGCAGCTGGTACTATCTGGGGAACGACGGCAGGATGCGCACCGGCTGGGTCAACATCGACGGCAAACGCTACTATTTCTCCGAGGACGGCAGGATGCTCAGCGGCTGGCAGGACGTTGACGGCGGACGCTATTATTTCGGCGCGGACGGCGCGATGCATCTTCGCTGGCTCTGGCAGGACGGCCGCTGGTACTTCTTCGATGATACCGGCATGATGAAGACCGGCTGGGCCTACGACGAAGGGAGCTGGTACTACCTGGACGAAAACGGCGTCATGCAGACCGGCTGGCTGGAGCTCGGCGGCGCGCGCTACTATCTCGACGAGCATGGCGTCATGCTCACCGGCCGGCAGACGATCGAGGGGGAAGAATACCTCTTCGACGAGCACGGCGCGCTGACAGAATAAACCCATACATATACATAGAAACGAGAGGGGTTTGCGCCTGCAGACAGACCCTACAGCGGTCAGGCCGGGCCTGTAAGGGGGATTGTGAAGGGGGGATTGGTTATCCCCTCTTCACGTTTGATTCGGGAGAAAAGGGAGCTGCGAAGCGGCTCTCTTTTCTCTGTTCAAGCTGTCGATTATTTATCGACAGCTTGAATCCCGCGGAACTTTTTCCGCGGGGCTTCGTCGTATCTGTCGAGGACAGATTCTTTTGTTTCAGAACAATACAGTCATTACGGAGGGACCTGACATGAAAAAGACGATATCCCTGCTGCTCGCCCTTGTGCTGATGCTCTCGCTCTGCGCCTGCGGCAGCGCGAAAAGCTCGGCCCGGACCCCGATGCCGGAGCCCGCTGCCGCGCAGGGCAGCTATTACGCCGCCGATGCCGCGCCGGCGATGGCCTACGAGGAATCCGCGGTCAACGGCTTTGCCATGGCCGACGCCGGCGTTTACACAGAGGCAAAGGAGACCGAAGCGGGCGGAGAGACGCCGGCCGACAACCCCGAAAAGATCATCTACTCCTCGGACGTGACCGCGGAGACCACGGACTTCGACGCGAGCCTCGCGAAAATCGACGAGCTGCTGGCCGCCTGCGGCGGCTGGGTGGAGTCGAGCAGCGTCAACGGCGCCAACTACTACAACAAGTCCCGCGGCTATGCCGGCACCCGCAGCGCGAATTACACCCTGCGCATCCCGAGCGAGCGCTTCAATGAGCTGATGAACAGCCTCTCCGCGCTGGGCAACATCCCTTACACCCACACCTATACCGAGAACGTCACCGCCCAGTACTACGACACCGAGGCCCACCTGAAAGCCTACCAGACGCAGGAGACAAGGCTGCTCGAGATGATGGAGAAGGCCGAGACCGTGGAGGACATCGTGATCCTCGAGGATCGGCTGACCGAGCTGCGCTGGCGGATCGAGAGCCTGCAGTCCACGCTCAAGAACTGGGACCGCCGCGTCAGCTACAGCAGCGTCTATCTGGAGCTGCGCGAGGTGCAGGAGTACACGCCCGAGGCCGTGACGAAGACCAGCTACGGCCAGCGCCTGTGGCGCAGCCTGAAGGACGGGCTCCGCGGCGTGGCTGAATTCTTTGAAGAGCTGCTGCTCTGGTTTGTCGGCGCGCTGCCCGCGCTCGTGATCCTGGCGGTGCTGGCGCTGCTGCTGTGGAAGCCGGTTCGCAGGCTTTTCACCCGCAGCCGTGAGAAGCGGGCCGAAAAGAAGGCCGCCCGCATGGAAAAGAAGGCGCCGAAGCCCGACGAAGAGGAAAAGCAGTAAGCAACAGGCAGCAAAAGGACGCGGCTGACGCCGCGTCCTTTTGCTGTTTTCCGTTCCGTAAATGGCCGGAGTTCAGCCCTTCTTCTGTTTCCGGATCTTCTGCATCCAGCACTGGTGGCACATGGCAACATAGCTGTCATTGCCGCCGAGCATCACCTGGCTGCCCTCGGTCACGATCTTCCCCTCCGCGTCGATGCGGGCGTTGACCGTGGCCTTGCGGCCGCAGGAGCACACCGTCTTGATCTCGGTCAGGGAGTCCGCCAGCTCCATGAGCCGACGGGCGCCGGGGAAGAAATGGGTCAAAAAGTCCGTGCGCAGCCCGAAGCACAGCACCGGCAGGTCGTCCTCATCCACCAGCTCGCGCAGCTGGTCGATCTGTTCCGGGGTGAAGAACTGCGCCTCGTCGGCGATGATGACGTCGTGCTTCCCCGCGGCGCGGTAGGCCTCGATGACGTTCTCCTCCGGGGTGATGATCCGCGCGCGGGCCTCAAGCCCGATGCGGCTGCGGATCACATCCGCCCCGTCTCGGGTATCGACGCTGGGCTTGATGAGCCAGACGGACATGTCCCGCTCCTCGTAATTGAACTTGGTGATCAGCGCCTGAGCCGACTTGGACGAGCCCATGGCCCCGTATTTGAAGTAAAGTTTTGCCATAATACGATCCTTTCCTCTTTGCCTCCCCTTATAAAGGGGAGGTGCCCGAAGGGCGGAGGGGTCGCCGCGTGCAAGCACAACCCCTCAGTCGCTTTCGCGACAGCTCCCCTTGCACAGGGGAGCCTCAATTTTGCGCCAGATGCGCCCGCACGCGCTCGACGACCATCTCCAGCGCCACCCTGTTCTGGCCGCCCTCCGGGATGATCACGTCCGCGCGGCGCTTGCTGGGCTCCACGAACTGCTCGTGCATGGGCTTGACCGTCGTCAGATACTGGTCGATCACGCTCTCGAGGCTGCGGCCGCGGTCGCGCACGTCGCGCACGATGCGGCGCAGGATGCGCACGTCGGCGTCCGTGTCCACATAGATCTTGATGTCCATCTCCCGGCAGAGCTCCCGGCTCTCGTAGATCAGGATGCCCTCCACGATGATGACGCGGGTGGGCCTGACGGTGATGGTTTTGTCCGTCCGGTCGTGGATGGAGTAGTCGTATACCGGGCACTGGATGGTCTTTCCCCTCTTCAGCTGCCGCAGGTCGCGGATCAGCATATCCGTATCGAAGGCGTTGGGGTGGTCGTAGTTGAGCCGGGTGCGCTCCTCGTAGGGCATGTTATGGTGGGCCTTGTAGTAGTTGTCGTGGTGGATAACCGAGACGTCCGGCCCGAAGCACTCGATCAGCTTGCGGGTGATGGTGGTTTTGCCGCTGCCGGTGCCGCCGGCGATGCCGATGACCATGATATCGCTCATATCTCTATCTCCTTCTTTTCAGCCTTCCCCCTCTGGGGGAAGGTGGCCCAAGGGGCCGGATGAGGGCGGCGCTTCCCTGCCGATCTCAGTCGAGGTTTTTTTCTATCATATCATAAGCCGTCCTCTGTTTCAATTTGACTTTTCACTTTTTCTTGTCTATACTCAAAACAGTCGATTGCGAAATTTCATTTCACAATCGAGGCACTCGCGCTTATCGCCCTCGGCTTGCGGGAGAACGCCTCGGTTGGTCGGCGCGAGGACTCGCACGGCTCGTCTCAGAGTGTTCCTGTCATGGCAAAGCTATGACAAGAACGGATTGTTTTTCCCGGAGCGGGGAGGAGACCGGTCTGCAGTTTTCACAGTCGACCGAAAAATGATTTTATGGAGGAACCGTTTATGATCCCGACTCCCCACATCAACGCGAAAAAGGAAGACTTTGCCAAAACCGTTCTGATGCCCGGCGATCCCCTGCGGGCCAAATTCATCGCCGAGACCTTCCTGACCGACCCCGTGCTGGTCAACAACGTGCGCGGCGTGCAGGGCCACACCGGCACCTGGAAGGGCGTGCCGGTGACGGTCATGGCCTCCGGCATGGGCATCCCCTCCATCGGCATCTACAGCTGGGAGCTGTTCAATTTCTACGATGTGGACAACATCATCCGCATCGGCTCCGCCGGCGCGCTGCAGGACGATCTGAAGCTGCGTGACGTGGTGGCCGGCATGGGCGCCTGCACCAATTCCAACTATGTCCGCAGCTTCGGCCTGGGCGACACCGCCACCTTCGCCCCCATCGCGGACTTCACGCTGCTCTCGAAGGCCGTGGAGGCAGCGAAAGAGCACGGCGTGGACATGCGCGTCGGCAATCTGCTCGCCTCCGACACCTTCTACGCCGCCCCCGGCACCGGGAAGAACGACGAGTGGAAGCGCATGGGCGTGCTGGCCGTGGAGATGGAGTCCGCCGCGCTCTACAGCAACGCCGCTTACGCCGGCAAGCGGGCCCTGTGCATCTGCACGATCTCCGACCACATTTACCGTCCGCAGGACAATCTGAGCGCCGAGGAGCGCCAGAACTCCTTTACCCAGATGATGGAGATCGCCTTGGATACCGCGGTCAAAATGGCGAATCTGTAAAACCGTTCATAATAACAAATGCAAAGCCGTCAGGCTTTGTATTTGAAAGGAAGAAAAGCGTCGGCAGTCATGCAGGCAGTCCCCCGGGCTGACTGCTGACCTCCCGGTGCTTTTCTGACGCGATGGAGATCGCCTTGGATACGGCGGTGAAAATGGCAGATATATGACCCATCCATAACGCGAAAACGATCGGGGAACGCCCTATGCGGCGTTCCCCGCTCACGATTCGTTTACATAAGTTTTTATCCGATATTTACAGGCTTTTTTGATGATATTGCGCTTGATTTGTCTCATTGGGTCATGCTATAATGCAGACGTACAGGACCGGGATAACCAGTCCCGAAAAAACATTACAGGAGGAAACACATGAAAAAGATTCTTTCCCTCGCTCTGGTTCTCTGCATGGTCTTCGCTCTTTCCGTTACAGCCTTCGCTGCTGATGTCGACGACATCCCCGATACGATGACTGCCGAAGACGGGATCTATGAAGTCGCATTCGTTACCGATGTCGGCCAGCTGAAGGACAAGTCCTTTAACCAGGGCACCTACGACGGTGTCAAGCTGTATGCCGATACCAACGGCCTGAGCTACAAGTACTATCAGCCCGCCAACGGTGACCAGGCCACCGATGACGACCGCTATGACGCGATGAAGGCCGCTGCCGACAACGGCGCGAAGGTCATCGTCTGCGCCGGCTTCATGCAGGGCAACGCCCTTGCCAAGGCCGCTGCTGAGTTCACCGACGTGAAGTTCGTCTTTGTCGACGGCTGGGCTTTCGACGGTCTGGACAACATCGCCGGTATCGCTTTCAAGGAAGAACAGTGCGGCTTCCTGGCCGGTTATGCAACCGTTAAGGAAGGCTACACCAAGCTCGGCTTCTGCGGCGGCGGCGGCGGAACCAACCCGGCCTGCTGCCGGTACGGCTACGGCTTTGTTCAGGGCGCTGCGGCCGCGGCTGAAGAGTTGGGCATTACCGTTGACATGAACTACTCTTGGCTCTACGGCGCTTCCTTCTCTGCCTCTCCCGAGCTCCAGACGCTCGTCAACGGCTGGTATGAAGCTGGTACCGAGGCTGTCTTCGCCTGCGGCGGCTCCATGTTCGCTTCTGTCGCGGCCGCTGCCTCCGCCAATGACGGCGCAGTTATCGGCGTCGACGTGGATCAGTCCTTCGAGTCTGATACCGTTATCACCTCCGCTATGAAGGGTCTGTCCGATTCTGTCGTTTGGGCTCTGACCAAGGTCTTTGACGGCACTTGGGAGGAAATCGGCGGCGTTGCCACCAGCCTCGGCGCTGCGGAGAATGCGGTCGGCCTGCCTGTTGACACCTGGTCCCTCGAGGGCTGGACTGTCGAAGAGTATGAGCAGATGCTCGCCGATATCATCGCTGGTGATATCGTTATCGACGACAACTATGAGAACCTCGCCGGCTCTGCTTCTCTCAATCTGAATATCGTCGAGTAATTTTTTCCAGAATAATAAAAAAGGAAAGTCTTCGGACTTTCCTTTTTTATACCTATAAACCCGTAAAAAGCTTGCAATATCACATGCTATCTAATATACTGAATTTACTGTACTTCGCAGAATACAACGGGAAAGAAAGCAGGTGACGCTTATGGGCGAGGCCTCTCAATATGTCATTGAGATGCTTCATATCACCAAGGAATTCCCCGGCATCAAGGCCAACGACGATATCACCCTCCAGCTGAAAAAGGGTGAGATCCACGCTTTGTTGGGAGAAAATGGCGCGGGAAAATCCACTCTTATGTCCGTGCTTTTCGGCCTGTACCAGCCGGAGCAGGGCGAGATTCGCAAGGACGGTGTCAAGGTAGAGATCAGCAATCCCAATGACGCAACAGCACTCCATATTGGCATGGTGCATCAGCATTTCAAGCTGGTGGACGTCTTCACGGTTCTTGACAACATTATCCTCGGTGCGGAAGACACCCGCTTGGGCTTTCTGCAGAAAAAGTCCGCGCGCCAGAAGGTTCAGGAGCTTTCGGATCGCTACGGTTTGAAGGTTGATCTGGACGCAAAGATCGAGAACATCACCGTCGGCATGCAGCAGCGCGTGGAGATCCTGAAGATGCTCTACCGCGACAATGAGATCCTGATTTTTGACGAGCCGACAGCGGTTCTGACCCCGCAGGAGATCGAAGAGCTGATGCACATTATGAAAGGACTGGCTCAGGAAGGAAAGAGCATTCTTTTCATCTCTCATAAGCTCAATGAGATCATGGAGGTCTCGGATCGTGTAACGGTTCTGCGCAAAGGCAAATTCATCGGCACGGTGAACACGTCGGAGACCTCCAAGGCGGAGCTCTCACGCATGATGGTGGGCCGCCCGGTTCAGCTGGAGGTGCAGAAGGCTCCCGCTAAGCCCGGCGCCGTAGTGCTGAATGTAGAGAATCTGTGCGTTCCCTCCCATCTGCATAAGCGCAATGCTGTCAACAATGTCAGCTTCTCGGTGCGCGAGGGCGAGATCGTATGTATTGCCGGCATCGACGGGAATGGCCAGTCCGAATTCGTGTATGGTCTGACCGGTCTGGACAAATGTAGCGGCGGGTCGATCACACTCTGCGGGAAAGAAATCTCCAAGGCTACCATCCGTCAGCGCGGCGAGAACATGAGCCACATTCCTGAGGACCGACATAAACACGGTCTGGTACTGGATTTTTCACTTGAGCAGAACATGGTTCTCCAACGCTTTAAGGAAAAACAGTTCCAGCGTGCCGGCTTTATCAAAAATGACGCTGTGCGCCAGTACGCCGAAATGCTCATTGAGCAGTACGACGTACGCTCCGGTCAGGGTCCGATCACAATCACGCGTGCTATGTCCGGCGGCAACCAGCAGAAAGCCATCATCGCCCGTGAGGTGGATCGGAACAAGCCGCTCATCGTGGCAGTCCAGCCTACACGAGGCCTGGACGTCGGCGCGATCGAGTATATTCACGGGCAGCTTGTGGCCGAAAGGGACAAAGGCAAGGCTGTGTTGCTGGTCTCTCTGGAGTTGGACGAGGTCATGAACCTCTCTGACCGCATCCTCGTCATGTACGAGGGGGAGATCGTCGGCGAGTTTGATCCGAAGAAGGTCACCGTTGAAGAGCTTGGAATGTATATGGCTGGAGCAAAGCGGCAGGAGAAGGGGGGCGAATCGGCATGAAAAACTGGTTTCAGAGCAAAAGCTTCCGCGCACTTCTCTCCTCGCTTCTGTCGATCCTGATCGGATTGCTGATCGGAGCCCTTCTTATTCTTCTGATCGGCCTGACGGATCAAGAGATCGGCCTCAAGGGAGCTTGGGACGGCATCCGTCTTGTGTTCCTTGGAGTGTTTTCCAACGGGCGAAACGAGGCCGGTCTGCTGACCTTTGGCTTCAACCCTGTCAGTATGGGCAATATGTTTTTCCGTGCCATGCCCTTGATTCTTACCGGTCTCTCTGTAGCACTGGCGTTCAAGACCGGTCTGTTCAACATCGGCGCGCCCGGTCAGTACCTCGCCGGTACCTGTGCCACGCTTTTCATTGCGCTTTCCATTCCCACCGAAACAGTGGCTCCCTGGCTGGTCTGGATCCTCGCTTTTCTCGGCGGCTTACTCGCAGGCGCACTTTGGGGCTCTATCCCCGGTCTGTTGAAGGCTCTGTTGAATATCAACGAGGTCATCGCCTGTATCATGACCAACTGGATTGCTGCAAACGTGGTAACTTGGCTTTTTGATATCAGCAACCTGAAAAACATTGCCGAGGGCACCAAGTCCGGCTATATTTACAAGACGACCTACAATAATGTGGCAACGCCCAAACTCGGACTCGACAAGCTCTTCGCCGGCTCTCAAATCAACGGCGGTATTTTGATCGCGATCTTGCTTGCCATCGGCGCGTATATCATCATCAACAAAACGACCTTCGGCTATGAGTTAAAGGCCTGCGGCGCAAACCGCCACGCGGCGCGTTATGCGGGCATTCAGGATCGACGCAATATTGTGCTTTCCATGACGATTGCCGGAGCAATGGCCGGAGCGGCCGGCTCGCTTTACTATCTTTCCGGCAACACAGAGTTTTTCTGGTCCACCTATCAGTCACTGCCTGCTGTCGGTTTCAACGGCATCGCAGTGGCACTGCTTGCGATGAACAACCCCATCGGCGTCATCTTCTCCGGGTGCTTCATGTCCCTGCTTAATATTTCCGGTCAGCAGTTGACCTATCTCACGGCGTTCAACGAATACATCACCGATGTTATCATCGCTGTCATCGTGTATCTCAGCGCTTTCTCACTGATCATCCAGCTCTGGCTGGGCAACCGTGGGAAGAAATCCGTCCCTAGAACCGAGAAGGCAAAGGCAGCCGACGCGGATGCATCAACTCCCGTTGTGCCCGGGAAGGAGGAATAAGTATGTCGTTTCTGATTCGTCAGACCCTGATTTACGCTGTCCCTCTGATGATTGTAGCGCTCGCAGGCATCTTTGCCGAGCGCAGCGGTATCATCAACTTAGCTCTTGAGGGCATTATGATTTTTGGCGCGTTCATCGGCGTTGCTTTCGTCCGCATCCTTCAGGGAGTCATGGTTCCGAGCCCGGCTGATCCGGAGAACATGATCGGGTTGTTTGATTTAGCCTACCAGTCCAAAAACTGGCTGTCGCTCCAGGGCTATATGCTGCTTACGATGTTGATCTCTGCGGCGCTTGGCTCGATCTTTTCGCTGCTGCTCGCTTTTGCCGCCATCAACCTGCGTGCCGACCAGACCATCGGCGGTACTGCGCTGAACATGCTCGCTCCCGCGCTGGTTCTTTTCTTCGTGCGTCTCATCGCCAAGCAGAACACCCTCCAGCTTCTCTCGGGCGACTCAGCCAAATGGTTCATGATCAAGAAAACGACGCTCGGGTTTGACAAGAAAGCTGATATCGGATTCCTTGGAGAGACATTTCTCAACAAGGTTTATTTGAGTACGTACATCTGTATTCTCATCTTCGTCATTCTTTCCATAATCCTGTACAGGACTCGATTCGGTCTGCGTCTGCGCGCCTGCGGTGAGAACCCACAGGCTGCGGCCTCTCTGGGCATCGACGTTGTAAAAATGCGTTATGCGGGCGTGATGATTTCCGGCGCGCTTTCCGGCATGGGCGGCTTTGTCTATGCGCTGACCACCGCCAACTGCTCTGCCAATGGCGATGTTGCCGGCTTCGGCTTTCTCGCGTTGGCCGTTATGATCTTCGGCAACTGGAAGCCTCTGAATGTCGCCGGAGGCGCTCTGCTCTTCGGTCTGTTCAAATGTATCGCAGCCGCATACTCCACATTGGACATCAATGGCGACGGCATTTATGCTCTGGCAAACATTGGAGTCAGCGCACATCTGTATCGGCTTCTCCCTTATTTGATCACGCTGATCGTTCTCGCGCTGACCTCGAAGAATTCCCGCGCGCCGAAGGCCGAGGGCATCCCCTACGACAAGGGTTCCCGCTAAGTATCCTCTTCTCCGCCGCCGTTGTCTGACGGCGGCGGAGAAGAACCGCTTACCAGGAGGTTGCGTATGTCAATGCCCGCTTCCTATTCTCTGGTCATTCTGATCGGATATCTGCTGGGCTCGCTGAACCTGGCGCTGCTGCTGGCCAAACGCAGGGGCGTCGATATCCGCGCGGGCGGCTCGGGCAACCCCGGCGCCTCCAACGCGGTGACGCTGATGGGCTGGAAGGCCGGCGTCCTGGTCGCCCTGCACGACATCGGCAAGGGTATCCTCGCCGTATGGCTCTGTACCCGGCTCTTCCCCGCGCTGCCTTACTGCGGGGCCGTGGCCGGCGTTGCCTGCGTGCTGGGGCACATTTTCCCCTTTTATTCCCATTTTCGCGGCGGCAAGGGCTTTGCCACCTACCTGGGCATGACCCTGATGCTCAACTGGAAGTTTTTCCTGGCCCTGCTCGTCGCCATCGCGATCCTGGTGCTCATCACCGATTACATCGTGGTCGGCACCATGGCCACCGTCGTCTCCTTCCCTGTCTTCTGCGCCGTCAATCAGCACTATGTGCTGGCGCTGCTGCTGTGCGTGGCATCGCTCGTCATCATCTACAAGCACCGGGCCAACCTGGTGCGCATCTATCACGGAACCGAGATCAGGGTGCGCGCCGCCGGGAAGGGCGATTACAGGGTACAATAGCACACGCGGGGATGTGAAGCGATTCACATCCCCGGAGTTTTCCGTTTACAGTTTTCAGGACAGCAAACATAGTATCAGCAATTGGAAAGGAAACACTATGAACAAGTATCTGGACGTCGCTCCGGAAGTTGCGCAGGCGCTGGCGGAAGGCCGCCCGGTCGTCGCGCTCGAGAGCACCATCATTTCCCACGGCATGCCCTACCCCAAGAATGTGGAGACCGCGCTGCTGGTCGAGCAGACCATCCGCGACAACGGCGCCGTGCCCGCCACGATCGCCGTCATCGGCGGCCGCCTGAAGGCGGGTCTGAGCCGGGAGGAGATCGAGCATCTGGGTAAGGCCGGCAGGGGCGTGGCCAAGGCCAGCCGCCGCGACCTGCCCGCGCTGGTCGCCCGCGGCGCGGACGGCGCCACCACCGTGGCCACCACGATGATCATCGCCCACATGGCGGGCATCCGCATCTTCGCCACCGGCGGCATCGGCGGCGTGCACCGCGGCGCGGAATTCACCATGGACATCTCCGCCGACCTCGAGGAGCTGGCGCAGACGCCGGTCATGGTGGTCTGCGCGGGCGCCAAGTCTATCCTGGATCTCGGGCTGACGCTGGAGTATCTGGAGACCAAGGGCGTGCCCGTGATCGGCTTCGGCACCGAGGAGCTGCCCGCCTTCTACACCCGCAAATCCGGCTTCGGCGTGGACTACCGGGTGGACTCCCCCGAGGAGCTTGCGGCCATCTATGCGGCGCAGCGGGAGCTCGGCTACAGGGGCGGCATGCTCGTCACCAACCCCATCCCCGAGGAATACGCGATGGACAAGGAGGTCATCGACGCCGCCATCGAGCGCGCGCTGGAAGAGGCGAAGGAGCAGCACATCCACGGCAAGGAGACCACGCCCTTCCTGCTTGCACGCGTCGTGGAGCTCACCGGCGGCGAGAGCCTGGAGTCCAACATCCAGCTCGTGCTCAACAACGCCCGTGTCGCGGCCCTCACCGCGGCGGAGCTGGCGCGCTGAGCTTCCGGTCCTACCCTCCGAAAAAACCCCGGCCGGCCCGCTTGGCGGGTCTGCCGGGGCTTTCCCATGCCCGGACGCCGGCTGGTGTCACAGCTGTCCTCCTTGACGGATAGAATGAGAATAGATATAATGAGACGTCGTCAGCCGGCAGAATCTTTCGTTTCCGCCCGCTGTTTTTGGAATACCATCATCGCAAGGCAGTTTTTTCGTCAAAAAGGAGGAGTATATGAGCGGCTCGTCTGACAATAACGCCGGGATCCGCCTGCTGAAAAAAGGGCGCCACGGACTGCTGCGCGCCATTTTCAGCCGGGCCGGTCTGCTCCTGATCCTCATGCTCCTCCAGATCCTGCTGTTCGTCGTCGTCTTCGGCCGCCTGCGCAGTTATCTGCCCCATTATGTGACCATCGGCGCGGTCTTTTCCGCCGTCATGGCCCTCTATCTGCTCAACAGCCGGCATGACAACAGCACCAAGATCACATGGATCGTGGTCATCATGCTCCTGCCCGTCGTCGGCGCTCTGTTCTATCTCTACACCCGCAGCGACATCGGCCACCGCCTGCTGCGCGACCGCTTTGCGCGGCTGAGCGACGCCACGCGCGACAGCATTCCCCAGGATCCGGAAACCGTTGAGCGCTTCCGGCGGGAGGAGCCCGACGCTGTGGGGCTGACCAACTACGTCAACCGCACGGGCCGCTTCCCGGTGTATGACCGGACCGACGCGCGTTACTTCCCGCTGGGCGACGACATGTTCCCCGTGCTGCTGGAGGAGCTCGAGAAGGCCGAAAAATTCATCTTTCTGGAGTATTTCGTCGTCGACGAGGGTCTCATGTGGGGCCGCGTGCTGGAGATCCTCGCCCGCAAGGCCTCGGAGGGTGTGACCGTGCGCGTGATGTACGACGGCAGCTGCGAATTCTTCACGCTGCCGCGGGACTATCCCAAGCGGCTGAGCATGCTCGGCATCGAATGCCGCCCCTTCGCGCCGATCCACCCCTTCGTCTCCACCCATTACAACTATCGCGACCACCGCAAGATCCTGGTCATCGACGGGAAGGTCGCCTTCACCGGCGGCGTGAATCTGGCCGACGAATACATCAACGAGCGCAAGCGCTTCGGCCACTGGAAGGACTGCGCGATCTGCCTGCGCGGCGCGGCCGCGCGCAGCTTCACGCTGATGTTCCTGCAGATGTGGCATCTGGGCGAGGAATCGCTCCCCGCGGAGGGCTTTCTGGACACGCCTGCGGAGCCCGCGGAGGAAAACGGCTTCGTCATGCCCTACGCCGACTGCCCCGTGGACGACGATCGCGTGGGCGAGCTGGTCTACATGGACATCCTCAACCGCGCGCAGCGCTATGTCTACATCATGACGCCCTACCTGATCCTCGACGGCGAGATGGAGACAGCGTTGAAATTTGCCGCCGAGCGCGGCGTGGATGTGCGTCTGATCCTGCCCGGCATCCCGGACAAGAAAATGCCCTATGCGCTGGCCAAGACGCATTACGCCTCGCTGCTTCGCTCCGGTGTGAAGCTCTACGAGTACCGCCCCGGCTTCGTACACAGCAAGGTCTTCGTCAGCGACGACAGAGAAGCCGTGGTGGGCACCATCAATCTGGACTACCGCAGCCTGTACCACCATTTCGAGTGCGCCGTGTGGATGCGCGATGTGTCCTGTATCCCGCAGATCCGGGATGATTGTCTCGAGACGCAGAGCTTCTGCCGGGAGGCGAGCTTCGAGACCCTCAGGCACGAAAAATGGAGCACGAGGCTGGTCGGCGCCGTCATGAAGGTCATCGCGCCGCTGATCTGAGAAACAGGAATAACTGCTGCCGCGCCTTCGGCGCGGCAGTTCAGACTTTAGATACGGTTCATTTTTGTCATTCTGAGCAAAGCGAAGAATACCAAATCGTTCATTATTTGGGTGTAAAAGAGATCCTTCATCACTTCGTTCCTCAGAATGACAGCGCTATTGTTGATCGTGCTGACTTTTCTGCACATTGAGTGCGGAAAAACGGCAAGTGACTTCATGAATCTCAAGGAAGCGAACCGTCCTCCGACAGAAAGCAGGCCGTCAACAAAATCGACGGCCTGCTTTCTGCCTGAGCTTTCCTCCTTCATATGCCCGCATCCTGCGTATGCTTTACACTTCAGATGCCATCAAAACAAAATCAAAACTCAGCACAGCGGAATGCCGAAGTTGTCGACGAGGCATGGAGCGCCTGTGCGGTTTTGATTTTGAGAGGAGGAGCAGCGAAATGAGCGCGAGATGACTTTTGATGCGCAGCATAAAAGTCGTCGCAAGCGATATGCAGCTTGCGACGACGTGGCGGAGGGTTAGGGATTTGAACCCTAGCACCGGAGTTACCGGCCTACGAGATTTCGAGTGTTGTACTCCGAACGGACTTTAGTGGAAGTTGGACGAAAATAGCGCCTCTTTTTGGAAGCCCCGGAGAGCCGTCAAAGCCGCTTATCTC
>CACYXC010000037.1 GCA_902778285.1 Oscillospiraceae bacterium | reverse complement strand
CCTTCTGGACGCTCGGTTTTCTGCACCCTTTTTTCGTCGTTCACCAATTCACAGCTTTCCCTATCTTGGGTCTTGACTTTTAATAGTTAGTCTTTTCTTTGTGTTAAAATGGGATATGGGGGGGTGAAGCCATTGAAAAAAGGGCAAAAGAGACGAACATGGACACCAGAACAAAAATCTGAAATCGTACATAAACATTTGTATGAACACGTTTCCGTGAGAACGCTTGAAAAAGAATACCAAGCCGATCGCAGCATGATCTGCAAGTGGGTAAAGAAGTACATTTCAGAAGGAGATAGTTCGTTCTTACATAAAGGACACCCAGGGAATCCATTTGCTGCCTTGCATACCAGCAAGAACCTTTCTGAGTTAGACAGGCTACGTTTGATGGTAACGAAATTGGAGATAGAAAACGCTAGGTTAAAAAAAGGATACTGGGTGAAAGGGGCTGGTGCAAACAAGGAATACGTTACTGGCTACGAAGAGACTACGAAGTCGTTGAAGAACTCCGAGTAAAATATTCTGTGACAGATCTGCTGCGGCTTATGGGCATAAGCCGTTCCGGATACTACAAGTGGAGAGCACGAAAAGCTTATCTAAATCGCTATGAAAAGGATCGTCTTATGCTTACAAAGCTCTTAGTGGACGCTCACAAAAAGCATCCTTCCTATGGGTACCATAGATTAGCCCGAGAAGTGTTTGACCAAACAGGGTGGGTGTTTTCAGACAATTTGGCTCACAAATGCTGTAAGTCTGCCGGTATTCGCTCAAAGGCCAGAAAAGGATATATTGCGCCTGGCGAGGAAAGCAAAATATTCCCCAACGAAGTGCAAGGATGTTGGAACGCAACGAAACCCGTCGAGATTGTCGTCTCAGACATGACCATGTTCAAGGTAGGAAAGAAGTATTGGGAATGGACAATTCTGCTAGATACCTTCAATAACGAGATCCTTGCCCACAGCGTCACCGATGTTCCCGGCAGCAATAAACCCTACTATGACTGTCTTGCCGTCCTTAACCGGCTGGTCTTCCACACCGACCAGGGAGCTGTCTACTCTTCCAAGGCTTTTTGCCAAGCCCATACACAGTATAACATACTTCGTTCCATGTCGCGAGGGGGAACTCCTACAGATAATCCAATTATTGAAGCCTTAAATGGCTGGATGAAGGAAGAACTCTATCTGGACTTCGATCTTGACCATGCTCAGGATGTTCCTGCCCTTTTGGATCAGTATGTTTTCTTCTTCAACAACCAGCGGCGGCACGCCGCTTTGGGCTACAAAAGCCCAGTTCAGTACAAGACCGAACTGGGCTTTCCTTGATGGTGGTTTTCTTGTCTACTTTCCCTTGACAGATTCACTATGCGGGTGGCTTGCACAGGCCCTATAAGGGCCTTGGGCTGGCTTAGCCTAAAGGCCCTTGAACGGTCTGCCAACCGCATACATTCACGAGCCGCCGCTAAAGCGGCTCATTTTTTCTCTTATTATTCGGCTCACCCGTGAACGGGTCAAAGTATTCCCGCAGTCCGATCTGGTCTGTGAGTTGATCCTCTTGCAGTTGGTTTCGGACATATTCTGCTATCTTCTTTTCATTCCGTCCTACTGTATCTACATAGTACCCCTTGCGCCAGAAATGCCGATTTCCGTATTTGTACTTCAGATTCGCATGTCTGTCGAAGATCATCAGGCTGCTCTTCCCTTTTAAATACCCCATTACCTCTGCTACTGAATATTTTGGTGGTATCTCCACATACATGTGGATGTGATCTTTGCAGGCCGCTGCTTCCATGATCGTTACTCCTTTTCTCTCACATAGGGTTTGTAAGATTCCTCCTATGTCCTTCCTGAGTTGCCCATATATTACCTGTCTGCGATACTTCGGTGTGAACACGATGTGGTACTTGCAATTCGCCCTTGTGTGTGATAGGCTTTCCTTGTCCATTCCTGGACGCCTCCTTTGTTCGATAGTTTTGGTTGGCAGACCGATCCTATCTTACCTCAGGAGGCTTTTCTTGTATATCTCCGTATAGCAATATGCTTCTTGTACCACTCGCATAGCGAGTGGCTTTTGACAGTCAGAAGCGGCGGGGATTGCACCCCGCCGCCGTGACCTTATGTGTAGATCAAATCGTTGTTGACCACCTCCATTGCCCGGTCTCGAATGTTGTTCATCCTCTGCACCCAAAGCAACTGATCCTGGGCTTTGAGCTGTTCGGTCACTCCCTCGCGGGCAGCCATCTGTTCAACCAGCCGGGAAAATAAGTCCTCCGCCTGCTCGTTTAGGCCAGCTAGATAGCTGTTCAGCCTGCCGGTCATTTGCAACTCCGTGTATAACACCTTGCGATGTTCCCGAATATAACGCAAATGCCGCTGGCCCCATACCCCGATAGGCCGCATTTCTTCCGGCAGTACAGTCAAACAAGGGAGATAATAGTCCCCGTGCAGTTCGTACCAAAGACCGTTCTTTTCGTCATAGATGTGTTTTTGCATGATTCTTGCTTTCCTTTCTTGTTTGTATTCCTTTTGCTTTTGCATTCTGACTTGCCTGCTGCCGCCGTTCCTCTGAATAGGGCGCTGTTAGACGTATGCTGAAACGGCCTTTCTCAATTTCAAATTCAAGTCCGCCCTGGCCGTCATCGTCAGTCTGCCTGCACAGATCGGGGTACTCGGCCGCATATTTCGCCAGGCGCTTCTTCAAATCCGTGTTGTGGGTGAGGATCTCGACGGTGCTGCTGTGTTCATCAAAGAAAATGCTGGTGGTTTTCTGCTTTTTGGTTAGTCCTGTGATCATAGTACTCCTTTCTTGGAAAAAATGTGTTGTTCGGGCAGATTTCTCCGGCTCAAGAGCCGGAAAAATGCCCCTGTTTTTGATTGGGAGCACCCGGAATGAAGCTGTGTTCGATTTGAATGCTCCCATTGGATGAAAACTAAAAAGGCCAGGTCAAGACGGTTTCTCCGGAGAATATGACAAAAATGACCGGCCTTTTTTATCTCGCTCCGATTTCGTGTCGCCTGTGAGCCTGTTTGCGTTGCTGCTTTTCAAAGGCTTCATGCTCCCGGATGGCCCGAACGTGATCTTCGATCAGATCGCGGCTGATACCCCTGCATAAGGTTTCATACTTGTCAATGACAACGGCCTTCTCCGCGCTCTCTTCGATCATGCGATCAATGGTGGCTTCCAGTGTTCCAATCCGCCCTCGCGCACGGTTCAACTCCTTCTGTAAGTTCTCGCAGACCCGTTTGAGATCGTAGTAAGCGTTGTAAAGGGCAAGATACAGCTTCTGGAGACGCTTGATTGCAGGCTTGGCTTTCTTCTCCCTGTAAGACCTGGCAGATTCCAATACATCCGACTGAGGTAATATCTTTTCTGGATCATCCGCGTATTCTTTGGCAATCTCGTCCAGCTTTTTGACCTTTGGGACGATCTGGGCAGCGCGGGCTTCGGCAGCTTCAGCTTCTTCCTTTGCCTGCTCGGTTCGTTTCTCAACCTCGCCCAGCTCATCGAGCATCTCGTTTTTTACTTCCTCGATATCCGCCAGCATCTCACGTTCTTTCTTGACCTTGAACTCTGTGACGGAGAGATGCTGAGCTGTGCTGCCACGTTCCCCACGCTCAAAATCTTCAAATCCGGCATCCCGCATATGCTCGAAAAAACGGTCTTGCAGCAGGCTGTAGGATTTGATAATCTGCGTGTGACCGTTCTTGTCCGTGATTTTCGGTGAAGCCCATTTCTTGGAGTGGCTGATCTGATGGATAACCTCTTTGACTGTTCCCACCAGTGCCGGGTCTTTGCACCTTTTTGTCCAAAGAACTTCTTTATCAACCACCGGCAGTGCGACAACGTGCATGTGGTAGTGGTAGACCGGATGCCCTAACTGCTCTGTCAGCGCTGTGTTCAGCTCATCAGCGTGCATGACGGCGGAGACAATGTTCTCCGGGCCGTACTCCTTTTGGGCGAAGCGGAACGCCTCTTCATAAAACCGACAGGCATATTCGTAGCCGCCGCGTTCCTCGAAATAGGCTGTGTTCACATCGAAGATCATTTCATCGAACACCTTTGCATCCTTCTTCAAGCCCCGCAGAGAGATACTGCCATCCTCCACCAGCTTGTCCAGGTGAGCGTTATAGGTCAGATCTCCACAGCTTTGATAGTGGACATTCATGGGCGTCCGGGACAGATCAACATTCATGTTTTCGTAGCTCTCGTTCTTACGCTCGATATGGCGCTCGGATTTCCCGATGCTCGCCTTTGTGTGCTGCTCGACACGGGCCACGCTGTAGTTTTTATCATTCATACGTTTTCACTTCCTTTCCTCGCAACGGTGGAGCAGGGCGCGGTTACACAACTTTTGCAAAGTGTGTAACCCACTATGACACTTTCATCCCCGGAGGGCTGCAAAGTGCCGTGGGCTCTCCGAGGGGGAGGCCGGAAGCATCTTCTCGCTACAGCGTTCCGATGCTCCCGGAGGGGCGCTGCCCCTGCTATCTGCGGATAGCTCCCCGGCAGGAAGCGCCCTTAGCTAAGGGCTCCCTGCACCCCGCCGAAACATCGGCACTTCCGTGTGCCGATCCATGCTTGCAATTTGAAAGCATGCCTATCGTGCCAATGCTTTCATTTTGCAAGCATGAAAAGCCGCGGCACTCGCCGTTGGGCAGGAGGGGAAAGCAATCTCTTTCCCCTCCGCTGCGCGAGTGTTTTCCGCGAGAAAAGCTCAAGGGGTTCGGGTTGTATTTCCTTGCGGAAATCTCCACCCGCAGGTATGCCCCCTTGACCTTTCCTACGCTCCCTGTGACGATCCGTGTCGATGGTGACGGGGTTTTTGATACCGCACCCGCTGCCGGTAACATCGTCACGACCGTCGCACATCGTCACGCGCTCTCCGGCTCATATCGTAAAACGACCTTTCGCCCATCGTGCGTCCTGCTGTTCCAGTAGCGGATACCGTGTTCTCGATATAAGCGTCCTGTGTTGACATTCAGCTTCATGGTCAGCGCGTTTGCTTTCATATCTACCGAAAGCGCCTCGACCAGCTCAGTCGGGCTTCCGGACCATTCCGGCCTTTCCGCGTTCACGAGCGTAGCAACAGCATCCAGAATCGCTTCCGGCGGCGTTTTCCATAGCTCCGTTTCACATCGCTCCAATTCCCAGCACAGCTTTTCTTCGTTCCGAAAAAGATGAAGCCTCTGGTCCTGCTGATCCCTGCCGGAGATGTCCAGCGTAGCCTCGTTTGCTGTGCGCTTGGGTTTCTGCAGAAGAAACGCTCCATCCGCCGCACCGAGCAAACCATTTGTGCCAGAGATCATATCGAATACATCATCCGCTTTTTGCTTGCGTGTGTGATGCACCAGGATCAGGCACAAACCACGGCAATCGGCAAAGCTTTTCAGCCGGGTAATGATATCGTAGTCGCTTGCGTAGCTGTACGCCTCTCCGCCGATTTCACGAACCTTTTGCAAGGTGTCGATGATAATGAGCCTGGTATCCGGGTGCTCCCGGACAAAACGCTCCAACTGCTCGTCCAATCCTTTCCCGAGTTGTCGCGCTCGTGTAGCAAAATAGAGCTGATCCGCGATTTCCATATCGAACATCTGATACATCCGGCTCTGGAGACGCTGGTTATCATCCTCCAGCGCCAGATACAAAACCGTTCCTTGCCTCACAGGGTAATTCCAGAGCGGCGTCCCGGTACTGACATGGTAGGCGAGCTGTGCGATCAGGAAACTCTTTCCCAGCTTCGGCGCGCCGACCAGAAGATAGGTTCCGGGAAAAAGCAGGCCGTCGATCAGCGGCGGCTTGCTCTCATACGCGGTTTCATACAGGATCGTTCAGCTGGCGAAAATATCTATTGTATTCTTCGAGAGAATCTGCTAAACTGTCATCACAAAGGTTTTGATTCGGCTGTCCTGCATCTGCGCCAACAGATGTGTTGAGGACAGTCGTTTCTTTTTCTTCTGTCATCGTCGTTCCTCCTTCATTCCGTCAAGGGTCCGGGTAATCAGTTTGATGTTGTCCAGCAGTTCATCCCGGATTTCCCCGGCGCCCGCAATGCGTTTCAGCTCATCGAGAACGGCGGCAAGCTGAGTCCGCAGCGCCTTGTACACTCTCGGATTTCCCTGAACTACGATCTCGCGGTTGAGACAACGGCGATAGCAGTATTCCTGCTTCGGTAAGCCGGAGAGGGCCACGGCGATGTTGATCTGCTCGTTTTCCTCGGGCGATACTCGGAACCCTACGGTGATATTTCTAAAACGGTTGTGCTCGTCACGATTCTTTGCAGACATTTTCATGCACTCCTTTCTTCATTCAGTTTGGTTGCCATCTCTTTCTGCACGGTCGGAAACATATGGGCATACCGGAACGTGATATCGACGCTTTCATGGCCGACTCGATTTCCGATTGCCACCGCCGAGTATCCCATGTTGATCAGCAGGGAAACATGGCTGTGGCGGAGATCGTGGATTCGGATTTTCTTCACACCGGTTTGCTTGCAGCCGTATTCCATGCCTCTTATCAGCTGATGCTTTGACAGGGGAAAGACCCTCGCGTCCTCCGGCAGGCTGTAAAACTGCTTGAAATAGTCCTGGATCTCATCGCACAGAAAATCAGGGATCGTAATCGTGCGGATGCTTTTCTTCGTTTTTGGCGGTGTGATCACATCCTCACCCTTGATGCGCTGATACGATTTGTTGATCCGCAGCGTCTTTTCCTTGAAATTGAAATCCGCGGGTGTCAGTGCCAGCAGCTCGCCCTCGCGGATACCGCACCAGTACAAAATCTCGAAAGCGTAATAAAGCATGGGCTTGTCCATCATGGCATCGATGAATTGCAGGAATTCTTCTTTCGTCCAGAACAACATCTCGTCACTTTCCTTTTCGCCTATGGCACCGGCTCGCCGTACCGGGTTTTCGTGGAGTTCGTAGAAGCGAACCGCGTGATTAAAGATAGCGCTGAGCTGATTGTTGATGTTTTTCAGATAGGTGGGGGAATAAGGTTGCCCTGTTTTGTCCTTCTGCTTCAACATTTGATTCTGCCAGGTCAGCACGTCTCGCGGTGTGATCTCTGACAGTTTTCGCTTTTTGAAATAGGGCAGGATTTTGCTCTCGATCACGGATTCTTTGGTAAGCCAGGTGTTCAGCCGGATCTTTGGCTTGATATCCTGCTCATAGAGCTTCACAAAGCTCTCAAAACTCATATCCGGATCTGATTGTTTGGTGCGAAGAAACTCGCGTTCCCATTCCTGGGCCTCTCGCTTCGTTGTGAATCCTCGCTTGAGTTTTTGCTGCCGCTCACCGGTCCAGTCGGTGTAGCGGAACTGCACATACCATGTGCCGTTTTTCTTGTCTTTGAATGCTGCCATGATCAATCCTCCTTCTTTTTCTGAGTAGCATACAGGTGCTCGTGGAAAAACTTTCGGTCAATACGACCATTGATGACAATGCAGCCGGCTGCCTTGAGTTCCTTGTTCAGCTCCCGGATCAGCTTATAGGCATAGGAGTTTGAAACTCCAAGCTCGGCTGCGACCTCATCCACCTTCATAAAAACCTGTTCAGCTATATGAATCACCTCCTTTCCCCGCCCTCAAAAGTGACAGCAGTTATTTAATTACGAAAAACGGTTGCCGTTTTACCCGATTCCAGTTTCCTGACAGGCAACCCTGCGCGGCGCTGTGTCGTCGCGTCGGATCAAGCTTTGTATCGCTCGCTTCCGTGTGAGCGCGAAAGCTCATTCACTCCGCTGATCTTCCTTTTTACACGAAATCTCGAATTTCGTGTGATTGGGAATAAACGCGCGCGCCCTTCCTGTTTGAAGATCGTGGCGGTGTATCTCTGGTCGGACGGTCATTCTGTTTTGCTAAGCATATTAGTTTAGCTCATGGTAATTATACTAAACAAATACAGTTAAGTCAAGGAGAGAGACTAAACAAGTTTGCTTAATTATTCCTTGACAACACTAAACATATTTGCTAATATATTCTTGACACTACCAGAAGACAGGAGTTATCTGTTATGGCAATTGGTGAAAGAATTCATTACATCCGTTCCCTGCGGGGCATGACACAGAAGTATTTGGGCATGATGGTCGGCTTCTCGGAAAAAACCGCCGATGTTCGTATGGCGCAGTATGAAACCGGCGCTCGGACACCGAAAGCCGATCTGACCGCAGAGCTTGCCAGGGTGCTGGATGTATCTCCAAAGGCGCTGGATGTGCCGGAGATCGACAGCTATGTTGGGCTGATGCACACGTTTTTTGCGCTGGAGGATATTTACGGTCTCAAGATTGGAGAGAGCGAAGGTGAATTGTGCCTTCGTCTTGATAAATCAAAGGGTTCGACCTATCTTCAACTATTTGATATGTTCCGTTCCTGGCGGGAACAAGCCGCCAAGCTGGAGCGCGGAGAGATCAGCAAAGAGGAGTATGATCGCTGGCGCTACAAGTACCCGGAGATGGATCAATCCGGGCGATGGGCCAAAGTGCCCTCGCGAGCTCTGTCCGACGCGCTGATTGAAGAATTGAAAAAAGGCTAAGTACCGTTCAGACGGCAAAAAGAAAAGAGGTCAACCCGGCTTGCAAAAGTCAGGTTGACCTCTTTGGTTTATTGGATTATGGGTGGTAGCACTCGCAAACCCTGTGTTTGCCGCTCAACAAAAGTGAGATTCTCGTGCTATCATTTTGCTATCACTTGGAGTTTGGGGAATTCAAAAGTTCAGTGTTTTCAAGGCTTTCCGGTCTCGAAGAATCACTTTTTCCTTATTCCCACTCGATTGTTCCGGTGGGCTTGGGGGTCAGATCCCAGAGGACGCGGTTGACGCCCTTGACCTCGTGGGTGATGCGCTCGACGATGTGCGCCATCATGCCGAAGTCCAGCTCCGCTACCTCGGCGGTCACGGCGTCGACGGTGTTGACGGCACGGATGACCACGGGCCAGTCGTAGGTGCGCAGGCCGTCGGTGATGCCGGTGGACTTGAAGTCGGGCACGATGGTGAAGTACTGCCAGACCTTGCCGGCCAGACCGTTTTTGGCAAACTCCTCGCGCAGGATCGCGTCGGACTCGCGCACGGCCTCCAGCCGGTCGCGGGTGATGGCGCCGACGCAGCGCACGCCCAGGCCGGGGCCGGGGAAGGGCTGACGGTAGACCATGCTGTCGGGCAGGCCCAGCGCGGAGCCGACCACGCGGACCTCGTCCTTATAGAGGAACTTGAGCGGCTCGACCAGCTCGAACTGCAGGTCCTCGGGCAGGCCGCCCACGTTGTGGTGCGCCTTGACGGGGCCGCTCTCGAGAATGTCAGGGTAGATGGTGCCCTGGGCGAGGAACTCAATCCCGTCCAGCTTGCGCGCCTCTTCCTCGAACACGCGGATGAACTCGGCGCCGATGACCTTGCGCTTCTGCTCGGGCTCGGAGACGCCGACCAGCTTGTCCAGAAAACGGTCCACCGCGTCGACGTAGACGAGGTTTGCGTCCATCTGATTGCGGAAGACCTCGATGACCTGCTCAGGCTCGCCCTTACGGAGAAGACCGTGGTTCACGTGCACGCAGGTGAGCTGCTTGCCGATGGCCTTGATGAGCAGGGCCGCGACGACGGAGGAATCCACGCCGCCGGAGAGGGCGAGAAGGACCTTTTTGCCGCCGATCTGCGCGCGCAGGGCGGCCAGCTGTTCTTCGATGAAGGCGGCGGCCAGCGCGGGCGTGGTGATGCGCTCCATGCTTTCGGGACGTCTGTTTTCTGCCATAGCTTTATCCTCCAACTTTTTATTTCTCCGTTATTATATTCCCGGCAAGGACATGAAGCAAGATTTTTTTACCTGCGCATGTATGAAAAATCCACCGGCTTTTGTCGGTGGATTTTGTGCGTTTTATGAATCGGCGCGCCAGTCCCGATACAAAACGACGGCGGTGGCAACGGCGCAGACAAAGGCCGCGGCGAAGAGCATCACGAAGGGCAGGCCGGACAGCAGCCCGATCCGGGGGTTGAACACATCCAGGATCACCAGCACGGCCAGCGCCAGCTGCAGCGCAATGCTCAGATTCGGCAGGATCGCACGGAAAAAACGCATGGTTCAGCCCTCCTGTGCCGCCCCGGGGAAGCCCTCCTCGGTGATCAGCAGAATGTCGCCGAGCTCCCGGCCGCCGCCGTTGGACTGGCGGCTGAAGCGCTCGTGGTTGAAGGTCATGACGGCGGAGCCGCCGCCGTCGAGGTTGTAGGCGCAGGTGCAGCCGAGCTGCTCAAAAACCCTGGACAGGCCCGGCAGCAGCAGGCCGTGGGAGTACTCGTCCTGCCGGCCGTCCACCACCACGAAGCAGTAGTGCCCCGGCTCGTAGTAGCCGATGGCGCTGCGCGGGTTCGGCTGGTTGACCGTGCCCTGCGCGCGGGGGAAATAGTCCAGGGCGTGCCCCTCCGCGTCGAGCAGCACGGGGCCGAACTGCCAGACCTGCACCGCTCCGTCGGCGAGGATCTGATCGACGTCGTACTGCCCGCCGGCGTAGGTCTCCATGCGGCCGTCGGAAAAGAGCACGCAGATGTCGGCGTAGCCCGCGGCGGAGGAGTAGAGCTGAGCGTTTCGCATGATGAAGCCGCTCTGCTGGTAGCTGTAGAAGTCCCCGCTGATGGCGAGGATGGCGTTGGACTCCCGGTCGAGCTCCATCACGTCGGCCGTGGACCAGTACTTGAGCTCGCCGTTGACGGTGTAGGTCTTGAAGTTGTCGAGGCTCGCCACATAGATGTCCGCCACATGATAGACCGAGGTCCAGCCGTTCTCCTCCATGCTGAAGCTCTGAATGTCGATGGAGACCTCGGGGCTCGTGTAGCTGTGGTCGGTCAGCACAGGCTCCTCGGTGAAGTGCTCGGCAAACTTGATCTGCCAGGGCGTGCGCGGGTCCGGCGTGGGCTCGGGCGTGGGCACCGGCGTCGCTTCCGCAGGCGGCGGTGTCGGAGCCGCGGCCTCGACGATCACGGCGGGCGCGGGTTCGGCGGCTTCGACGGGTGCGGGCGTCGGGACCGACGCCGCGGGGCTTTTCCGCATGGCGGGGAGGGCCAGCTTGAACACCGCGTAGATCCCGAGGATCAGCGCGGCCGTCAGGATATCGAGCAGGATCACCTGCCAGAGGGCTTTTTGCCTCCGGCGGCGGCGATGCCTGCGGATGGGAGGATTCGGCATGGCGTACTCCTTGTATCAATGGATCCCCAGCAGGGAGGGAAGGCGGGAGAAATCCCCGTCCAGCAGCTCGTATTCTGCCTTCAGGGCGGGGTCGTAGACGCCGGAGGTCTCGGTCTGCAGGTACAGCGCGTCCATCCCCGCGGCGTGGGCCACGGCCACGTCGCAGCCCTGTTCGTTGCCGATCATCAGGCTCTCGCCGACTGCGAGATCATAGCGCGTGAGCAGCTTCCGCATGATCTTCGGGCTCGGCTTTTTGATGTGCGCATCGGAGGAGATGACGATGCCGTCGAAGGCGTCGAGCAGGCCGAGGGCCCGCAGCTCCGGCACGGTGAAGCAGGACTGCGCGTTCGAGAGCAGAAAGAGCCTCGCGCCGCGCTCACGCAGGGCGGAAAACACCGGCGCTACCCAGGGATAGCGCCGCAGCTTCCTGAGTGAAACAAGGCGGAAGAACACCGCCGTTTCCTCCACGCGCCGCCGGTCGGGCGTGACGCCTTTGGCGGCATAGAGCGCCCGGAAGACCTTCCGCAGCTCGATCTCGTAGAGCGGGGCGCGGTGCCGCCCCTGCTCGGCGCGGCAGAGGCGCAGGTATTCCCGCCGCAGCTCCGCCGCCTCATAGGGCGCGCCGTGTTCTGTGTAGTACAGCGCGGTCTTTACCCAGAGCTCGCGGCGGCGCTCGTCGGTGCGGATATCGGCCAGCGTGCCGTAGAGATCGAAGATGTAGTTTTTATAGGGGAGAGTCATGCTTTCACCGCGCGCTTCGGCAGCACGAAGACGATGGGCCGGCCCTCGCAGAGGAGCTTCCCGTCCTCGACCGTGACGGAGCTGCCGTCCAGCAGGTTCTCGTACACGCCGTCCGGGGCCTCCACGGGCACGGAGGCGCTCTTCGACTTGAGCGGGAAGACGCCGAGCTTGCGGCTCTCTGCGTTCTCGCGGCCGAGGATGGCGATGTCGTTTGCGTCGTCCGCCCTGGCCCAGAAATCGTCGTCCGCGCCGAGGACCGTGTGCTTGATGACGGAAAGCTGCCGGAGCCGATCGCTGATGTCCCGCCCCGTGCGCGGGAAGACTTCGCGCTCAAAGAGGCTGGGCGTATGCGTGCAGGAGAATTCCTGCCCGGCATAGAGCAGCGTCGTGCCCTTGAGGAAAAACAGCAGCGCCGTGAAGCTGTCCCGGTCGGACTCGGACGCCAGCAGCGAGGCAAAGCGCGGCTGGTCGTGGTTTTCGAGGAAGCGCAGCTTGTTGTAGTTGACGGGATAGACCGACTCCTGGAAGTTGAGCTGGTCCAGCCAGACGCTCAGCGGCGTCTCGCCGCGCACATAGCGCTCGAAGGCCTCGCGCACGTCGTACTCGTACTCCATGTCGAAGGCGTCGAAGGCCTCGGTGTCGCGGCAGGAATAGAAGCCCGCGCGGCGGGTGAAGTTGCCGAAATCCCGGTGCACGGTCTCGGCGAGCCACACGCAGCCGGGGCGCACGCGTTTGACCATCGCCCGGGCCATCTTCCAGAACTCGATGTTGACGAAGGAGGCCACGTCGCAGCGAAAGCCGTCAACGTACTTTGCCCACATGGTCAGCGACTCGATCTGATAGTCCCAGAGGCCGGGATTGCTGTAGTCGAGGTCGATGACGTCGGCCCAGTCGCCGATCTTGTTGCCCACGTTCCCGTTCTCGTCGCGCCAGAAGAAGTCCGGGTGCTGCTCAAGCAGCACGGAGTCGGGCGAGGTATGGTTGTAGACCACGTCGATCATCAGCTTCATGCCGCGGCTGTGGATCTCGTCGGCGAGAGCCCTGAAGTCCTCCATCGTGCCGTAGGCGGGGTTCGTCGCGCGGTAGTCGCGGTTGGCGTAGGGGCAGCCGAGGCTCCCCTTCCTGCCCTTGACGCCGATGGGGTGGATGGGCATGAGCCAGAGGATGTCTGTGCCGAGCGCCTTGATGCGGTCCAGATCGGGGATCAGGGCGCGGAAGCTCCCCTCCTCGGTGTGGGCGCGGAGATAGACGGAGTAGATGACCTGATTCTGCAGCTTGATGTCGGTGTCGCGTGCCATGGTACGGCCTCCTTATTCTTTGGATGCTTCGGATACATTGGTCTCCCGCTGCTCCGTTTTCATCTGGTGCAGGCGGAAGCGGTTGAGATAGTGCGGCGCGGGCTGCGCGCTCTCGCGGCGCTCCCGCTCCTCCTCGGCCCGCTGCTCCTCCAGCTCCTTCATGTAGCCGGCGGTGATGATGCCGGAGGGCAGGGCGACGATGGCGATGCCGAAGAGGGAGGAGACGATCGCGATGCTGCGCCCGATGGTGGTGACGGGCGTGATGTCGCCGAAGCCGACGGTGGTCAGCAGCACGGTGGACCAGTAGACCGCCTCGAAGAAGTTGTGGAAGGAATCGGGCTCGGCGTTGAAGATGATGAGCGCCGAGACCAGGATGTAGCCCAGGGCCAGGGTCCCCACCGCGAGCAGGGACTCCCGTGAGCGGCGCAGCACACGGCTGATGATGCGGATGCTGCGGGAATAGCGCAGGGCTTTGAGCACGCGGAACACGCGCAGCGCGCGGATCATGCGCAGCACGCGCAGGACCTTGAAGCCGCCGTTGAGCACCGTCAGCGACGGCAGGATCGACAGCAGGTCCACGAGGGCCATGAAGGAGAAGGGGTAGCGGACAAAGGGGAGCGCGGTGCGCCTGTCGTACTTGTAGTCCGCCGTGGCCCAGCGCAGGAGGTAGTCGGCGATGAAGACCACCACGCAGGCCTTGTCGAGCCAGTAGAGGAAGGGCGTGGTCTCCTTGAAGACCAGCGGCAGCAGGCTCAGCACGATGCAGAGGATCATGAAGCTGTCGTAGAGCGCCGACAGCCGGTCGTTCTCGTCTGCGACCTCGATGATCTCAAAGATTCTCTTGCGCGTCGGCATAAGGGGCCTCCCTTTCTTCGGGCGTTCAATATCCTTCACCTCGCGGCCTTTCGCCGCCATGCAATCATTATAAACCATCTGGATTGCCTGTCAAGTAAACGCTTGCAGCGGTGAAAAAACCGCTTGTCTGCGTCGTAGTTCCGGCTATCAGCCGCCCGCCGCGTACCGTAGGGCCGGGCATTGCCCGGCCGTTTCCAAGGCCCGCGCGCGGCCGATCGATGATCGGCCCTACGAGAGAATGCTATCCCGCGCGGACCGCCGAGGACGTCGGCCCCTACGGCCGCGATTGAGATATTGCTGATTATACGAAAAAACCGCTCTCCGAACGGAGAGCGGTTTTTGATGTGTGAACTCGGATTACTTGAGCTCGACAGTGGCGCCGACGCCTTCGAGCTGGGCCTTGAGGGCCTCGGCATCTTCCTTGGAGACGGCTTCCTTGATCTTGGCGGGCACGCCCTCGACCAGAGCCTTGGCGTCGGCCAGGCCCAGACCGGTGATGGCGCGGACTTCCTTGATGACCTTGATCTTCTCAGCACCGAAGCTGGTCATGACAACGTCGAACTCGGTCTTCTCCTCAACGGGAGCGGCAGCGGCGCCGGCGGCGGGGCCAGCGGCGACAGCGGCGGCGGAGACACCGAAGGTGTCCTCCAGGGCGTGGACGAGCTCAGCCAGCTCGAGAACGGAAAGGCCCTTGATCTCTTCGATCATGGCAGTGATCTTTTCAGACATGATAAAATCCTCCATTAAATAGTTTTGTGTGCCGGATTATTCGGCAGCTTCTGCCTCGGCGGACTCCAGGGAGCCGCCCTTCTGCTCGAGGATCTGACCCAGGCAGACGGCCAGACCGGTGATGGGAGCGATCATGGTACCCAGGACCTTGGCGTACAGAGCGTCCTTGCTGGGCAGCTCTGCCATCTCCGCGATCTCGGACTCGCTCAGCACCTTGCCCTCCATGAAGGCGGCCTTGATGTTGAAGCGCTCACCCAGCTTCTTGCTGTAGTCGTTGATGATGCGGAAGGGGGCAATGGGATCATGCTCGGCGGTAGCCAGAGAGGTGGTGCCGTTGAGGACGTGATCGAGATCACTCATCCCCAGCTTGTCCAGAGCCTTTCTGGTCAGGGTGTTCTTGACGACGGTGTATTCCACTCCGTCCTTGCGCAGCTCGGTGCGCAGTGCGGTATCCTCGGCCACGGTGATTCCCTTGTAGTCGACGAGGACGCCGGCGCCCGCGTTCTTGATGCGCTCGGCGAGGGCTTCGACGATCGCCTGCTTTTCGCTGAGAACCTTTGCGTTCGGCATGTGTGTTTTTCACCTCCACACGAGATATCAGTCGCGCCCAAAAAGAAAACCTCTGCATCCGAAAAAGACGCAAAGGCACAAAAACAATCAAAGCTTGTTGATGTCCTCGGCAGGATTTACGGGCCGGGGCCCACCTGCTGTCTTCGGAGCGCTCAAACAATATATACCACAACACCGCCCTTGTCAAGCCTTTTTTGCGCGGTTTTTGCCGCTTTTTCGGAGGTATCAGATTTCCCGCGGCGGGAAATACTAAGGCCACACGAAAGACGGAGGTGTGGTCATGCAGGGAAAGGTCGAGATCTGCGGGGTCAACACGGCGGAGCTGCCGGTGCTCAGGGCCGCGGAAACGCGCGAACTGCTGCGCAAAAGCCGCGCCGGAGACGCCGCCGCCCGGGACAAGCTGATCTCCGGCAATCTGCGTCTGGTGCTGAGCGTGGTGCAGCGCTTCTCGAACCGGGGCGAGAGCATGGACGATCTGTTTCAGGTCGGCGTGATCGGCCTGATCAAGGCCGTCGACGCCTTCGACCTGAACCAGAACGTGCAGTTTTCCACCTACGGGGTGCCGATGATCGCCGGGGAGCTGCGGCGCTTCCTGCGCGACCGGAGCGCGGTGCGCGTCTCCCGCTCGATGCGGGACACGGCCTACCGTGTGCTGCAGGCGCGCGAGAAGCTGCAGGCCGAGACCGGGCGCGAGCCCGACGTCGAAACCATCGCCGCCGCGCTGGGCATCCCGCGGCAGGAGGTCGGCTTCGCGATGGAGGCCATCTGCGACCCGGTCAGCCTCTACGACCCGGTCTACAGCGACGCGGGCGAGAGCGCCACGGTCATGGACCAGATCGGCGACCCGCGCTGCACCGATGAGCACTGGCTGGAGCAGATCGCGCTGGAGGAGGCCATGCGCCGCCTGACGGAGCGCGAGCGGCGCATCCTGGCCCTGCGTTTTTACGACGGGCGCACGCAGATGGAGGTCGCCAAGGCCGTCGGCGTGTCGCAGGCGCAGGTCTCCCGTCTCGAGAAAAACGCCATCCGGCAGATCAAAAAGAATATCACGGCATGAACACGGGCCAGGGAAAACCGCAGGACTGCCGTCCTGCGGTTTCAGACTGTAGACAACCCCCGTTTTTGTCATTCTGAGCGAAGCGAAGAATCTCGGAAAGCTCAGTTGTCTGCGAGGAAAAAGAGATTCTTCGTCACTCCGTTCCTCAGAATGACAGTAGTGTTGGTGATAGCGCAGGCATTGTCTGCACATTGAAACCGCAGGGCCTCCGCCCCGCGGTTTTTTGTGCGGCCTTTCGACAGGCCCTCGGCAAATTTTACAAATTCGGAAAACGCGCGGGCAAGATTTTGGTTGATAATGGCAGGGCGATATGCTATTCTGAACGCAGAACATAATGACTATAGGATGGCGAAAAGCCAAAAAGCTTTTCGCCGCGCCGCTTTGCGGCGCAGCAAAACAGCAGCGCTGTTTTGCCATATATTCATTGCAATGAGCATCGGGCGAATGATTCATAGAATCATTCGCTGCCAAACAACAAGTTTGGCAGCGAAATCAATCAAAGATTCGATTGATTTCGCTATCCGATAATCATTATAAGGAGAGGGGAAGGCATATGCTCAAGATCCCGTACGGAAAAACCAGCCTGGCGTTTGAAGAGGGCGGCGCCGCGGTCCTGACTTCCCGGATCGGGGAGCTGAAGGCCGGGGGCGAGGGCCTTGCCATCGTCAGAGCGGCGATGGAAAAGCCCATCGACAGCCCCCGGCTGTCAGAGCTTGCCCGCGGGAAGAAAAACTGCGTCATCATCATCTCCGACCACACGCGCCCGGTCCCGAGCCGGGACATCCTGCCGAATATGTTCCGCGAGCTGCGTGAGGGCAGCCCGGAGATCGACATCACGCTGCTGGTCGCCACCGGCTTCCACCGTCCCAGCGGCGAGGAGGAGCTGCGCGCAAAGCTCGGCGACGAGATCTATGAGCAGTCGCGCATCGTCATCCACGACTGCCGGGACAGAGAGGCCAACGTGCAGATCGGCGTGCTGCCCTCCGGCGCGCCCTGCGTGATCGACCGCAGCGCCGCGGAGGCGGAGCTGCTGATCGCCGAGGGCTTTATCGAGCCGCACTTCTTCGCGGGCTTTTCCGGCGGGCGCAAGAGCGTGCTGCCGGGCGTCTGCGATCAGGTCACGGTCATGGGCAACCACTGCAGCCGCTTCATCGACAGCGAATACGCCCGCACCGGCGTCCTCGACGGCAACCCCATGCACGAGGACATGCTGGCCGCCGCAAAGCTTGCGAAGCTCGCCTACATCGTCAACGTCGTCATCGACGAGGACAAGAGGACGGTCGCCGCCTTCGCCGGCAACCCCGTCACCGCGCACCGGGCGGGCTGCGATTTCCTGCTCGGCTACGCAAAGGTCAGCCCCGTATATGCCGACGTCGTGATCACCTCCAACGGCGGCGCGCCGCTGGATCAGAACCTCTACCAGTGCGTCAAGAGCATGACCGCCGCGGAGGCGAGCTGCAATCCCGGCGGCGTGATCATCGAGTGCGCCGAGTGCGCCGACGGCCACGGCGGGCAGGCCTTCTACGAGTCTCTGCGGGACTGCGAGAGCGCGCAGGCGCTGTACGCGCAGTTCATGGCGACCCCGCAGGAGGAGACCATCGCCGACCAGTGGGAGAGCCAGATCCTGGCGCGCATCCTGAAAAAGCACACGGTGATCGTGGTCACGCGCCCGGCCCTGAAAACCATGGTCGAGGAGATGAAGATGCGCTACGCCCCCTCGCTTCAGGAGGCGCTGGCCATGGCGCGGGCCATGGGCAAGGAATCTGTGACCGTGATCCCCAACGGGATCTCGGTCATCGTAAGAGAAGAAAAAGGAGGGTGATGCCATGGCAGCCTACAGCAAGATCACGCCCGAGATCGCAGAGCAGCTTCGCGCGGTCGTCGGGAAGCGGTTCTACGTCGGGGGCGAGGTCGACCCGAACTACTCCCACGACGAGATGCCGATCTACGGCAAATACATGCCCGAGGCGGCGGTGGATGCAGAGACCACGGAGGAGGTCTCCGCGGTCATGAAGATCTGCGCGGCCAACAAAATCCCCGTCACCTGCCGCGGCGCGGGCACGGGCCTCGTCGGCGGCTGCGTGCCGCTGGCGGGCGGGCTGGTGCTCTGCACCCGGCGCATGAACAAAATCCTCGAGTACGACATGGACAACCTTGTCGTGCGCCTGCAGCCGGGCGTGCTGCTGAAGGATCTGGCGGCGGACGCGCAGAGCCGCGGCCTGATGTACCCGCCCGACCCCGGCGAGAAGACCGCCACCGTGGGCGGCAACATCTCCACCAACGCCGGCGGCATGCGCGCGGTCAAGTACGGCGTCACCCGCGACTACGTGCTGGCGCTGACGGTGGTGCTGGCCGACGGGCGGATCATCGAGCTGGGCAAATCCGTCTGCAAGACCAGCTCCGGCTACAGCCTGCTGCACCTGATGATCGGCTCGGAGGGTACGCTCGGCATCATCACGGAGATGACCCTGAAGCTCATCCCGAGCCCCATCTGCGACGTGTCCTGTCTGGTCCCCTTCCGGGACGTCGAGTCCTGCATCCGCTCCGTGCCGAAGATCAAGCTGGCCAATCTCGACCCCCAGTCCATCGAGTTCATGGACGCGGACATCGTGACCTCCTCGGCCGCCTTTACCGGCAACCCCATCTTCCCGGAGCGCGTGCGCAATGAGGACGTGGGGGCCTCGGTGCTCGTCACCTTCACCGGCTACGACGAGGACGAGCTGGACCAGAAGATGATCAAGCTCGGCGAGATCGCGAAGGAGGCCGACGCGCTGGACGTGCTGGTGGTCGCGACCTCCTCCAACAAGAAATCCGCCTGGGCGGCGCGTTCGAGCTTCCTCACCGCCATCGAGGCCGACACGAAGCTCATCGACGAGATGGACGTGGTGGTGCCGGTGGACAAGATCCCGGCCTTCCTGATCTACATCCGCGCCCTGGGCGACGAGCTCGGCATCCGCATCCGCAACTTCGGCCACGCGGGCGACGGCAACCTGCATATCTACTGCTGCTCCAACGAGCTGGAGGAGGAAGAGTTCAAGCGCCGGGTCAAGATCATCATGGACAGGGCCTATACCAAGTGCGCCGAGCTGGAGGGGCAGGTCTCCGGCGAGCACTCCATCGGCCACGCGAAAATGGTCTACCTGCGCGAGTCCGTGGGCGAGGATGTGTTCGAGCTGATGCGGCAGATCAAGGCGGTCTTCGATCCCGACGGCATCCTCAATCCCGGCAAGGTCTGCGACAGCACGCTGGCCGAGAGAGCATGAGGGGAGGCTAAGCCATGCTGAACATACTTGTCTGCGTCAAGCAGATCCCGGATATCGACCTCGTGAAGATGGACCCGGAGACCGGCAATCTGGTCCGCGCCGGCGTGCCGACGCTCACCAACCCCCTGGACCTGAACGCGCTGGAGGCGGCCGTGCAGGTCAAGGAGCGCTACGGCGGCAAAATCACGCTGATCACCATGGGGCCGCCCATGGCCGAGAGCACCCTGCGCGAGTGCCTGGCCGTCGGCGGGGACGAGGCGGTGCTGATCAGCGGCCGCCCCTTCGGCGGGGCCGACACGCTCTCCACCAGCTATTCCATCGTCATGGCGGCCGCGATGCGGGGGAAATTCGACCTCATTTTCTGCGGCAAGGAGTCGATGGACGGCGCGACGGGCCAGATGGCCTCGCAGCTGGCCGAGCGCTTCGACGCCGCGCAGATCTCCTGCTGCCTGAGCGTCGACGCGGTCGGGGACGGGAAGATCCGGGCCACCCGCGCGCTGGAGACCGGCAGAGAGATCGTCGAGGCGACGCTGCCCTGCCTGATCACCGTCGAGAAGGACAGGTTCTTCGGGCGGCTGCCGAACCTGGAGGCCTATCTCGCCGCGAAGAAGGCGGAGATCACCGTCTACACGGAAAACGAAATCGAGGGCCTCGACCTGCAGAAGATCGGCGTGCCCGGCTCCGGCACCATCGTGCCGAAGATCTACCCGCCCGAGCTGCCCGAGCCCGGGCAGATCATCCGCACTGGCAGCGCCCGGTCGGACGTCGGCAGGCTTCTGGAGCTGCTGGCGGAAAAAGGCGCGCTTTAAGGAGGTGGGGGCCATGCAGAAATCCGATTACAGGAACATGTGGGTCTATATCGAGCACGACGGAAAGACGGCCGCGCCCGTCGGCCTGGAGCTCTGCTGCGAGCTGCGGAAGCTCTGCGACCGGACCGGAGACCGGCTCTATGCCGTCATCCTCGACAGGCTCCCCGGGGCAGAAGAGGAGAAGGTGAAGGACTGCGGCGTCGACGGGCTGATCCGCGTACACGGCAGCGGCTATGCGTATTTCAACACCGACGCCTGGGCCAACGCCTTCACCGTGCTCTCCCGCAAATACAATCCCTCGGCCATTTTCGTCGGCGGCACCGTCAACGGGCGCGACTTCGCGCCGCGCTTCGCCGTGCAGCTGGACACCGGCTGCACCTCCGACGCGATGGAGCTGGACTGGGACAGCGAGACCGGTGACATCCAGTTCATCGAGCCGGCGGTCGGCGGCAAGATCATGGCGGTCATCACCGTGCCGGCGCTGCGCCCACAGATCGGCACCATCCGCCCCGGCACCTTCCCCTACGCCCCCACGGGCAGAAAGGCGCAGATCGAGGAGATTGAGGAGGAGATCAGCTTCGACCCCGAGGCCATCCGCTGCCGGCACATCGACTTCATCCCCGATGAAAACGACCCGGAGATGGACATCGCGAACGCCGACTGCATCGTCTGCGTCGGCAACGGCCTGAAGGACTCCGAGCATCTCGAGCGCTACCGGACGCTGGCAAAGCTCCTCGGCGGCAAGCTCGGCTGCACCCGGCCGCTCTACGACCGCGGCATCCTGCCCTACAAGCTGCAGATCGGCCAGTCGGGCGTGATGGTAAAGACGAAGCTCTACCTCAGCTTCGGCGTCTCCGGCGCGGTCAACCACACCGCGGGCGTGGACGCGGATGTTTTCGTGGCGGTCGACAAAAACCCCGAGGCCCAGATCTTCAACTACTGCGACTACGGCATCGTGGGCGACATGGACGAGGTCTGCGACGAGCTGATCGCGCAGCTGCAGGCGCGCAGGTAAACGGACTGCACCGGCAGACGCCGGCTCAATCATACCATTTCAAAAAGGAGGGCTCATCATGAGCAAGAAAGTGCTGCTCCTCTGCGGCGATTTCACAGAGGACTACGAGACCATGGTGCCGTTCCAGGCGCTGGGCGTCCTGGGCTACCAGGTGGACGCCGTCTGCCCGGACAAGAAGGCGGGCGAGACGGTCGCCACCGCCGTGCACGACTTCCTCGGCGAGCAGACCTACACGGAGCTGCGCGGCCACAACTTCGCCCTGACGGCGGACTTTGACGCGGTGAAGACCGGGGACTACGAGGGCCTCTTCATCACGGGCGGCCGCGCCCCGGAGTACATCCGCCTCAACGCGCGCGTGCTGGAAATCGCCCGGGAGTTCTTTGCGGCCGGCAAGCCGGTCGCGGCCATCTGCCACGGCCCGCAGGTCCTGGCGGCGGCGGGCGTCCTGAAGGGTTACAGGGCCACGGCCTACCCCGCGGTCGGACCCGACGTGACCCTGGCCGGCGGCGAATTCGTGCCCGTCCCCGCGACCGACGCGGTGGTCGACCGCAATCTGGTCACGGCGCCCGCGTGGCCCGGCGACACGGCGATCGTGCGCGAGTTTGCCAAACTCATGGGCGCGAAGATCGAGATCTGAGCAAAAAAGCAGGCAAAAAGCTCCCCGCCTCTTACAAGAGGCGGGGAGCTTTCAAGCTGTCGACAAAGTGTCGACAGCTTGAGCGGCAAAAATGGGAACTTCCTTTTTGCACAGATTGTACTGCGAAAGGGGATTACCGTCCCCTCTCGCGCTCTCCCCATGCGAGTCCGACTTGTTCTGTATGGGTTTGTCTACAGTCAGAAAGCTCCCCGCCTCTTACAAGAGGCGGGGAGCTTTTCTGTTGCGGGGAAGGGGGTCACAGCTTGTCCTGCAGCGTGGCGACGCAGTCGGCGCAGACGTTGCGGCCCTTGTAGCTCACAAGGTTCTTCACGCTGCCGCAGAACACGCAGGCCGCCTGGTACTTGCGCAGAATAATGTTCTCTCCCTCAACATATATTTCCAACGCATCCTTTTCCGCAATGTCCATCGTGCGGCGCAGCTCAATCGGCAAAACGATACGTCCCAATTCGTCGACTTTGCGGACGATACCGGTAGATTTCATTCTTATCCTCCTCAACCGAAAAAAATCACGCTCGTATGATGTAAAGTATTATACCATATCCGACAAAGACTGCAACCATTTTTTTAACTTTTTTCACGTGAGGTTCCTTCCCATGTTATCGATTATGCTGACGGCGCTGTGCCTTGCGGGGATCCTGACGGCGCTGGCGGGGGGCCGCGCCGCGGAGGCGAGCGCAGCCCTGCTCTCCGGCGGGGGCGAGGCGATCCGCCTTCTGTTGTCGATGGCCCCGGCGCTCTGTCTCTGGAGCGGGATGCTGGAGCTGCTCGAGCGGCTCGGCGGCGCGGCGCGGCTGGAAAAGCTGCTGCGCCCGGCGCTGGCGCGGCTGTTCCCCGTGTCCGCCCGGGACGGGGAGGCTATGGCCGCGCTGACGGAGAACCTGAGCGCGAACCTTCTCGGCCTCGGCAACGCCGCCACGCCCGCGGGCATACGCGCCGTGAAGCGGATGGGGACGCTGGGCGCGCCGGCGGCGGACGAGCTGTGCCTCTTCGTGGTGCTCAACACCGCGTCGCTCCAGCTTCTGCCGGTAACGATCGCCTCCGTGCGCGCCGCGGCGGGAGCGGCCGCGCCCTTTGACATCCTGCCCGCCGTGCTTATAAGCTCCGCCCTCTCGGTGACGGCGGGGCTGCTGGCGGCGGGCCTGCTGCGCAGGCTGTGGCGCTGAGCGCTCTGTCGGCCCTGCTGCCCGCGCTGCTGCTCGGAGGCCTGATGCTGGCGGGCGCGCTGCGGGGGCTGGACGTGTTCGACGCGCTGACGGCGGGGGCGCGGAAGGGCCTGCGCGTGTGCCGGGAGATCCTGCCGCCGCTGCTGGTGCTCTTCCCGCTGCTGCGGCTGCTGTCCGTCTCGGGGCTGAGCGCGTATATCGCCCGCCTGCTCGCGCCGCTCTTCTCGCGGCTGGGCGTGCCGCCGGAGACCGTGACGCTCCTGCTGCTGCGGCCGCTGACGGGCAGCGGCGCGATGGCCGCGGCCGCCGGCCTGATCGAGCGCTGCGGCGCGGATTCGCTGATCGGCCGGACGGCGGCGGTCATGCTCGGCTCGAGCGAGACGACCTTCTACGTGGCTGCGGTGTACTTCTCCGCGGCGGGGGTAAAAAACAGCCGCTGGGCGATCCCGGCGGCGCTGTGCGCGGATCTGGCCTGCTTTCTCTCCTCGGCCTGGCTCTGCCGCCTGTTCTGGGGGTAGTCAAAGCGCTCAAAAAGTGATATACTATATCAATCGAATCCGACAAAAGAAATAAGGAGCGCTTTATGAAAGAGATCATGGGGCCGCAGGGCGTCAGGGGTTTTGTGCTGGACATCGTCTATTCCGTGCTGGGCAGCGCGCTGGTCGCGCTGGGCGTCGCGGTCTTCACGGTGCCGAACGACATCGCGCCGGGCGGCGTGTCCGGCCTGGCGACGGCGCTGGCCTACCTCACGCCGATCAGCGTCGGCGTCTGGGCGCTGATGCTCAACGTCCCCCTGCTGCTGGCGGCCTGGCGGCTGCTGGGACCGCGGCCGCTGGTCATGACCCTGCTCGCCACGGTGCTGCTCTCGTTTTTTATCGACTTCTTCGGCGCGGTCCTGCCCGGCTATTCGAATAACGCCCTGCTGGCCGCGGTGGCGGGCGGCGTGCTGACCGGTCTCGGCGTGGGGATCCTGTTTTTGCGCGGGATCAGCACCGGCGGCACGGACCTCGCGGCGCTGCTGCTGAAAAAGCCCTTCCCCAACGTGCCCAACGGGATCATGCTCCTCGCCGTCGACGCGACGGTCGTGGCGATCGCGGTGCTCGTGTTCCGGGACATCGAGGTGGCGCTGAACTCCTCCATCACGATCTACATCTCCTCCAAGGTCATCGATGCGCTGGCGCAGGGCGTGGATTACGCCAAGGTGATCTATATCATCACCGATCGCGGGGACGAGGTCTCGCGCGTGATCAACGAGCGCATGGACCGCGGCACCACGGTGATCGCCGCGAGGGGCGGCTACACCGGCAGGGACAAGCAGATGATCATCACCGTCACGCGCCGCAACGTCCTGGTCCAGACCCTGCGCCTCATCAAGCAGACGGACCCCGCGGCCTTCACCTTCGTCACGGACTCCACCGAGGTCCACGGCGAGGGCTTCAAGATCGAGGACTGAGAATGCTGAGGGCTGCGGCTTTTTGAGTATATCAATCGCGAGAGGGAATAACCAATCCCCTCTCGCGCTCTCCCCATGCGTGTCATACTTCGGCAGCATGGGTTTGTCTACAGTCTGAGCTGTCGACAAAGTGTCGACAGCTTGAGCGGCAAAAATGGGAACTTTCGAAAAAGTTCCCATTTTTGCGTATATCAAACACGAGAGGGAATAACCAATCCCCTCTCGCGCTCTCCCCATGCGAGTCCGACCTGTTCTGTATGGGTTTGTCTTCAGTCTGAGGGCTGCGGCGTTTGCCGCAGCCCTCTGTAGATTACGGAATAGAATAATCCACGTTTTGCCGCAGGGGCGAGCATCGCTCGCCCGCCTATTGCTTCCGCACGACGTCTGCGGGCGGCTGATAGCCGCCCCTACGAGGAGAAACGGCCGATTTCTCCGTAGGGGCGCTTCACGAAGCGCCCGCAGGAAAGGCTCCCCTGTGCAAGGGGAGCTGTCACGAAGCGACTGAGGGGTCGTCGGAAAACAGAACAAAGCGCAGAAAAAGCCCCCGGAAAATGCCATGCATTTTCCGGGGGCTTCCTTTCAGCGATGGAACAGCTTCTTGGCCTGATACTTCGGCTCGAAGGAGATGTTGACGCCGATCTTCTTGAACAGCTCCTCGTCCACGTGGGAGAGGATCACGCTGGAATGCGCCTCGCAGCCGCGCAGCTTGTCGAGCTGGTCGATGGCGTAGGCCGCCATCGGGTTCGTGACCGCGCAGATCGAAAGGGCGATCAGCAGCTCGTCGGTGTGCAGGCGGGGGTTGTGGTTGCCCAGATGCTCGACCTTCAGATGCTGGATCGGCTGGATCACGCCCGGGGCGATCAGCAGCAGCTTCTTGTCGATCCCGGCGAGCTTCTTGAGCGCGTTTAAGAGGCAGGCGGAGGCGGCGCCCAGCAGGGAGCTTGTCTTGCCGGTGACGATGCTGCCGTCCGGCAGCTCGATGGCGACGGCGGGCGCGCCGGTCTCCTCCGCGCGCGCGAGCGCCGCGGCGACCACCGGGCGGTCCTGCGGCCCGATGTCCATCGAGTTCATGATGAGCTCGATCTTGCGGAGCTCTGCCGGCTCGCTCAGCCCCTGGCGGACGGACACGGCCGCGGCGTACCAGCGGCGGATGATCTCCTGCCTGCTCGCCTCGCGGCAGGCCTCGTCGTCCACGATGCAGTAGCCCGCCATGTTGACGCCCATATCCGTCGGGCTCTTGTAGGGACAGCCGCCGTAGATCTGCTTGAACATGGCCGCCAGCACCGGGTAGATCTCCACGTCCCGGTTGTAGTTGACCGTCGTGACGCCGTAGGCCTCCAGGTGGAAGGGGTCGATCATGTTCACGTCGTCGAGGTCCGCGGTGGCGGCCTCGTAGGCCAGGTTCACCGGGTGCTTGAGCGGCAGGTTCCAGATCGGGAAGGTCTCGAATTTGGCGTAGCCCGCGTTCACCCCGCGCCTGTGCTCATGATAGAGCTGGCTGAGGCAGGTGGCCATCTTGCCGCTGCCGGGGCCGGGGGCCGTGACCACCACAAGGCTCCGCTCGGTCTCGATATATTCGTTGCGGCCGAAGCCGTCCTCCGACACGATCAGGGGGACGTTGGCCGGGTAGTCGGGGATGATGTAGTGCTTATAGGTCTTGATGCCCAGCGCGGCCAGGCGCGCCATGAACTTGTCGGCGATGGGCTGGCCGCGGTAGTGCGTGATGACCACGCTGCCCACATAGAGCCCGATGCCGCGGAAGGCGTCGATCAGGCGCAGGGTGTCGTCGTCATAGGTGATGCCCAGATCGCCCCGGCGCTTGCTGCGCTCGATATCGTCGGCCGAGATGGCGATAACGATCTCCGCCTCGTCCTTCATCTCCAGCAGCATCTTCACCTTGCTGTCCGGCGCGAAGCCCGGGAGCACGCGGGAGGCGTGGAAATCGTCGAAGAGCTTGCCGCCGAACTCCAGGTACAGCTTGCCGCCGAATTTGGCGATGCGGTCCCGGATGTTCTGAGACTGCAGCTTCACATATTTTTCGTTGTCGAAACCCTGTCTGTTCATCATGCGTCCCTCGCTGTCTCTGTTTCTCCACAGGAGAATATTTTAGCACACAAGCGCGGGCAGGACAAGAAACAAAGCGGAGACAAAACAAAAACGCGGATTGCCCGTTGCCAAACCGCCTCGCTCTGTGGTAAAAATAAAAGAAGAAAAGACACGAAAACACGCGGGGGTGAGAGATGCTATGAAGTATAGACGCGGGATGCTCCTGTTCCTGGCGGCGGCGATGCTGTTTTCGCTGTTGTCTCCCGCCGCCGCGAGGGCGGAGGCGGAGGAAGAGGAGATGCGCGTGCGCGCCAATGTCTACTTCCTCAACGTCTCCACCAACAGGCTCAGCGGCGAGTGCATCCTCATCGAGGCGGACGGGCACTGGGGCCTGATCGACGGCGGGCACCGCGCGCAGACCGCGATCCAGGACGCCGACGGCACGACCTATCCCTGTACCTACCGCGACACGCTCTCCTGCCAGGCGGCGGGCAAATTCGGAGAGGATCTGGCCCGCTACATGGTGGAGTCCCTCGGCGTGCGGCATCTGGACTTCATCCTTGCGACCCACTCCCACTCCGACCACATCGGCGGCCTGCCCGCCATCGCCAATTACCGCTTCTGGGCGGAGAACGGGCAGCAGTATCTCGTGGATGAGAGGACGGTCTACTTCTTCAAGCAGTATTACCACATCAACGAGTACGAGGACGACCTGCCCGGCCCGGAGCTGCCCGAGCAGGAGGACGGCGCACAGCTGAGCGAGACGGAGAAGATCCTGCGCACGGCGGAGCTTGCGCGCGGCGACGACACCGCGGTCATCACCTCCTGGCACAATCAGGCCTTCTATTATCAGGCGCTCAAGGCCATGCGGGAGCGCGGCTGCGTCACGGTGGACGTGTCCACGGGCGCAAAGCCCGGCGCGCCCGGCCGTCCCGAGCGCTATGAGACGCTGATGGCGCGCGTGGAAAAGCTGAGCAATCTGTCAGGCTGCGAGTACTCCGCGGGGGACGGGGAGGACCTGTACGACGACTATATCGCCTTCAGTCTGGGCGAGAGCCGCATCCGGCTCTACAACCTCCTGCCGCGTGAGACCGTAAAGAACGAGAACGTCAACTCCATCGTCGCCGTGCTGGACGACGGCGTCAACAGGGCCGCCTTCCTCTCGGACATCAATGTGGAGTTTCGGACCGAGCAGAAGATCGCCGGGGCGATCCGGGACGATCTGGGGACCGTGGACCTGCTCAAGGCCGCGCACCACGGCGCGCGCTACTATTCCAACGCCAGGGAGACCCTCGACGCGCTGCAGCCGGCCTACTGCATCTCCACCGGGCACGACGACCCGAAAAAGGTTGCCGTCAGCGGGGCCTATACCTGCGCGCGGTATTATGCCGCGGGCAGATACGGCACCGAGTTTTACGAGCTCTATCCCACCGGGAGGGGCATCGTCGCCCGCCTGTGCGACGAGGGGATCAGCCTCTCCACCTTCACGGGCAGCCGCTACAGCATGAGCTTCGGCGACATGGCCGCCTGCAGCTTCGAGGCCGTGCCGCCCGACGGCTGGGCCTTCTGGCAGACCGACTACCCCAAGAATTACCATACCGCCGGCGACTGGATGTATTTCGTGGAAGGCGAGCCGGTGAAGGGCTGGGTGGAGGATCAGGACAATCTGTACTACTTCGACGGGGACGGGCTGCTGGTCAACGGCTCGCTGGAGCTGGACGGCAAGAGCTATTATTTCCGCGCCGAGAGCCCCGAGGAGCAGAAATACGGCAGCCGCGTGACCGGCTGGCTCGATCAGGCGGACGGCCGCAGCTACTTCTTCGACGACGGCAGCCAGGCCTTCGGCTGGCAGGAGATCGACGGCACGCGCTACTATTTCGCGGAGGACGGGCGTGCCTGCGTCGGCTGGACGGAGCTCGGCGGGGAGTGGTACTGCTTCGACCGCAGCGGCGCCATGCTCACCGGCTGGCAGGAGATCCCCGGCCCCGGCGGCGCGCGGCGCTGCTACCTGCGCCAGGACGGCCGTGTGAGCATCGGCCTTCATGAGATCGACGGCGTCACCTACGGCTTCGGCGAGGACGGCATGCTGCTGAGCGGCCTGGCGGAGGCGGACGGCGCCGTGCGCTGCTTTGACGAAAACGGCGTGATGCAGACCGGCTGGCAGACCGTGGACGGGCGGACGTACTATTTCGGCGCGGACGGCGCGCTGGCCACCGGCTGGGTGAGCATCGACGGGAAGGAGTACTACTTCGACGACAACGGCTACACCCTGAGCGGCTGGCACCAGGTCGAGCGGGACGGCCGGGGCAGGCTCTGCCGCTTCGACGAGGACGGCGCGCTGCTCTTCAGCTTCGGCTGAGGCGGCCGCGCCGGGAACAGAAGGAGCTGTCTCAAAACGCAGACAGGACCGTAGGGGCGACGGTCAGCCGCCCGTTGAAAAACCACGATATTGGCAAAAAGGTTTGGCAAAATCGCATTGTGTACGAATTTGCCAAACCTTTTTATCCATAGAAATCGTGCCGCAGGGGAGGCTGACAGCCTCCCCTCAAGGTGTCGACAAAGTGTCGACACCTTGAGAATCAAAAATGAGAACTTTCGAAAAAGTTCTCATTTTTGAGAATATCAAACGCGAGAGGGAATAACCAATCCCCTCTCGCGCTCTCCCCATGCAAGTCCGACTTGCTCTGTATAGGTTTGTCTACAGTCTGAGGGGAGGCTGACAGCCTCCCCTGTATTCACTGACGGACTTTTGAGACAAGCCATTCTGCCCTCCGGGCGCATTTTTTGCCACGGACAGACTTTTTTTCTTCATAAAGATATGCTATACTAACATATTACTATGGAGGCATCCCCTCCGCAGCAAAGAATCACCGATCAGGCAGAGGAATTGACTATGGGTTTTTTGAACAGGCTCTTCGGCAGCTATTCCGACCGGGAGCTGAAAAAGATCTATCCGATCGCAGATAAGATCGAAAAGCTGGAGCCTGCGATGCAGGCCCTCAGCGACGCGCAGCTGCGCGCGAAAACGGAGGAATTCAGGGAGCGGCTCGCGAACGGCCAGACGCTGGACGATATCCTGCCCGAGGCCTATGCCGCCGTGCGCGAGGCCGCATGGCGCGTGCTGGGGCTCAAGCCCTTCCGCGTGCAGCTCATCGGCGGCGTGGTGCTGCATCAGGGCCGCATCGCCGAGATGAAGACCGGCGAGGGCAAGACCCTTGTGGCCGTGCTGCCCGCCTATCTCAACGCCCTCACCGGCGAGGGCGTGCACATCGTCACCGTCAACGACTACCTCGCCCGCCGCGACAGCGAGTGGATGGGCAAGGTGCACCGCTTCATGGGCCTGTCCGTCGGCCTGATCGTCCACGGACTGGACGGGGACGAGCGCCGCGCCGCCTACAACTGCGATATCACCTACGGCACCAACAACGAGATGGGCTTCGACTACCTGCGCGACAACATGGCGCTCTACAAGGAGCAGATGGTGCAGCGCGGGCACGCCTTCGCCATCGTCGACGAGGTGGACTCCATCCTCATCGACGAGGCCAGAACGCCGCTCATCATCTCCGGGCAGGGCGACGAGAGCACCGATCTCTACCGCCAGGCGGACGATTTCGTCAGCCGGCTCAAGAAGCTCGTCTACGCCTCCATCGACGAAAAGCAGGAGGAGAGCGAGGATCTCGACGCCGACTACGTGGTCGACGAGAAGGCCCGCACCGCCACCCTCACCGCCCGCGGCATCGCCAAGGCCGAGCGCGCCTTCGGTCTGGAAAACCTGGCCGACATGGAGAACGCCACCCTCTCCCACCACATCAACCAGGCGCTCAAGGCCCACGGCATCATGAAGCGGGACATCGACTACATCGTCAAGGACGGCGAGATCATCATCGTCGATGAATTCACCGGCCGCCTGATGCTGGGCCGCCGCTACTCCGAGGGCCTGCACCAGGCCATCGAGGCCAAGGAGCATGTGGACGTCCAGAAGGAGAACAAGACCCTCGCCACCATCACCTTCCAGAACTATTTCCGCCTCTACGGAAAGCTCTCCGGCATGACCGGCACCGCCGTCACCGAGGCGGAGGAATTCGGCGCCATCTACCAGCTCGATATCATTGAGATCCCGACCAACAGGCCCGTCATCCGCATTGACGACCCGGATGTGGTCTACAAGAACGAAAACGGCAAGAACCGCGCCATCATCCAGCAGATCGTCGACTGCCACGAGAAGGGCCAGCCCGTGCTGGTGGGCACCGTGAGCATCGAGAAGAGCGAGTATCTGTCGAAGCTGCTGAAGGCCCGCGGCATCCCCCACACGGTGCTCAACGCCAAGTACCACGAGAAGGAAGCCGAGATCGTCGCCCAGGCGGGCAAGCTCGGCGCCGTCACCATCGCCACCAACATGGCCGGCCGCGGCACCGACATCATGCTCGGCGGCAACGCCGAGTTCCTGGCCCGCGAGGACCTGCGCAGGGCCGGCTTTGACGAGCTGGTCATTGCCGAGGCCACCGGCTTCGCCGACACCGAAAATGAGGACATCCTCGCCGCCAGAAAGCTCTTTGCCGAGCGCATGGCGGAGCATAAGAAGGTCACGGGCGCGGAGGCCGAAAAGGTCCGCGCCGCGGGCGGTCTCTTCATCCTGGGCACCGAGCGGCACGAAAGCCGCCGCATCGACAACCAGCTGCGCGGCCGCGCCGGCCGCCAGGGCGACCCGGGCGAGAGCCGCTTCTATCTCGCCATGACCGACGACATCATGCGCCTGTTCGGCTCCGAGCGCGTCATGAACATGATGGAGACGCTCAAGCTGGAGGAGGACATGCCGCTCGACGCCAAGCTCCTCTCCGGCGCCATCGAGCAGGCCCAGAAGACCGTCGAGAGCCGCAACTTCCAGACCCGCAAGAGCGTGCTGGAGTTTGACGACGTCATGAACCAGCAGCGCAACATCATCTACGGCGAGCGCCGCAAGGTGCTCGACGGCGAAAACCTGCGCGAGCAGATCATGGGCATGATCTCCGAGTTCGTCTCGAGCACCGTGGCCGACGGGCTGGGCGGCACGCCCGCCGAGGACCAGCAGCAGCTCGACGCGGCGCTGCAGCCCTTCGAAAAGCTCTTCCTGCCCCGCGGCAGCGTGAAGTTCTCGGATTTCAAGGGCCGCGTGGACAGTGAAAAGGTAAGCAAAGCGGTGGATGCCGTCGCCGAGCAGGTCTACGCGCAGCGCGAGGCCGCCTTCGGCACCGGTCCGAACGACATGCCGCTCATGCGCGAGCTCGAGCGGGTCATCATGCTGCGCGTGGTGGACGAATACTGGATGGACCACATCGACGCCATGAGCGAGCTCAAGCGCGGTATCGGCCTGCGCGGCTACGGCAACGTCAAGCCCATCGACGCCTACAAGCAGGAGGGCTTCGACATGTTCGAGGCCATGGTCCACGGCATCCGCGAGGAGACCGTGCGCCGCCTGTTCACGGTGCAGATCCGGCGCGAGCAGCCCATCGAGCGCAAGGCGGTCGCGAAGAACGCGGCGGCGAACGTGGGCGGCGAGCCGGTGAAGAAAAAGCCGGTCAAGAAGGCCCCCAAGCCCGGCCGCAACGACCCCTGCCCCTGCGGCAAGATGAAGGCCGACGGCAGCCGCAGGCTCAAATACAAAGAGTGCTGCGGGAGAAACGAGTAAAGCCTCCCCTGTAAGGGGAGGTGCCCCAAAGGGGCGGAGGGGGAGATTGTGTCAAAAGTGAGGCTAAATCTTCCCCGTATGGATTAAAACTGGTATAATATAGCCATCCAATTAGAGGTGGTGCGCGAAATGGAAT
>CACYXC010000036.1 GCA_902778285.1 Oscillospiraceae bacterium | reverse complement strand
ATCCCCTTTCGCGGTACAATCTGTGCAAAAATGGGAACTTTTTCGGAAGTTCCCATTTTTGCTTTTCAAGCTGTCGACACTTTGTCGACAGCTTGAAAGAGCCTGCCAGCGGCAGGCTCTTTTCTTTTGGCTAAAAATTGCTATTTTAACAAAATAGGTTAATCGTTATTCTTCACACAAAGTTAGATCAGATGTGCTTTTGCTTTCAAATCCCAATGAACTTAATATTTTCTGTCTCATCATAAACATGTTTTTCAGCGTATGCCATCATGGAGTTATTCCTCCAGCCATGTGCTGTAAGGACCAGCAAAGGAGTAATCGCTACCAGCAAACTGTTTTTGATGATTATTCCCGCAGCAAATACTGCAATAATACAAATGCCAATGAGCGCCATGATCGCAATATGCTCATTCAGCCATTTCTTTTTGTAGTACTCAATCCTGTCTTTTTGGTCGAATTTACTTGATTTAACCAACTGGTTCAGATTTTTCTCTGCGGCCACTATGTATTCCTGTTCGGAGAGCCTTTTGCCGCTGAGCAACTCATTGACCGTAACGCCAAAGAGTTCGCTCATTTTCATCAAGGCATCTGCCGGGGGCATATATACGCCTGTTTCCCAACGAGAAACAGTTTTGTTCGTAACGCCGATCTGTTCTCCAAGCTGCTCCTGAGTAAACCCTCTCTGTTTTCTGAGTTGCGCAATGAAATTACCGATTGATAAGAGATCCATTATCATTACCTCCAGGAAGAATTATAGCAGGCTTATCTCAAATTGTCTTTACCACAAACAGCGAATCGGCTCAAATAGCGAATTCTTCTTTCAGACAGAGAACTATTTCCGGAATATAGGAAAAAAATAGGATTGCTATTCTTGTTAAAATAGCAATCCTATTCTGGCGGAGATGGAGAGATTCGAACTCTCGAGGAGCTTTTGACCCCTACACGATTTCCAATCGTGCGCGCTCGACCAACTACGCGACATCTCCGTGTTGCTCAAGAAAAGACATATTTTTTTGTCAGCCTGCGTATTATAATATACCTTCCCGGCAAAGTCAAGAATAATTTCGGCGCATCCGCAAAAACTTGAACAAAACCGGCATGCATGATTCCCGATCGCGTATGGGAGATCCGGCAGGGCGTATCCGAGATCCTTCGCCCTGCCCGGGATGACGAAGAAAAAGCATGCACAGCGGGGAGGAAGAATATGAATATGACCAACGATGAATACCGCCGCTATGCCGAGCGGCACGCGCCGCGCTCCCGCGTGGGGCGCAACTGCCTGGGCGCTTTTCTGGTGGGCGGGGCGATCTGCTGCCTGGGGCAGCTGATCTTCACGCTCTGGCAGGCCGCGGGACTGGACGAGGAGGCGGCGGGCACCGCCGAAGCCATCACGCTGGTAGCGCTCGGCGCGCTGCTGACCGCCCTCGGCGTATACGACGATCTGGCCGCCGTCGGCCGGGCGGGGACGCTCGTGCCGATCACCGGCTTTTCCAACTCCGTGGCCGCCCCGGCGCTGGAGTTCAAGACCGAGGGGCTCATCACCGGCACGGCGGTGAAGATGTTCTCCATCGCGGGGCCGGTGATCGTCTTCGGCCTCGCGGCGGGCACGGTCTACGGCCTGATCCTCTGCCTGCTCAGCTGAGCGCGGACGGCTGCCCCTCGAGCCTTTCCACCACGCTCTGCGCGCAGCGGATGAAGCGGCGGATGTTCCGGTCGTTCTGCCGCCGCTCGCTCATGGCGATGCAGAGGCGGCGCACGGCGGGCGGCTCGAGCGGCAGGGCCTGCACATTCTCGGGGATGCCGCGCATGATCAGGGTGGACAGGATACTCACGCCGAGCCCGTGGGCCACCATGGAGACGATGCCCGCGTCGTCCAGATTGGTGTGGCGCACGCGGGAGGCGATCTTCTCCAGACCCTGCTCAAAGAGCGGGTCGATGTCGAGATTAAAGTCAAAGGAGGGCATCAGGAATTCCCTGCCCTCAAAGCCGGAGAGCGGGAAGGCGGCGGTCTCACAGCTGCCGGGGGGGAGGATGGCCAGCAGCGCGTCGTCCGCCAGCGGGACGACCTGCAGCCCCTGGCACAGCGCCTCCTGGTAGCTGACGATGGCGCAGTCCAGCTCGTCGTTCTTGAGCTTGTCGTAGACCTCTATGACGCCGCCCACATCCATGACCACGTCGGTTTCCGGGCTGAGACGGCGAAACTCCGCCAGCACCGAGGGCAGCCACTGGCCGGCCACGCTCGCATAGGCCCCAAGACGCAGCGTGGTAAAGCTCTGCTCGCGCAGGGCCCCGGCGGCCGCGTCCAGCTCCTGTGCGGCCTCCAGCAGCTTTTTCATGTGCCCCAGCAGCTCCTGCCCGGCGGGGGAGAGGTGCACGCCGTTCTTGCTGCGAACCAGAAGATTGAGCCCCAGCTCGGCCTCCAGCGCGTTCATCATGTGCGTAAGCCCCGACTGGGTGTAGCCCAGCTCCCGCGCAGCCGAGGTCAGACTCCCTTTTTCCACGGCCGCCAGCATGGCGGCGATCTTTTTCGTATCCATATCTACTATTTCTCTTTCTTATGTCGCATGACATCCATGACATTTTCTAATTACATGTATGATAATGCAGAGTTTGGTAAAATGCAAGAGAGATGTTATAATTCTGTTAACAAAGCAAGAGAGAAGTCTGTTCGGTCTTTGGCCAGAGGGCATGCACGGATTCGTCACGGCGGCTGCTGTTCGTTGGATCGGCCAGATTCTTTTTATTTCGGCTTTGTAAGAGGAAAGTTTTAGAGAGGAGAGTTCTTATGGAAAACAATCGCAGTTCCTGGGGCAGCAACTTGGGCTTCCTGCTTGCTGCCATCGGTTCGGCTGTCGGTCTGGGCAACATCTGGGGCTTCCCGTACAAGATGGGCAAGTCCGGCGGCTTCACCTTCCTGATCGTCTACCTGCTGCTGGCTGTCTTCGTCGGCATGATCATCATGGTCTCCGAGCTGGCCATCGGCCGCAAGACCAAGCTCAGCCCCATTGACGCCTACCAGAAAGTGACAAAGAAGTTCGCCTGGATCGGCTGGCTGGCCACCATCGCCCCCTTCCTGATCATGAGCTTCTACACCGTTCTCGGCGGCTACTGCCTGCAGTACATCGCGCTGAACATGACGAAGCTGAGCTTCGGCAACGAGGCCGTTGCCATGAGCGGCGGCGACGTCTTCGGCGCCATGCTGACCACCCCGCTTGGCTGCGTGGTGTTCACGGCCCTGTTTATCATCATCTGCATGGTCATCGTGCAGGGCGGCGTCTCCGGCGGTATCGAGAAGTTCAACAAGATCGGCATGCCCGCGCTGTTCGTGATGCTGCTGGTCATCATCGTCCGCTCCCTGACGCTCCCCAACGCCGTGGAAGGCCTGAAGTTCATGTTCGTCCCCGGCTACGCCGTCAAGGCCGGCTTTATCGACAAAGCGCCTGACCTGGTGACGGTCCTCGGCACCGCCGGCGGCCAGATGTTCTTCTCCCTGTCCCTGGCCATGGGCGCCATCCTGACCTACGGCTCCTATCTGTCTAAGGAGGAGAATCTGGTCAAGAACTCCGTCATCATCGTCGTTGCTGATACCTTGATCGCCATCATGGCCGGTATCGCCGTCATCCCCGCCGCTGTCTCCTACGGCCTCGGCCAGGGCATGGCTCCCGGCGAGATCACCCTGCGCGGCCCCGGCCTCCTGTTCATCACTCTGCAGGACGTGTTCTCCAACATGGGCAAGCTCGGACCCCTCTTCGGCGTCATCTTCTACGTGCTGGTGCTGATCGCGGCCATTTCCTCCGCCATCTCCCTGATGGAGACCATCGCGGCCCACTGGATCGACAAGGATCTGTCCAAGGGCGAGAAGGACACCCGTCAGCAGCGCGTGCTGACCGTGTCTCTGCTCATCCTCATTGAGGCCGTCATCGTCGCGGCCGACGGTCTGGGCTCCAATTTCTCCCCGGCGAGCCTGCTCGGCATCACCACCGTCCCCACCTTCCTGGATTGCTTCCTCGACTTCATGGACTGCTGGTCTGAGGGTATCGCGATGCCTCTCGGCGCCATGCTGATGGCCCTGATGATCGGCTGGGAGCAGAGCCCCGAACTGGTTCTCGACGAAGTCGCCCACGGCGATCCTTCCGAGGGCTTCAAGAAGTTCTATCGCTTCTGCGTCAAGTTCGTCGTGCCCATCGTCATGGCCTTCGTGCTGGCCGGTCAGATGATCGACTTCTTCGGCGGCAGCCAGGTCATCTGGTACGTCGTCGCCGTCCTCCTGCTGGTGGTCTTCTGGTTCATCGCCGCGGCGAAGCCCGCCAAAGAGTAAAGCCCCTGTTACTCAGCAGAACAAATCATAAGAGAACCGGCTGCGGAGCGATCCGCAGCCGGTTTTTCCCATCTTGCGGCCGGGGCGCGGCTGTGGTACGATACGGCCAGAATCTTTCGGGAGGACTGAGCAATGATCGCAAGGGTCAACGGCGTGGAGCTGTATTACGAAAAAACCGGGCGGGGCAGGCCCCTGCTGATGGTGCACGGCAACGGGGAGGATCACAGCATCTTCAACGAGGCCGTGGCTGTACTCCGAAAGGACTTCTGCTGCTACACGGTGGACTCCCGCGGGCATGGGCGCAGCAGGCGCGTGCGCACGCTCCACTATGAGGACATGGCCTCGGACATGATCGCGCTGATCGAGGCGCTTGATCTGCGGGATGTAGTCTTCTACGGCTTCAGCGACGGCGGCATCGTGGGCCTGCTCGCCGCGTCGCGCTGCGAGCGCATCACGACCCTGATCACCTGCGGCGCGAACCTGAGCCCGAAGGGCGTGAGCCTGAAGCTGCGGCTGATGCTCCGGGTCATGAACTGGCTCAGGCCGGACGACAAGCTGGCCCTCATGCTGCGCGAGCCGAGCATCTCCGACGAAACGCTGCGCGCGATCCGGGCGCGGACGCTGGTGCTGGCCGGCAGCGGCGACCTGATCCTGCCGGAGGAGACGAGGCATATCGCCGCCGCGATCCCCGGCGCGCAGCTGCGGATTCTCGAGGGAGAGGACCACGGCTCCTACATCGTCCACAGCACAAAGATCGCGGAGCTGATCCGGGACTTCGTATCGGCTGGGGGCGCCTGAAACGCAAGCACAGACCGCACGCAGAAACGGCCGTCCGCATCGAAAGATGAAACTGCCGTTTCTGCGTATTGATTCTTTATGGCGTTTGTGCTAAAATAACCAAAAATAGGGGCATTATGTCCCGAAAGGAACCAAGCGCTGGAGAACGACAACCATGAGCCATATTCTCATTACCGGCAACAGCTCTTATATCGGGAAATCCTTTGCGGCGTATCTGCGCGACAATACCGCGCATACGGCGGAGGGGATCTCTCTGCGCGGCCACGCCTGGGAGGAGCTCTCCTTCGCGCCGTACGACACGGTCTTTCACGCGGTGGGGCTGACCCATGTGAAGGAGACGCCGCGCAACGCGTCCGAGTATTATGAGATCAACCGCGACCTCACGCTCGCAGTTGCCCGCAAGGCAAAGGAAGAGGGCGTCAGGCAGTTTATCTACATGAGCTCGATGAGCGTCTACGGCATGGACGAGGGCGTGATCACGCCCCGGACCGAGCCCGATCCGAACACGCATTACGGCCGCTCCAAGCTCGACGCGGAGACCGGCCTGAAAAAGCTCGAGGATGAGAGCTTCAGGGTCTGCATCCTGCGCCCGCCCATGGTCTACGGCAAGGGCTGCAAGGGCAATTATGCCTCGCTGGTCACGCTTATCGGGAAGACGCCCGTCTTTCCCGGAATCGACAACAGGCGGAGCGTGCTGAGCATCGGAAACCTCTGCGCATTCCTGACCCTCGCCGTAGATAAGGGCTTATCCGGCCTCTATTTCCCGCAGAACCGCGAGCGCGTCTCCACGACCGACCTGGCCCGCTGGATTGCGGAGGGCATGGGCAAAAAAATTATGATCAGCAGAGCGGCCGGTCTGCTTACGAAGGGGCTGATGCTCCGCTCCAAAACCGCGCGAAAGGCCTTCTGCTCCCTCAGCTATGAGGGGACGGAGACCCTGGATTACTGCTACTGTATCGAAGACAGCCGCGAGAGCGTGCTGCGTTCGGTGGACAAGAGGAGATAACGGGACCCTATGAACGAACAACTGGCCGAAACCAGAAAGATCCAGGAGAAGCTGCTGGAGATCCTGCTGTATTTCCGGCAGTTCTGCGAAGAACACGACCTGCAGTTCACGCTCGCGGGCGGCACCTGCCTCGGCGCCGTGCGGCACCGGGGCTTCATCCCCTGGGACGACGATGTGGACGTGTTCATGCTGCGCGAGGACTATGAGCGCCTCGGCCCCCTGTGGGAGCGCTTTGCGGACACCGAGCGTTTCGCCTGTGTCCGCTCGAACGAGCAGTACAATATCCACCACACCGCCACCGAGATCAAGGACAGCAGCACCACCTTCATCAACCGGCACAGCGTCGACCTGGACATCCACCAGGGATTGATGATCGACGTGATCCCGCTGGACGCGGTGGCGGACGGCGGCCCCGCAAGGCTCCTGCAGATGGCGCACGGGATGATGTACTGCTGCTTCAATTTCCAGCGGCTTCCCGAACACAAGGGCCGGCTTTTTTATTATCTGACCAAAACGGCGCTCGGCCTCGTGCGCTCGCCGAAGGCCCGCTACCGCATCTGGAAGCACGAGGAGAAGATGCACACCCGCTATGCCGTCTCGGAGCACCCCCTTGTCGCCTCCTTCGGGGAGGGGCTGAGCATCATGCGGCAGCGTTTTCCGAAGGAGTGGTTCCTGCATCCCGGCACCGCGCTGTTCGAGGGCCACGAGATGCCGGTCCCGGCAGACGTGGATCAGTACCTGCGCATCTCCTACGGCGACTACATGCAGCTGCCGCCTGAGGAGGATCGGGTCCCGCGGCACGACACCGTGTTCATGGACCTCGAGCACGGGTACAGGCAATACCGCGGCGTCAAATACTTTGTACAGAAATAACGGAGCTTGCAATGGGCTTTTTGAAAAACGCACTCTCCACCCGCCGCGCCATGCAGGAGCTGCCGCCGATGAAGGAGATCCACTATATCTCCGACGAGGAGCTGCGGCAGCTGCAGGCCTGCTTTCTGGAGATCATCAAGGACATCGACCGGGTCTGCCGGGAAAACGGCATCTGCTACATGGCCGCCGGCGGCACCGCGCTGGGCTCCGTGCGCCATCAGGGCTTCATCCCCTGGGACGACGACGTGGATCTGCTGATGCCGCGGCCCGATCTCAAGCGCTTTCTTGAGATCTTTGACCGCTGCCTCGGCGACAAATACGAGATCACCTCGCCCGCGTCCAAGTACCCGCTGGAGAGCATGATCACGGCGGTGTACAAAAAGAACACCGTCAAGGCCAGCCTCCAGACCATGGACACCGACCTGCCGCAGGGCGTGCATATCGACATTTTCAGCATCGAATCCGTGCCGACAAACGCCGTCGCCCGCCGCGTCAAGGGGACGCTGGCCATGGGCGCGCAGTACATCGCGGTCTCGACGCTGTTTCGGAAGCTGACCAACGAGAAGAAGAAAGAGTTTTTCCGCCAGACGACGGCCGGGCGCGTCAACTACGCGCTGCGCATGACCGTCGGGACGCTCTTCTCCTTTCTGCCGCCGGAGACCTGGGCGAAGGCCTTCGACCGGGCCGTGAGCTGCCGGAGGGACACCGGGCTCTGGGCCGTCCCCACGGACATCAAGCACTATTTCGGCCACATCATGCCGAAGGACGTGTATTATCCCCCCATCAAGGGGCCCTTCGTGGATTTTGAGATCAACCTTCCCCATGATCCCGACGCTTATCTGGAGAACCAGTACGGCGACTACATGACCATCCCACCGGAGGCTCAGCGCGAGAAGCACTGGTCCATCGGCTTCTGTCTGGATACCGGCGCACAGGAGAAGAGCCATGACTGACTATCCCGTGGATATCGTGATCCCCTGGGTGGACGGCTCGGATCCCGCGTGGATCCGGGAGCATGACCGATACACCGCCAATTCCCTCCAGGACAACAGCAGCGCCCGCTACCGGGAGTGGGACCTGTTCCGCTTCTGGTTCCGCAGCGTCGAGGAGAACGCCGCATGGGTCAACCGGGTGCACCTGCTGACCTGGGGGCATCTGCCGCCCTGGCTCAACAGGTCGCATCCGAAGCTGCATGTCGTGCGGCATGAGGATTTCATCCCGGAGAAGTATCTGCCCACCTTCAGTTCCCACACCATCGAGCTGAATATGCACCGCGTGCCGGGCCTTGCGGACCGGTTCGTGTATTTTAATGACGATGTGTACCTCAGCCGCCCGACGGAGAAGGAGGATTTCTTCCGAAACGGCCTGCCGGCGGACACCGCAGTCTGGGGCGTCATCAAGAACGACGACGTCTCCAACTTCATGCCCTACATCATGCTCAATATGACGGCGGTCATCAACATGCACTTTCCCAAGCGCGCAGTGCTGAAAAAGGATTTCGCCAAGTGGCTCAGCCCGAGAAACGGCAGGGGCGTGCTGAATAACCTCTATCTGCTGCCCTGGGGCACGCACACGGGCTTTCGCAATTACCACGGCGCGGTGCCCTTTCTGAAGGAGACCTTCGAGACCGTGTGGCGCGAGGAGGGGGAGCTGCTGGACCGCACCTGCTCGCACAAATTCCGCGGGCGGGAGGACGTGAACCAGTACCTGATGCGCTACTGGCAGCTGTGCGAGGGGAAATTCGTCCCCCACAGGCCGGAGAGCGCGTATCTGACCATCAAACAGAACAGCGCCGCCGAGGCGGAGGCGCTGCTGAACAATAAAAAATACAAGGTCGTCTGTCTCAACGACGACCCCATGGGCTTTGACTTCGAGGAGGAGCAGCGGGCGCTGCACCGGGTCATGGAGGCCCGCTTCCCCCGCAAGTCCCAATTTGAGAAATGAGAGGTAAGACTATGCTGAACTTTACCGTCGGCCCCGTTATGAGCTCGGAAGAGGTGCGCGCCATCGGCGCCGAGCAGGTGCCCTATTTCCGCACGCCGGAGTTCTCCGCCGTTATGCTGGAAAACGAGAAGCTGGTGCTGAAATTCGCCAAGGCGCCCGAGGGCTCCCGCGTCGTGTTCCTGACCGGCTCGGGCACCGCCTCCATGGAGGCCTCCGTCATGCACACCCTCACGCCCGCCGACAAGGCGCTCGTCATCAACGGCGGCAGCTTCGGCCAGCGCTTCGTGCAGCTGCTGGAGCTGCATGAGATCCCGCACACCGAGATCAGGATGCGCAAGGGCAGCGCCCTGAAGGCCGAGATGCTCGCCCCCTATGAGGGCCAGGGCTACACCGCCTTCCTCGTGAACATCGACGAGACCTCCACGGGTGTGCTGTATGACATCGACCTGATCGGCGACTTCTGCCGCCGCAACGATATCTTCCTGATCGTGGACGCGATCAGCGCCTTCTTCACCGACCCGCTGGACATGACGGCGAAGGGCATCGACCTGATGATCACCGGCTCCCAGAAGGCGCTGGCCTGCCCGCCGGGCGTGTCCCTGATCGTGCTGGCGCCCCGCGCGCTGGAGCGCGTGGCAGCCGGAAAGACCAAGAGCATGTATCTGGACCTGAAGGACGCGCTGAAAAACGGCGAGCGCGGGCAGACGCCCTTTACCCCCGCGGTGGGCACGCTGCGGCAGATCAACGCACGCCTGCGGCAGATCGACCGCAACGGCGGCGTGGACGCCGAGATCGCCCGCATCGGCGCACTCGCGGCCTATTTCCGCGCGCAGATCGCGGACCTGCCCTTCGAGCTGGTGTCCGAGTCCCCGACGAACGCGGTGACGCCGCTGCACCCCACCACGGCCAACGCCTACGAAATCTTCACGATCCTCAAGGACGAGTACGGTATCTGGGTCTGCCCCAACGGCGGCGACATGAAGGATACCATCTTCCGCGTCGGCCATATCGGCGACCTGCACAACGAGGACTACGACACGCTGATCGCGGCCTTCCGCGACCTGCAGAGGCGCGGCATTCTATAAGAACCCCCCATCCGCGCTGCGGAGAGAGGAGTAAGACATGGTCAAGGTCATCACCTACGGCACCTACGATCTGCTGCACTACGGGCATATCCGCCTGCTGGAGCGGGCCAAGGCGCTGGGGGACTATCTGATCGTCGGCGTCACGGCCGACGATTTCGACAAGACCCGCGGCAAAATCAACGTCCAGCAGTCCCTGATGGAGCGTGTGGAGGCCGTCAAGGCCACCGGCATCGCCGATGAGGTCATCATCGAGGAGTACGAGGGCCAGAAGATCGACGACATCCGCCGCTACGGCGTGGATATCTTCACCGTCGGCTCCGACTGGGTCGGCAAGTTCGACTATCTCAACGAGTACTGCCAGGTCATCTATCTGCCCCGGACCGAGGGCGTCTCCAGCACGGAGCTCCGCCAGAGCAGGCGGGCGGTCTCCCTCGGCCTCGTGGGCGACGCGGACTTTCTCAACAAGATCGAGAAGGAGAGCCGCTTCGTCAACGGCATCCGCGTGACCGGCATCTGCACCCGCAGCCTTGACCGCCTGTCCGACGCGATCCGGGAGCTGGGCTTTGCGACCGAAGACTATGAAGAGCTGCTCGAGCGGGTGGACGCGGTCTATATCCGCTCCCAGCCGGAGGAGCACTACGCGCAGGTGAAGCTTGCGCTCGAGCGCGGCAGGCATGTCCTCTGCGAGGCGCCGATGGCGCTGTCGCAGGCGCAGTGCGTCGAGCTGCAGGAGCTCGCGGCGGAAAACAAGCTCGTCCTGATGGACGCGATCAAGACCGCCTACGCCACCGCCTACGCCCGGATGCTGCTGCTGCTCAAGGGCGGCAGGATCGGGAAGATCGTCTCGGTGGACGCTGTCTGCACCAGCCTGCGCGATCCGGCCGGGCAGGACCCCGCCGAGGCGGGCCGCCACTGGGACAACGTCTACGAATGGGGCACCACGGCGCTGCTGCCGGTGCTGCAGCTGCTGGGCGGCGACTATTGCAGCAAAAGCTGCGCCGTGCGCTGGTTCGATGAAGGGAAAGAGCACGACAGCTTCGTCAAGGCGGACTTCGTCTATCCCAAGGCCGTGGCCTCCGTCAAGGCCGGCACCGGCGTTAAATCCGAGGGCGAGCTGGTGATCTCCGGCACGAAGGGCTATGTCTACGTCCCCGCACCCTGGTGGAAGACCGATTACTTTGAGATCCGCTATGAGGATCCCAACGACAACAAGCGCTATTTCTATCAGCTCGACGGCGAGGGCATCCGGTATGAGCTGGTGGCCTTTGCCAAGGCGGTGGAGACCGGAAAGCAGAGCTTTGCCATCGACGCGGCCACCTCCGCGGCGATCTGCCGCTTCATGGAGGATTTCCGCGCCGGAAAGGACCTCGTTGAAATCTGATTCGCTTTGAAAGAGCTGCTGCCATGAGAAAGAGCATCGACCTCAAACAGATCGGGATCTTCCTGCTGATCTTCCCGTTTTTGAAGCCCCACAGCCTCGAATACCTGTTTCCCCATCTGGAGACCCTGTTCGACATGGGCAGACTCCTGTGCGTGGTGCTGATCGTGCTGCTGTGGGTCTCCAACGAGTACCGGATGAGCCTCCCGGCGGCGGTTTTTCTGTGTCTGGAGATCTGGATCGCCGCGGTGACGCTGCTGCGAAACCCCGAGCGGCTGGTCGCGTCCGTCATCAACGGCGCCGCCCTCAGCGCCCTGGTGCTGGCGGTGGACTATTTCTCCCAGAATGAGCCGAAGCTGCTGCTGCGGGCGCTGCTGATGAACTTCGAGTGGCTGATCTGGGTGAATTTCATCACGGTGCTGCTGTTTCGCCCGCAGGGCATGTACAGCGCCGACGAGATCCACGCCTACTACTTCCTCGGCCTGCCCAACAGTTTCATGATCTTCGTCATGCCCGCCTGTATGGCGGCGCTGCTGAATCTGTATAACGGCATGAACCGCCTGCGTTCTCTGGGCCTGATCGCGGCGGGCGTGCTGTCCATCTTCATCACCTGGAGCGCCACGGCCGTGGTCGGCATCCTCGCGATGGCTGCGGTATTCCTGCTTTGCTGCCGGAAGGAGAGGCCGCGGCTGCTGGCCGGGTTCTGGGCCTTTTCCCTGGCAGCGGATCTGGCCATCACCGTCTTTCAGGTGACCGACAACGTGGCATTCCTGCGCGACGCGATCCGGAAGTACCTGCACAAGTCGCCGACCTTCTCCGGCCGCGCCTATATCTGGAAAAAAGCGGTCGAGATCATCCGCGCCGAGCCCTGGCTCGGGCACGGCTTCGAGAAAAAGATCGCCCTCACCGCCTCGGCGGACGATCTGTACAGCCATGCGCACAACGCCTATCTCCAGTACTGGTATATCGCCGGCGTGCTGGGGATCGGGCTGTTTTTGCTGCTCAATATCCTCGTGATCCGGAGGATCCGGCAGGCGCCGCCCGGGGCATATAAGTGCGCGGTCATCGCGCCGATGGCCGGCCTGTTCATCATCTTCCTCACTGAATCCTGCAACTACCCGGCGCTGCTGATGCTCTACCCGCTGGCGGCCAATCTGGCGGTGCTGTGCCCGAGAGCGCCGGAGGAGGAAACGGAGCCTCCCAGCCGGTCTGCGCTGTACGCGCCGCCGGACAGGGGAGAACACACCGAAACATGAAAAAGAACGTTTTCAAAAATATCATCATGCTGTACGGCTACAGCATCGCCAAGATCCTGCTCCCCTTCGTCACGGTGCCGTATCTGACCCGCGTCATGTCCACGGACGCCTACGGGGTGGTGCTCTATGTCAAGAGCATCGGCACCTATCTGCAGCTGATCGTGGACTTCGGCTTTATGCTCTCCGGCACCAGGGACATCGTCATGGCGCGCGAGAGCAAGGAAGAGATCGGGGAGGTCTCGGGCGATATCCTGCTGGCCCGGCTGCTGCTGGCGGCGCTGGCCTTCGCGGGCCTGTGCGTGCTGACCTTCACGCTGCCGATCCTGCGGGGCTATGAGCTGTATTCGCTGCTGAGCTTCCTGCCGATCTTCCTGACCATCTTCCTGTTCGACTACATCTTCCGCGGGCTGGAGCGGATGCAGGTCATCACCTCGCGCTTTCTGATCATGCGGGGCCTCGCCGCGGTGCTGACCTTCGTCTTCGTGCACGGCGACAAGGACATGATGTGGATCCAGCTTCTGGATATCGTCGGCGGCGCCGCCGCGGTCGTTCTTGTGATCCTGGAGCTCAGAAAGCTCGGCATCCGCATCCGCATCCGCTCGCTGGAGAGGGCGTGGAGAAAGCTCAGGGAGTCTGCGCTCTATTTCCTTTCCAACATGGCGACCACGGCCTTCAACGTGCTCAACACCCTGCTGGTCGGCATCTATCAGGCCCCGTCGGACGTGGCGTACTGGAGCGTCTGCCTGTCGATGGTCAGCGCGATCCAGTCCTTCTATTCGCCCATCACCGACGGCGTCTACCCCGACATGGTGAGGACGAAGAACATCAACCAGATCAAACAGATGCTGAAGATCTTCATGCCCATCGTCGCGGCCGGCTGCCTGTTCTGCTGGCTCATCGCGGACTACGCGCTGCTGATCCTCGGCGGCGGAAAGTATGTGGGCGCGGCCTATCTCTTCCGCGCCATGATCCCGATCCTATTTTTCAGCTTCCCGGCCATGCTCTTCGGCTGGCCCACCATCGGCGCCCTGGGCAAGACCGTGCAGATCACCGCCACGACGGTGTTCTCCGCCTGCTTCCAGATCATCGGTCTGCTCGCGCTGGGCCTGAGCGGGCATTTCACGCTGCTGAATCTGGCCTTTCTGCGCTGCACCACGGAGCTGGTGCTGCTGCTGACGCGCCTGGCCTTCACCTGGCGCTACCGTGATGAATTCGTGCGGGCGGAGGTCCCGCCGCTGAAGCTGCTGAGGAGACGACATGAGAGAACTGACGGTTGACGAGGTCAAGGCCCGCGAGCTTGCCATCATGTGCAAGGTGCGGGAGTTCTGCGAGGAGCGCGGCCTGACCTACTATCTGGCCTATGGCACGCTGATCGGCGCGGTGCGGCACGGGGGCTTCATCCCCTGGGACGACGACGTGGATCTGATCATGTTCCGCGAGGACTACGATATCCTGATGCGCGAGTTCAACATCGGCCGCAGCGACGCGCTCAGAGCCAAATGCCCCGAGAATGACCGTGACTACTGCCACAACATGGGAAAGATCGTCGACGAGAGTACGGTGCTCATCGAGAACAACCGCCTGAGGGATCGGCTCGGCCTGTATATCGACATCTTCGCCTTTGACTATCTGCCGGAGGACGACGCCGAGCGCGCGAAGATCCTGCGGCGCCAGCAGTTCCTGCGCGACCAGTACCGCCGTACCAACGAGGATCCGAGCGAGCAGAAGAACCCTGTCAAGCGCCTCGCGCTCCGGGCCAACAAGCTGGCCCTGCGGATGCTGCCGGGAAACCTGCTGGCGAGAAAGATGAACGACGTCGCCTTCGGTGCGACCGGGGGGCGGCGCACGGCCATCTGCGGCGAGATGACGAGCTATATGTGCCGGGAGGGCTCGATCTTCCGCACGGAGTGGTTCGACGAGACCTTTGCGCTGCCCTTTGAGGGGGAGCTCTTCACGGCGCCGAAAAACTACGACGTCATCCTCCGCCAGACATACGGCGATTACATGACCCTGCCGCCGGAGGACAAGCGGCATCTGGAGCACGGCTTCACCGTGTACCAGAAGGACTGAATGATACGTGGGGGCGTATTACGGAAAAACGCCCGGATAAGGGAACAAGGCAAGGCGAAATCGCGATATGCTCACGAATTCGCTTTGCCTTGTTTCCGTAGGAAACGCTGTGCCGCCGGGCGGCTGATAATGACTATAGGATGGCGAAAAGCGAAAAAGCTTTTCGCCGCGCCGCTTTGCGGCGCAGCAAAACAGCACGGCTGTTTTGCCATATATTCATTGCAATGAGCAGCAGGCGAATGATTCAAAGAATCATTCGCTGACAAACTTGTCGTTTGGCAGCAAAATCAATCGAATCCTCGATTGATTTCGCCATCCGATGATCATTATAGCCGCCCATACGAGTTGTCGGATTTCCTCACCGTACCGCCGCAGCTCCCGCAGGAGGGGCAGGAGGCGCAGTCACAGCCGCAGGAGGACTTGCCCGCCTTCCTGTTTCGGAGCATGCGGCGGAGCGCAAGCCCCACGATGAGGAGCAGGAGCGCGACGACCGCGATGTTTGCCAGATTGGCCGATACCCAGCTCAGCATACCGTTACCCCCTCTTTTTTTCAATCGTTAGTTTAATATATCTAACTCACGTTGTCAAGAGCAGGAAAGAAATTCCATCCGGAACAAAAGCACCCCTTGGCAGAGGGCGCGTTCGAGAGTATACTGGAGACAGAAGGACGAAATAAGGGGGCGGGAAGAGCGCTTCCGCCCCGCGCATACCCCTGAGAGGGACAATAAGGAAAGGAGAACATCCATGGATCTGCACGAACTGTACGTCGGCTGCCGCACCTACCGCCGCTTCACGCAGGAGCCGGTGGGGGAGGAGATCGTCCGCGAGGCGCTGGAGAACGCCCGCATCGGCAGCAGCGGGAAAAACGCCCAGCCTCTGCGCTATGTCGCCGTCACGAGCCCCGAGGCCGTGCGCGACATGCAGCCGCTGGTCAAATGGGCCGCGGCCCTGCCGCCCGAGATCGGCACGCCGAAGGAGGGCGAGCAGCCGACCGCCTTCATCCTTGTCGTCAAAAAGGCAGGCGCGATCGCCTTTTCCGACGTGGACGTAGGCATCGCCGCCAACATCATCGCCACCACCGCCTGGACGCACGGCGTGGGCAGCTGCCTGATGGGCGCGATCAACGGCCCAAAGATCAAGGAGCGCTTCGGCATCCCGGAGGAGGACACGCTGCGTCTGGCGATCGCCCTGGGCTATCCCGCCCACAGCAGCACGATCGTGGACATGCCCGCGGACGGCGCCTTCGACTACTATGTGGACGAGAAGCGGGACTACTATGTCCCCAAGCGCGCCTTTGACGACGTCGTGCGTTTTGCCTGAGGCGTCGGGATGAGACAGCTCAATGAATTCCCCCGGCTGTCGCTGGGGCTGTTCCCCACGCCGGTCCACCGACTCGAGAAGCTCAGCCGCCTGCTGGGCGTCGAGCTCTGGATCAAGCGGGACGATCTGACGGGGCTGGGCCTCGGCGGCAACAAGGTCCGCAAGCTGGAGTTCCTGCTGGCCGAGGCGAAGGCGCAGGGGGCCGAGGTCGTGTTCACGACCGGCGGCGCCCAGTCGAACCATGCCATGCTCACCGCCGCGGCGGCCAACCGCCTCGGCATGAAAGCGATCCTGATCCTGAAAAAACGGGGCGTGACCGCCTGCGTCGGCAATCAGCTGCTGGAGAGACTGATGGGGACCGAGGTCCGCTTTCTGGACACCGACGACTACGCGGATATCTACGACGAGATGGACCGCCTCGGGCAGAGCCTCGGTCTGCCGTACTACAAGATCCCCTGCGGCGGCTCCAACGCGCTGGGGAGCCTCGGCTATGTCGCGTGCGCCGGGGAGCTTTCGGAGCAGAAGCCGCGCTTTGATCACATCGTCTGCGCCGAGGGCAGCGGCGGCACCATGGCGGGGCTCGCCCTGGGGGCGAAGCTTTTTCTGCCGGGCACGAAGGTGCACGGCATGATGGTGGACACCGACCCCTTCGACGAGATCACGCCGCGCCTGATGAGGGAAGCGGCGGAGCTGCTCGGGGAAAAGGTTGACATAACATCAGACGACTACGATCTGCGCGACATGTGCGGGCCGGGCTACGCCATCCCCTCTGCGGAGGGGAACGCGGCCGTGCGCCTGATGGCGGAGCGCGAGGGGATCTTCCTCGACCCGGTCTATACGGGCAAGGCCTTCGCGGGACTGATCGCCATGGCGCAGGAGGGCGCGTTCCGACCGGACGAGCGCGTGCTCTTTGTGCACACGGGCGGCGCCGGCGGGCTCTTCGCGCTGGATATGGAGGAAAACTGAAATGGGTCTGTTTTCAAGAAAAAAAGAGACGCCGCCGCAGTTTCCGTCGGAGCAGTACGAGCCGGTGCTGCGCTGCAGCATCTGCACCGGGGAGCAGGTGGCCTGCATGCGCGAGCGCGAGACGGGCAGGCTGCGCGAGCTTATGCTGATCCGCACGGAGGCAGATCTGGACGCCTTCCGCCGGACCTGCGGCGTGAGCGGCGAGATCCGGAGGATCTATTAGTACAGGGAGACTGCGGATAAAACCTTTGGCAGCACGTAGTACACTGTAACAGGTGAAGCTTTACGCATCATCCTGAGCGGAAACGAAGGATCTCAAAAGAGATTCTTTGTCGCTGACGCTCCTCAGAATGACAAGTTTATCGTGTTACGGCGCAGTAGGGGCGGCTATAATGATCATCGGATGACGAAATCAATCGAGGATTCGATTATGATTCTTTGAATCATTCGCCCGATGCTCATTGCAATGAATATATGGCAAAACAGCCGCGCTGTTTTGCTGCGCCGCAAAGCGGCGCGGCGAAAAGCTGTTTGGCTTTTCGCCATCCTATAGTCATTATCAGCCGCCCGGCAGGGAAACGGTATTCGTTTCGGAAAAAAGTCAGGCGAATTCGCAGCTAACAGCTCGAATTCGCCTGACTTTTTTCATTCTTTCTACGCTGCTGCCGCGCGGGCGGCTGATAGCCGCCCCTACGGCGAAAGACAAAGAGCGTCGGCTTTTTCAAGCCCCGTTCGATTTACCCTTTCTTGATCGGCAGCCACCAGGTAAAGCCGAAGGCCAGACACTGGCACAGCGCCTCGAGCCGGCCGATGCCGTGCTGGGCGGCGAGCTTTCGGCCCTCGGTAAAGTACTCCATGCCGTGCAGCCCCAGCAGGATCAGCAGGGGCAGCGGCTTTTTCCTGGCGGCCAGCGCGGCGAAGGCGGCGTACAGCGCGACGCAGACGGGCTTGCCGATCTTTTTTGTCAGTTCCAGAAACATGAGGGAAGCTCCTTTCTATGATTTCCGCCGTGTGTGCAGCTCACGGCAGGCCAGTACAAAACTCATGCCCGCGGCGATGGCCAGAGCCAGCTCCAGCGTCTGCGAGCCGTAGGCCCGCGCGCTCGCCATGTCGCGATGCACGGCGAAGCTCATCGCGTAGTACAGGGAGCTGCCGGGCACGAGGGGGATGACGGCGGGGATGACAAAGAGCGTGGTCGGGCTGTGCATCAGTCGGGCCAGCAGCTCGGCATACACCGTGGAGAAGGCCGATGCGGCAAAGCAGGCCAGAAAGGGCGAGGAGAGCAGATGATCCAGCAGCAGATAAAGCCCCCAGCTGAGCATGCCGCCGAGAGAGGCGGGCAGCAGATAGCGCCGGCGCAGTCCGAAGAGCAGCGCGAAGCCGAGCGAGCCGAAGAAGGCCGCGGCGATCTGAACGGCAGGATTCATGACGGCAGGCCCCCTCTCAAAACAGCGCGCGGACGATCATCAGCGCGATCATGAAGCCGCTCGCCAGCGCGACGGCCCAGATCAGGCTCTCCGCGAGCCGTACCGCGCCGGAGATCGTGTCGCCCACCAGCATGTTGCGCACGGCGTTGGTCATGGCCAGACCGGGGATGAGCAGCATGATGTCGCCGATGAGGATCTTGTCCATGTGCAGCGCGGGCAGCAGCGCGGCGAGAAGCCCCACGCCGAGGCCGATCAGAAGGGAGATCACCAGATTGAAGGCTGCGGTATTGAGCTCGGTGCGGCCGAGATACTCCTGCAGCAGGCAGATCGCCAGGGCAAAGACCGCCGCCGCGAGCCCGTCCCAGATGCTGCCGCCGAAGAAAACGGCGAAGCTGAACGCGGCCAGAGCGCTGCCGCCCAGGATCACGCGCAGGGGCTTGTGGCCGGCGGCCACCGCGTCCAGCGAGCTGCGCAGCTCGGAGACCGGCAGGGGCTCGACACAGCAGCCGCGGGAGAGCGTGTTGAGCTTTTCCAGGCGGTAGAAATCGTTCGCGCCGTTGGAGTGGATGCGCCGGGTCTCGGTCAGGGCCTTTTCCCCGGCAAATTCCATGCTGATGCTGATGATGGAGGGGATGACGAACACGTCTGTGCGCGCGGCGCCGTAGGCCGCGCCGAGGCGGGAGAGCGTATCCTCCACCCGACTGACCTCCGCCCCGCAGTCGAGCAGCAGCTCGCCCATTTCGAGCATGCTGTCGAGCAGGGAGCTCTGTTCGCTTCTTGTCAGGTCCATAGGCCTCTCCTTATCTGACAAAGGGGATCCCCGCGCGGCGGGCCTTGTCCCGCCCCACGCCGCAGCCGGGGTTCGAGAGCATGCAGTTGTGCGCGCAGCCGCCGCAGTGCGCCGTGCGGCTGGTGGCAAGGATGCGCTCCAGCGGACGGACGGCGCCCGAGGAAAAGCGGCTGAAGCAGTATCCGCGCCGGCGCAGCGCGTCCATCAGCAGCGGGAGCTGTCCCGGATGGCTGAACAGCACGCAGTCCCGTCCGTCCTTTTCAAGCTTCTCGATCAGCTCCTCCGCCCGCTTGCGGGCGGCCCTCTTCGCCTCGCCCTTCGGTGCGTCCAGCCGGGCGCGCAGCGCGAGCGGAAGTGCGATGCCGGGCATGAGACCGGGGACGGGCTCCGCCTCGTCGAGGCCGGCGCAGACCGTATATTCGGCGTCGGGGCACAGGGCCCCGGCGCAGGCTCTCGCACAGGGGGCGCTGCTGACGCAGACCCTGCGGCCCTCGCCGCGCAGGAGCTTTTCACCCTCCGGGATCACGGCGGCGTTCAGCGCCTCGCGCCGCGCCGCGCGGTATTCCTCACTGTTCAGCGCGCCGGCGGGCATTTGCCCTTCGGCGCTGCAGATGAGCCAGAGCTTCATGCGCCCGCCTCCGTTCCTGTCGTTGTCAGCATTATCATAATCGGCATCGGCGCGCTTGTCAAACATCTTGTCAAAGTTGTCAGCCGGCTTTGTCAGCCAGCTGCTGCCGGATTGCAGAAAAGACCATGCGACAGGAGTCGGACGAGCATGGGGAGAGCGCGAGAGGAAGATTCCCCCGGCGGGGGAAATGTCAGCGAAGCTGACAAAAGGGGGCGGAGATTGGTTATTCCCTCTCGCATTTGATACACGCAAACATGGGGGCTTTTTTCGAAAGCTCCCCTGTTTGCTTTTCACGCTGTCGACAGCGTGAAACAGCGCGCCCCGCGGGGCGCGCTGTCAGCGTATTCACTTGAAGGGGAGAGCGCCTGCGGGTTTCAGATCAGCAGGCCCTCGCCCAAATCGTCGAGCATCTCGTTCGTTTCATCGACCGTCTTGCGGTGCAGAAGACAGTAGGCCAGGATGACGTCGCGCCGACGGCTTATGTACAGCTCGGCGTAGGCGGCGGCAGCAAGCAGGACCTGCACCTCGCTGAACGGAGCCTCCATCGCCAGACAGAAACAGAGCAGGCGGTCGCGCGAGGGGTTGCGGCGTCCGGAGAGAATCTGGTGCAGATAGACTTCGCTCGTAGCGGAGCGCCGCGAAAGCGCCGCCTTTGTCAGCCCGCTCTGCGTGATCATCCGATCCAGAAGAGACGGGAGGGCTTTGTGAATGAACGAATCCTCATGCGAGTCCAGATAGTCGCGCAGAGAGCGGCAGTCGGCAAACTCGGCCAGCCGATCGAGAACCTTGTCCAATGAGGCTTTCTTCAGCGAAACGATCTCCTCGAACTGTTCCGGCGACATATTCTTCATGCGGCATCAGTTCCTTTACAAATATCATGACGTCGAGTATAATACTCTCCAGTCCGGAATGAAAAAACTTCCAGGCGTGGGGGAAAATGGTAAAATGTCAAAAACTGTTTCGATTTTTACTATATTATAGCTTAAAGGGTGCAAATGACAATATGCTGTCTGCATCGGTTTGAAAAACAGGCGTTTTTTGTTGAATGCCGACAGCACAGGAGGACGAAGGATTGAAAAAATGTGTGCATTGCGGCGCCGCTCTTCCAGACGCCGCCGGCTTCTGTCCCTACTGCCGCCGCAGACAGAAGGAGGAAAACCCGCGCGCCGAGCGCCGCCGCCCCTGGGGGAAGCTGATCGCGATCGGCGCGATCGCGGCGCTGGCCCTCGTCGTCTGGGGCGCCGCCGCCCTGATCGGCCATTTGCGCTACACACCGGTCAGCGTCTCCGCGCAGGGCGCTTCCGTCGAATACAGCGACCGCAGCGGCTCCTATGTGCTGAATCTGCGCTGGGACAGCGGGGAGTCGGCGGATCTCGTCTCCCGCGTCCTGTCCGCCGGGCAGGAGGGAAGCGCCGCCAGCCTTCTGTATGCCTATGACGCCGCCGACGGCAAGGACCGACATAAGGAATTCCTGCGCCGGATGGAGAGCGTACAGGTCGAGGCCCTGCCCAGAAGCGGGGCGCAGGCCGTGACGCTCGGCACGCCGGGGCCGGACGGCGGCGCGGTGCGCGGCGTCGCGCTGGGCTACACCACCGACTGCGGCACCAACGACATCGTTTGGACCATCCGCATGAAAAACGGCGACACGATCACCCTGCGCCACGCCCTGCGCACGGTGCAGCAGCGCTCGCTGAGCTATTCGTACGAGCAGGTCGACCTGAGCACGCTCGACAAGCTGCAGACTTTCCTCGAGCAGCTGCAGAGCGGGAGCAGCGCCGACACGGTGACGACGATCTATCTCCCGCCGGTCAGGTACGACGGCGGCCTGCGGCTGGATACCAGGGCCTACGTCTTCATCGGCAGCAGCGACGGCGAGCAGCGCACCACCTTTACCGACACGGTGTATGTGGAGGTGCGCACGCCGCAGATCGCGGAGTTTTCCGACATAAGCTTCGCCGGCGAAGGCGGGACGGGCCTGCACGCTACGGAGGGCGCGATCCTGCGCGGCTGCAGCTTCGAGGGCTGGAACATCGGCGTGGACATGCGCGACGGCGCGTGGGTGGCTGCTTACAACTGCGACTTCATCGCAAACGGCGTGGGCTTCCGCTTCAACTCCGGCAAGGCCACGCTCTCCTCGCCCACCTATTCGGGCGACCGCTTCATCGGCAACGGCATCGGCTTCCAGATCCTGAAATCGCCGAGCCGCGTCGTGCTCGGCTTCCCAGGCTGTACCTTCGAACGCAACAGCACCGACATCGACAACGTCATCTATCAGGGCGTCAACACCAAGGGCGCGACCTTCGTCAAGGGCGAAGGCTGAAAGGAAACAACAAAAAACCGGGAGATCCACATTTGCGGATCTCCCGGTTTTTTGCGCTGCAATACTGATATCTGATATTATTCCCGGAAATCTTTATCGACCTCTCGATCGGAGATCGGGATTACTCCCGATTGACAGCGGCGATGAAGCGGAGGAAAGCATCCCTGCCCGCAGCGTCCCGCTTGTAGACGCCCGCGTCGCAGAGGACCTGCAGGAAGACCCTGCCGACCTCCTGCCGGAGGATGTCCCCGGCGTTCTCCGCGGTGAAGACGTACTGCTTTTTCAGCTCCTCCGCCCATACGGCGTGGGAGGCGAGGCTCTCCGTGGCATGGAGATCGCCGCCCATGATCAGGGCCTGCTTCAGCTCCTCCAGCTCGGTTTTCAGGCGGGAGGGGAGTACGGCCAGACCCATGACCTCGATCAGGCCGATGTTCTCCTTCTTGATGTGGTGCAGCGGCGCGTGCGGGTGATAGAGACCCAGCGGGTACTCCTCGGTGGTCAGATTGTTGCGCAGCACCAGATCGAGCTGGTAGTTCTCGCCGCGGCGCCGCGCGATGGGCGTGATGGTGTTGTGGGGCACGCCCCCGGTCTGGGCGAAGATCACGGCCGCCTCGTCGGTGTAGCCGCGCCAGCAGCCGAGGATCCTGTCGGCCAGATCGACCAGGCGCTCGCTGTCCGGTCCAGTCAGGCGGATGACGGACATCGGCCACTTGACGATACCGGCCTCGATATCCTCATAGCCGCGGAAGCTCAGCTTCGTTTCCGCCGGGGCCTTCGCCATCGCGAACTCGTAATTTCCGCCCTGGAAGTGATCGTGGCTCAGGATGGAGCCGCCCACGATGGGCAGGTCCGCGTTGGAGCCGACAAAGTAGTGCGGCATCAGCGTCACAAAATCGAAGAGCTTCCGGAAGGCGGCGCGGTCCACCTTCATGGGCGTGTGCTGCGCGTTGAAGACGATGCAGTGCTCGTTATAGTAGACGTAGGGGGAGTACTGCCAGAACCAGGGCGCGCCCGCGATGGTCAGGGGCAGGATGCGGTGGTTCTGCCGCGCGGGGTGATTCATGCGCCCGGCGTAGCCCTCGTTCTCGCTGCACAGCTGGCACTTGGGGTAGCCCGCCTGCGGCGCGAGCCGCGCCGCGGCGATGGCCCGCGGGTCCTTTTCCGGCTTGGAGAGGTTGATCGTGATGTCCAGATCGCCGTATTCGCAGGGGCAGACCCATTTCACGTCTTTGGCGATGCGGTCGCGGCGGATATAGTTGGTGTCGCAGGAGAACTTGTAATACCAGTCGGTGGCGAGCTCCGGCGAAGTCTCGAACAGACCCTCGAAGATGGCGCGCACCTCGTGGGGGAAGGGCGTGATCGCCCCCATCAGCTTCGTGTCGAAGAGGTCGCGGGCGGTGATGTTGTCGTCCAGCAGCCCGCGGCGCACCGCGTCGTCCGTCAGCGCGTTCAGGATCTCCGGCAGGGAAGCCTCCACGGCCTCACCCTCGCCGGGCTCGTCAAGCCCCATGATCTCGAGGATGCGGTTGAAGACGTAAGTCTCGTCCCCCTCCTGAATGAGTCCCTTATCCAGCGCGTAGTTTACCAGCGCGTCGACCCAGCCTTTCATGCCTCGACCTCCTCGAGCAGGATGCCGCCCTCGGGGCGGATGGAGAGCACGTGGCAGCTGCCCGCGCCGAACACCGCCTCCATGCCCGCGCGGAAGCTCTCCAGCAGATCCAGCGGCACAAAGGCCTGGATCGTGCCGGCAAAGCCGCCGCCGTGTACCCGGCAGGCGCCGCGGCCGCCCAGCAGCTTCGCCGCCAGCGCCAGCGCCGCGGCCAGCTCCTGATGTGCGGTCGCCCCGGTGGGCACCACGTTCTGCAGGTACAGCCAGGAGGAGCGGCCGGACTCGTTCACAAGACGCAAAAAGGCGTCAAAGTCGCCGGCACGGAGTGCCGCGACCTGCTCGGTCACGCGGCGGTTGTCGGCGAAGAAGTGCATGGCGCGCAGCACCGCCCGGTCGCCCGCGGCCGCGCGGACCTCACCCAGACGGGCGAAGAAGGCGTCTTCGTCCACCTCGCGCAGGACCTGCTTGCCGAAGACGGCAGCGACGGCCTTCATCTCCCGCGGGATGGCGGCGTACTCGTCGGTCAGGTCGGCGTGGTCGGCGCCGCTGTCGATGATGCACAGCGCATGGCCGCAGGCGGCAAAATCGAAGTCCAGATGCTCCACCACCGGCCGGTCAGGGGCGGCAAAGTCGATGGTGATGATGCCGCCGACAGAGGAGGCCATCTGGTCCATCAGGCCGCAGGGCTTGCCGAAGTACTCGTTTTCGACCTTCTGCCCGAGCTGAGCGATCTCAACGGCGTTCAGGCCCGCGCCGCTCAAATGGCTCGCGATCGTGCCAAGCAGCACCTCGAAGGCCGCCGAGGACGAGAGCCCGCTGCCCGGCAGCACGGTGGAGCATACACAGGCGTCAAAACCTTTTTTGAGCCCGGTCCCAGCGGCGACACCGCGGATCAGGGCGGCCGTGGTCCCAAATTCCTCCGGGCGGACGGCCAGGTCGTCCAGCCGGATCTCGCAGAGGGGATAACCCTCGGACAGGACACGGATCACATCCTCGCCGTTCTCGGCGACGGCGGCCACGGTCTCCAGACTGACGGCGCCGGCCAGAACGCGGCCCAGCTGATGGTCGGTGTGGTTGCCGCCGATCTCGGTGCGGCCGGGGGCGGAAAACAGATACTGCGCGCTGCGGTGGAAGGTGTCAAAAAACTTCTGTTTCAGTTCTTCATACATGGCGTGTCCTCCTGTGGTGATTCTCTGCTTAAAATAACATAATTCGCCGCCGCGGTCAACGGAGACGGGCCCGCATTTGCCGCTTGGAGGCATGCTGCGACGCCGCGTGGGATTCTCCTTGCAAAAAGCAGAGGGATGCGCTATACTTAAACTGTATCTTTGTGCTCTGAAAATTGTCGACTGAGAGACAAATTTTCTATCTTGAAGGAGAGAGAACGAATGGCAGAATTGAGACCGAAAATCGTCAAGCTGTGTCAGGTCGTCGGCGGCCTGACCGGCGTGGTGAACAAGATCGACGAGAATGCCCCGGAGTACTACAGCCTGGCCGGCATCGTCACCGACGATGAGGCCGACGTGGCGATCGCCGCGGGCCTGCGCAAGGTCCGCACCGCCGGCTGGCTGGCCAAGAAGGTCGGCAAGCCCGTGGAAGAGGTGGAGAAGCTCGCCAAGCATCTGGCCTGGATCGGCGTGTTCCGCTGCACCTACGACAAGGAGCTGGGCGAGGACGTCTATTTCATGCAGATCTTCGCGCCCGGCATCATGGAGATGCTGGTCAACAACCAGGAGCTGCTGGATACCCACCCCGAGGTGGGCCGCGCCTTCGAGGAGTACACCCGCATCCGCATGCAGACCATGTCGCCCCTGATCCCCGACGGCTACGGCCTGATGCGCGTCATCCCCGTGGAGAGCGCCATCAAGGACCTGCCCGGCGTCAGCGACTACGAAAAGCTCAGCTATTATCTGAATAAATACGACACCTTCTGCGTCTCTCCCTGCTCCTGCCGCGCCTCCCGCAGCTCCATCAACGACGGCTGCGGACACCTGGCAGAGGAGATGTGCGTGCAGATGGGCAAGGGCGCCGAGCACTACATCCGCACCGGCCGCGCCCGTCAGATCACCCGCGAGGAGGCGCTGGAGATCATCACCCGCGCCGAGGAAAACGGCCTGATGCACGACATCCCCAACATCGAGGAGGCCGGCGAGAGCGCCGCCATCTGCAACTGCTGCTCCTGCGCCTGCTTCGGACTGCGCGTCGGCCTCATGTTCGGCGCGCGCGACGCCATCCGCTCCAACTTCCAGGCGGAGGTGGACGAGGCCAAGTGCGTCGCCTGCGCCCAGTGCGTGGAGGTCTGCCCCGCCAACGCCCTGAAGCTGGGCCAGAAGCTCTGCACCACCGTGAACATCGCCCCCTCGAGCTATGTCAAGCTCTCCGAGCACCTCGTCTCCAAGGCGGCCTGGAACCCCGACTACCGCGAGAACCGTGAGGATGTGCTGCCCTCCGGCACCGCCCCCTGCAAGGTGGCCTGCCCGGCGCATATCCCCGTGCAGGGCTATCTGAAGCTGGCGGCGCAGGGCCGCTATGAGGACGCTCTGGATCTGATCCGCACCGAGAACCCGCTGCCCGCCGTCTGCGGCCGCATCTGCAACAAGAAGTGCGAGCAGGAGTGCACCCGCGGCAGCGTGGACGAGGCCGTCGCCATCGACGAGGTCAAGCGCTTCATCGCCGACCACGACCTGAACGCGGAAACGCGCCGCATCCCCAAGATGGTCAACCAGATCGGCAGACCCTACACCGAGAAGATCGCCGTCATCGGCGCCGGCCCCGCGGGCCTGAGCTGCGCCTACTACCTGGCGAAGAAGGGCTACCCCGTCACCGTCTTCGACCGCAATCCGCTCCCCGGCGGCATGCTCACCATGGGCATCCCCAACTTCCGCCTGGAAAAGGACGTGCTCAACGCCGAGATCGACATCATCCGGCAGATGGGCGTGGAGTTCAAGTGCGGCGTGGAGGTCGGAAAGGACATCACCATCCAGCAGCTGCGCGAGCAGGGCTATCTGGGCTTCTATCTCGCCATCGGCGCGCAGAAGTCCTCCCCGCTGAACATCCCCGGCGAGGAGCTGGAGGGCGTGTGCGGCGGCGTCGACTTCCTGCGTGAGGTCAATCTGGGCAATAAGCCCGCCGTGGGCAGGAGCTGCGCCGTCATCGGCGCGGGCAACGTGGCCATGGACGTGTGCCGCACGGCCGTCCGCCTCGGCGCCGAGAATACTTATATCATCTACCGCCGCTCCCAGGCCGAGATGCCGGCCGACCCCGAGGAGGCCGCCGAGGCCATGGAGGAGGGCGTGCAGTTCCGCTTCCTCAACGCCCCCGTGGAGATCCTGGGCGATAACGGCAAGGTCTGCGGATTGAAGGTCGAGATCATGGAGCTCGGCGAGAGCGACGAGAAGGGCCGCCGCAAGCCCGTGGGCACCGGCAAGTTCGAGATCATCGAGGTCGATTCCGTCATCGGCGCCATCGGCCAGAAGGTGGATCTGGGCTCGCTGGATCTCGGCAGCGCCGTCGTCGGCAAGAAGGGCGGCATCGAGGCCGACTCCCTGACCTACCAGACCGCGCAGCCCGACATCTTCGTCGGCGGCGACGTGTACACCGGCCCCAGCTTCGCCATCAACGCGATCGCTGCCGGCAAGGAGGCCGCCATCTCCCTGCACCGCTACGTCCACCCCGGCCAGACCCTGACCATGGGCCGCGACCGCCGCGTCTACCGCGCGCTGGACAAGGATCACATCCAGCTCGAGGTCGGCGGCTTCGACCGGGAGCACCGCCAGGTCCGCGGCTACAACGCCGAAAAGGCCAAAACCTTCTCCGACGCCCGCGTCACCTTCACCGAGGAACAGGTGCGCAAGGAGTGCGCCCGCTGCCTGGGCTGCGGCGCCACGAAGGTCGATCCCTACCTGTGCATCGGCTGCGGCATCTGCACCACCCGCTGCAAGTTCGACGCCATCCACCTCAAGAAGGTGCGCGACTGGCACGCCGGCACCTACGAGACCATGCCCATCAAGGCTGCCGCCAACCTGGTCAAGAAGACCGGCGGCATCCTCAAGCGGGCAGTCACGAAGTAATGCACGAGCTGGGGATCTGTGATGCCATGCTCAAGATGGTGCGCGGCATCATGAAGGACGAGGAGCTGACGGAGATCACGCGCATCACGGTGGAGGTCGGCTCCCTGAGCGGGGTCGTCTCCAGCTATCTGGCCGACTGCTGGGTCGCCGTCACCGACGGGACCGAGCTGCAGGACACGGAGTTCGTGATCGAAGACCTGCCGGGCACCGCCCAGTGCATGGACTGCGGGGAGGAGTTCACGGCGGACGTGAACGATCTGCGCTGCCCGAAATGCCGCGGGAACAAGCTCGTGCCGCTGACCGGGCGGGATCTGACGCTCAAGGAGATCCTCGCCCCGTAGCGGCACTGCCGGAACAAAACCATATAGAACACCCCATATACCGGCCTCGGCCGATATATGGGGTGTCAAGCTGAAAAAGTTCTCATTTTTGAGTATATCAATCGCGAGAGGGAATAACCAATCCCCTCTCGCGCTCTCCCCATGCGTGTCAAACTTCGGCAGCATGGGTTTGCCTACAGTCTGACACCCCATATACCGGCCTCGGCCGATATATGGGGTGTCGTTTTGCTTATGGGAGATCGGGGCTCACGGCGGATATGCCACCCGGCCTCAGGGCTCCAGCGGAATATTGCTGTCGTGATAGGTGCCCTCCATGCAGCATTCGAGCAGCTGTGCCCACTCGTTGCCGCCGCGCACATGCACCACGATGTTCCGATCCTGTCCCTTGAGCGAGATCAGCACCTGGTCGCCCGCCTTGCCGGTGGGGGTGACATAGAGCTCGGCAAGATCGAGGATCGTGATGTGCAGCGAGCTTTTCGGGTCCGGCCTGCCAAAGAGCGGGGAAACCGCGTCGCGCTCCAGATAATAGGCGAGCGCGGTATAGTTGCCCGGGACGACGAGCATGCGCCGCCCGTCGTATTCCGCGATCACGGCCTTCCCGGGATCGGTCTGCGTCTGCCCCTCGTTCGCAAGCTCGGCCGCGGCCAGCAGCGAGTCGATCTGAAAGCGGTATTCCGTCGCCTGCATGCGGGCGTTAAGCAGATAGACAAAAAACAGGATACTGCCCAGCAGCAGGACGACCGCAAGCGCAATCAGGAACTTGGAAAACCATTTCATGCATTGTCCTCCTCGATCATAGCAAGAAACACGCCGCGGGTCCGCAGCGCGGCAAACAAAGCGACCGCCGCGGCGGCCAGCAGCAGCGGGAAGCCGGGGAGTTCTCCGCGCGCCGCGCCGCCCAGAAAGAGAAAAACACAGTCGCCCAGTACGGCAAGCCCGGAAAAAACCGCGCAGCCGACCGCGCTGCGCAGCACCCGGCCGATGCCGGTCTCGCGCTGGATGCGCGTGAGCCTGTCAGGCGCGTGCAGAGCGGCGGCGCAGCCCATGAGCCAGTACAGCCATGGGAAGAGGGCGATCGCCGCGGGCACAAAAACATAGAGCGTGGTCGCGCCGGGAAAGTCCAGCAGGAAATAGACCAGAAGCAGAACGAAAAACAGGAGGTTTGCCGCGCAGGCCCAATGCAGCGCCCGCCGACAGGCAGCGGCGTTCTCCGCCACGTACCATTTCCCGACATAGATCATCTCCTGCGTTTCGCGGCCTGTGACAGGGTCTATCCTGAACTCACTGCGCCAGTCGTTTTTGTATTTTCGTTCCTTCATTGATCCGGACCTCCTTTATCTATTATACTATTCTCTGTATAAAAAAACAAGAGAGGCCGTCCGAAAGCGGCACTCGCTGGTTATTATTGATAGAAAATAAAGGGCAGACAAAAAAACTGCCCCGAACAAATTGACAAAACGGAGCATATTCGTTAAAATAGACATGACTTTTGCCGCACTTTTTTTCAAGCCCAGCAAAAGAATTTTTATGGAGGTTCAATGTATGAAAAAGCTGTTAGCCCTGCTGCTTGCACTGGCCATGGTCCTCAGCCTTGGCATGACCACTGCATTCGCCGAGGGTGACGACACCCCGCTGGTCGTCGCCACCAGTGCCCTCTCCCAGAAGTTCAGCCCCTTCTTCGCCGACACCGCGTACGATCAGGACGTGGCTGGTCTGACGCAGATCGGCATGATGACCACCGACCGTGTCGGCGGCATCGTCTACAACGGTATCGAGGGTGAGGTCCACTCCTACAACGGAACGGACTATACCTATTACGGCACCGGCGATCTGGCCGTCAACTACGACGAAGAGACCGACATCACCACCTACTCCTACAAGATGCGCGAGGACCTCAAGTTCTCCGACGGTGAGCCTGTCACCATCGACGACGTCATCTTCACCTACTATGTGTATCTGGATCCCGCTTACAACGGCTCCACCACGCTCTCCAGCTACGACATCCTGGGCCTGCAGGCTTACCGCACCCAGATCCCCGAGGCCAACGTGGAAGAGGTTTCCGCCGCTGCTGAAGCTGTCAAGGCTGCTTTCGCGGCCAACGGCGCGGAGTACGCGGTTGCTGAAGGCGACGCTTTCACTCAGGAAATCTTCGACAAGTATGCCGCTGACGTAACTGAGGCCTGGAAAGCTGACCTGCAGGGCATCGTTGACTATGTGTACGGTGCGTATGCCGAGCAGTATGCCGAAATGATCGGCAAGACCTATGACGAAATCACCGCCTCCGACGGCCTGAAGGTTTTCCTCGCCGGCGAGCTGTGGGGCTTCTCCACCGGCGTTGAAGTTCCTGAAGACTGCACGCTGGATGACCTGTACGCGGTAGCTTTCAACAAGTATGCCGGCAGCTATGATGCTTACCTGGCAGCCGGTGAATCTGCCACCGGTTCTTCTGTTGACGCAATCAACAACGAACTGATGGCTGCTGTCGCCGCCAATGCCGGTGTCGATATGAGCGAAGGCGTTTCCCACATCTCCGGCATCAAGCGCGTGGACGACTACACCGTTGAGGTCCAGGTCAAGGGCTTCTCCGCTCCCGCCGTGTACTCCATCCTCGGCCTGAGCATCACCCCGCTGCACTACTACGGCGATCCCGCCCAGTACGACTACGAGGCCGGTCAGTTCGGCCATCCCTTCGGCGACCTGAGCATCGCCCAGGCGAAGATTGCCGAGCCCATGGGCGCCGGCCCCTACAAGTTCGTCTCCTATGAGAACCGCGTTGCCTACTACGAGGCCAACGAGTACTACTACCTGGGCGCTCCCCAGATCAAGAGCTTCCAGTACAAGGAGACCAACGCCGCTGAAGTTGCGAGCGCTGTCCAGACCGGTGCTGCCGACGGCGGCGAGATGACCGGCAGCAAGTCCAACTTCGAGATGCTCCAGTCCTTCAACAGCAACAACGAAGTCACCGGTGACGTCGTCACCACCTACTCCGTCGCGAACCTCGGCTACGGCTACATCGGCATGAACGCCGACACCATGAACGTCGCCGGCGAGCCGGGCTCCGAGGCCTCCAAGAACCTGCGCAAGGCCTTCGCCACCGTTCTGGCCGTGTACCGCGACACCGCGTTCGACAGCTACTACGGCGACGCCGCTGCTGTCATCAACTACCCCATCTCCTCCACCTCCTGGGCCGCTCCCCAGCCCACCGACGAGGGCTACCGCGTTGCCTTCTCCGTGGATGTGGACGGCAATCCCATCTACACTGCGGACATGAGCGCTGAGGACAAGTACGCCGCCGCCCAGCAGGCCGCCATCGGCTTCCTGAAGGCCGCCGGCTACACCTTCGACGAGGCCGCCGGTGTCTTCACCGCCGCTCCCGAGGGCGCTGCCCTGTCCTATGAGGTCATCATCCCCGGCGACGGCACGGGCGACCACCCCTGCTTCGCTATCCTGACCGCTGCCCAGCAGAGCCTTGCCGAGATCGGCATCGAGCTGAAGATCAACGACCCCGCTGACTCCAACGTCCTGTGGGATGCTCTTGACGCCGGCACTCAGAACATGTGGTGCGCCGCCTGGGGCTCCACCATCGACCCGGATATGTATCAGGTCTACCACAGCTCCAACATCGTCGGCCTTGGCGGTTCCGACTCCAACCACTACCACATCCAGTCCGAGCTGCTCGATCAGCTGATTCTGGACGCTCGCCAGAGCGCTGACCAGTCCTACCGCAAGGAGGTCTACACCGCCGCTCTGAACGAGATCATGGATTGGGCCGTTGAGATTCCTGCCTACCAGCGCCAGAACATCGTCATCGCCAGCACCGAGCGTGTCAACATCGACACTGTCACGCCCGACGTCACCACTTATTGGGGCTGGCTGGCTGAGGTTCAGTCTATGGAGATGAATGCTGTCAAGTAAGACAGCGGACGAATCCAATACGCAAACTCATTTTCCCTGGCAGACTCCCGCTTTGCGGGAGTCTGCCAGGGGCATCGGTTATTATAGAGCTTTCTCTTCCGGGGAAGCTTAAAAAATCCGGGAGGAACTTCAACCGTGTGGAAATTTATTGTACGCCGCGTTTTTCTTGCGATCATCATCATATTTCTCGGATCGTTCATCGTATACGGCGTTCTGCGCGCCATGCCCACCAGCTTTGTTGAGGCCATGGCTCGTCAGCGTGCCGCCGCCAGCGCCACAACCGGCGGCCCTACGTACCAGGAGTGGCTGGATCAGCTCAATGAGTCCTACCATATGAACACCAACGTCGTTTCCGGCTTTCTGAGCTGGTTCGGCGGCGTCCTGCGCGGAGACTTCGGCGTGAGCTGGAAGTACGGCATCCCTGTCACGCAGAAGTTCGGCGAGACCATCTGGTACTCTTTCCTTTTGAATATCATCACCGTTTTCCTGGAGGTAATCATTTGTATTCCGCTGGGCATTCAGGCCGCGCGCCATCAGTACAGCGGATTCGACTACGGCATCACCGTGTTTGCCATGCTGTGCATCTCACTGCCTACCTTCTTCCTCGCAACGGTTTTGAAATACGCATTTGCCGTCAAGCTCGGATGGTTCGACCTCTACGGCCTGGTCGGCCGCTATCATCAGCAGCTCAGCCAAGGCCGCAAAGTACTGGATATCATGCATCACATGTTCCTGCCTGTGCTGACGCTGGCCATGCTGAATATCGGCGGCCTGACGCGTTACACCCGCACCAACATGCTGGAGGTCCTCAACGCCGACTATATCCGGACTGCCCGCGCCAAGGGCCTGTCGGAGCGCGTGGTCATCAACCGCCATGCCTTCCGCAACACGCTGATCCCGCTGGTCAGCTATATGAGCTATCTGATCCCCAGCCTGTTCTCCGGCTCCATGATCACGGAGACTCTCTATCAGATCCCCGGCATCGGCTACATCGCCTATGACGCCATGGTGGCCGGCGATCTGCCCTTTACCATGTTTTATTCCATGTTCGGTCTGATCCTCACGCAGATCAGCCTGATGCTGGCCGATATTATGTACGCGGTGGTCGATCCCCGTGTGCGTGTCAATTAAGCCGAGCAGGAGGAGAGCATTATGAGTGAGAATACAACGAACATCAACAAGGAAGAAGAACAGCTCAGCCTGGACGACGGCCGCCGCGTAAAGGTTCTTTCGCCCGGCATGATGGTCTTCAAGCGCTTCATCCGCAACAAGCTGGCCATCGTCGGCATCTGCACGCTGTTTTTCATGTTTGCCTTTTCCTTCCTGGGCGGCATCATCTCGCCCTACCGGCAGGATCAGGTCTTCTATAAGGTCGATAAGGCCAACAAGGAATACGCGGGCGCGGCGGTCAACACCGAATACCGCTTTACCTCCGCGACCGATAAGCCCCTGTCCACCATGACCCGCGCCACCTTCAACAGCAAGGTGAAAAATGCCGCCGCCTCCGAAGTCACCTTCCAGGCGGATGGTATCACCTACCTTGCGAGCAAGGTTGACGACAACTTCTACGTACTCACCGTGGGCGAGGAAGTTGGCAGCGTGACGGTCCTGGGAAAGATCGCGGATGTGAAACCGGCCGCGGGCGTCGAGCTCTCCAAGGCCGTGACGGACGCCGCGGTGCAGGCCATCAACAAGAATCAGACCAGCTTCGAGGCTGAGGACTGCGTCTTCACCCTCACCAAGGGCGCAGCAAAGAGCTATGTTCTCCACCGCATGTCGCCGGTCGGCCTCGCAAGCATGCTCAACTTTGCCGCCTACGACGCGCAGAATAACGACCTTGTCGCCAGCTTCGAATTCCGTAAGGAATGCGAGACTGCCATGCACAAGGGCGAGAGCGAGTTCGAGGTGGACGGCACGGTCTATACCCTCGAGATCGAGGATGAGACCAACGCCGACGTGCTTCTTAACGGCGACTATGTCGCGAACGTGAGCAACGTCATCGTCAACTCCGTCAATGTCGGCGTGTTCCTGCCCATCGAATACAAGGCCGCGGCGGCGGAGGCGATCGCCGACAAGCAGACAAGCTTTGAGTACGTCAACGCCGACGGCGTGACCGAGAAGCACACCATCCAGATGCGCGGCAACACTTACATCATCTCCACCGAGCAGGAGACCTATCTGATCGACATGTACTCGCCCCCCAGCGCCAAGCACTGGCTGGGCACCGACGACCACGGCATGGACGTGCTGACCCGCCTGATGTACGGCGGCCGCATCTCCCTGCTGGTCGGCTTCGTGGTCATGCTGCTGGAGAACCTGATCGGCATCGTGATCGGCGGCATCTCCGGCTACTTCGGCGGCTGGGTCGATACTCTGCTGATGCGTTTCGTCGACCTGTTCAACTCCATCCCCTACTATCCGATGATGATCATCGCAGGCGCCATCATGGACTCCTTTGAGGTGGACCCCTACGTTCGATTGTACATGATGATGGCCATTATGGGCATCATGGGCTGGACGGGCGTGGCCCGTGTGGTCCGCGGCCAGATCCTCTCCCTGCGTGAGCAGGACTTCATGGTCGCCACAGAGGCCACCGGCATCGCCGTCAGCCGCCGTATCTTCCGCCATCTGGTGCCGAACGTCATGCCTCTGCTGATCGTGCAGGCCACCATGGGTCTGGGCAGCATCATCCTGGCCGAGGCCACGCTGTCCTTCCTGGGTCTGGGCATCAAGTACCCGCTCGCCTCCTGGGGCAGCATCATCAACTCCTCGTCCAACATCTATGTCATGACCAACTGCTGGTATCTGTGGATCCCCGCCGGTCTGCTCATCGTGCTGACGGTCCTTGGCTTCAACTTCGTCGGCGACGGTCTGCGCGACGCCTTCGATCCCAAGATGAAGCGCTGAGGGGAGGGATAGAAGATGGCGAAAAAGAATTCAAACTTTATCAGCGCCAAAGAGCTGCGGAAGATCAGCAAGGAAAATGCGAAGATCACCCGCGAGCTCGACAAGCGCCTCTCCCGCAAGCACGTGCCCGAGTCCGAGTATCTGACGACGATGAAGGACGAGGGCAACGTCGTCGAGTTTGACGATCTGCACACCTATTTCTTCACCGACGTCGGTACGGTCAAGGCCGTGGACGGCGTGAGCTTCAATGTCCCGGTGGGCAAGACGGTCGGCATCGTCGGCGAGAGCGGCTGCGGCAAATCCGTCACCAGCCTCTCCCTGATGCAGCTCGTCCAGCGCCCCCAGGGCCAGGTCGTCTCCGGCGAGATGCGCCTGAATCTGGGCGACAAGGCCTACGATGTGGCGAAGATGCCCATCGACGCCATGCGTTCGATCCGCGGCAACGTGGTCTCCATGATCTTCCAGGAGCCCATGACCAGCCTCAACCCCGTCTTCCGCATCGGCTTCCAGCTCGATGAGGTCATCAAGCTCCACAACCCGGAGATGACGGAGGAGGAGGTCAAGCAGCGCTCCATCGACGCGATCAAGATGGTCGGCATCCCCGATGCCGAGGGCATCTACGAGCGTTACCCGCACGAGCTGTCCGGCGGCATGCGTCAGCGCATCGTGATCGCGATGGCGCTGGTCTGCAACCCGCGCCTGATCATCGCCGACGAGCCGACCACTGCGCTGGATGTGACCATTCAGGCGCAGATCCTCGAACTGCTGCGCAAGCTGAAGGGCGAAATCAACGCCTCCATCATGCTGATCACCCACGACCTGGGCGTCATCGCCGAGATGGCGGACTACGTGGTGGTCATGTATGCCGGCCGCGTGGTGGAAAAGGGCCTCGCGAACGAGGTCTTCCTCGATCCGCGCCACCCCTACACCATCGGCCTGATGGAATCCAAGCCCGTGATCAACAAGGTCGTCGACCGGCTGTATTCCATTCCCGGCTCCGTGCCGAACCCCGTCAACATGCCGGATTACTGCTACTTCCGCGACCGCTGCGAAAAGTGCGTGGAGCGCTGCCAGGGCAAATACCCGCCCGAGTGCCATGTGACGGATACCCACATCGTCAGCTGCTGGCGCTACTATGATGACACGAAGGGAGGCGGCGACGAATGAGCGAAATGAACGAAAACGTTCTGGAGGTCCGGCACCTCTGCAAGTATTTCCCGATCAAGGCCGGCCTGTTCAGCCGCGTTGTCGGCCATGTGCACGCGGTGGAGGACGTCAGCTTCACGCTCAAACGCGGCACCACCATGGGCCTCGTGGGCGAGTCCGGCTGCGGCAAGACCACTGTCGGCAAGACCCTTTTGAACCTGACGCCCAAGACCAGCGGCGAGGTGGTCTTCAACGGCAATATCCACCTCGATCAGCTCAGCTCCCGCGAGCTGCGCGCTTTCCGCCCCAAGATCCAGATCATTTTCCAGGACCCCTATTCCAGCCTGTCCCCGCGTCTTCCCGTCGGCGAGATCATCGGCGAGGCCGTGCGCGAGCATCATCTGGTGCCCGATAACGAGCTGGACGACTATGTCACCCGGATCATGAAGGCCTGCGGCCTGCACGAATACCAGAAGGACCGCTATCCGCATGAGTTCTCCGGCGGCCAGCGTCAGCGTATCTGCATCGCGCGCGCCATCGCCCTGAACCCGGATTTCATCGTCTGTGACGAGCCGGTCTCCGCACTGGACGTGTCGATTCAGGCGCAGATCATCAATCTCCTGGAGGACCTGCAGAAGGAATTTAACCTGACCTACCTCTTCATCAGCCATGACCTGTCCGTGGTGCAGCATATCTCCGATACCGTCGGCGTCATGTACCTGGGCAACATGGTCGAGTTCGCGGGGAAGGAAGAGATCTTTGCCAATCCGCTCCACCCCTACACGCAGGCGCTGTTCAGCGCGATCCCCGTGCCGGATCCGACGGCCAAGATGAACCGCATCATTCTCGAGGGAACGATCCCCTCGCCGGCCAATCCGCCCTCCGGCTGCAAATTCCACACGCGCTGCCGCAACTGCAAGGCTGTCTGCAGCCAGAAGGCCCCCAGAACGATGGACATGGGCAACGGCCACACCGTCGCCTGCCACATTTACGACCCCGAGAGCGGTTATGAGCAGGAAGCCGATTGATCTCCCGGAGGGAGACGACGGGCGCACGATCGCCAGCATGAATGTCGAGGGCATGCCCTGGTACAAGCCTTCCGACAGGCCTGACGAGCGGACGGACGAGGCGTCCCCGGACGCTCCGCGCGCGCAGCTCAGCCCCGAGGAGACCCGCTACGCCACCTGGGGGGCGCTCAAGGCGGCTCTGCTGGTCGTGGGGGTCATGTGCGCCGGCCTGACGCTGTTCCTCCTGTTCGCCCAGTTTATCTGGTTCCGCTGAGATCCGTCCTGCAGGGACGGACGCAGATGCCCTGAACAGGAACCGGATCAACGCAAAGCAGACAAAAGCCCCCTGATGTAGGTCAATAAAAGCACTACATCAGGGGGCGTCGTTTTGATGTTTGAACAGCCCGATATGCGGCCGAAACAGACCGCCCAAAAAAGAGGATGACACCATGACCGATTACAAGGAACTGAACACGCGCCTGCAGGCGCTGACCGGGGGCGTGCCGCACGAGATCGCAAATCTCGCCAACGCCTCGGCGCTCCTCTGGGAGAGCCTGGAGGACATCAACTGGGCGGGCTTTTACCGTATGGAGGCGGGGCGGCTGGTGCTCGGCCCCTTCCAGGGCAAGGTCGCCTGCATCGAGATCCCGGTAGGCCGCGGCGTATGCGGCACGGCCGCCGCGCTGGACAAGACCCAGCTTGTGTATGACGTGCACGAGTTCCCGGGGCACATCGCCTGCGACAGCGCCTCCAACTCGGAGATCGTGGTGCCGCTGCACCGCGCCGGCGAGGTCGTCGGCGTGCTGGATATCGACAGCCCGAAAACCGGCCGCTTTACGGAGGAGGACCGCGCCGGCCTGGAGGACTTCGCCCGCATTCTGGAAAAAAACTCTTACGAGGTCGGATAAGATGATCACAAGGATCTCCTTTGCCGAGGCAAAGGAACTGCTGGACTCCGAGCCCGCCTGCGTCCTGCTGGACGTGCGGGAGGAGGAGGAATACATCACCGGCCACGCGGTGGACGCGGTGCTGCTGCCGGTGGACGAGCTGACGGACGAGACCGCCATGGAGGCGATCCCCGACCCGGATACGCCGGTGCTGGTCTACTGCCGCTCCGGCTATCGGAGCAATGTCGCGGCGCACAAGCTGGCCGATTTCGGCTATACGCGCGTCTATGACCTCGGCAGCCTGATCGGCTGGCCCTATGGGCTGGAATAGCGCCAAGCACTTAGCTAATAGCGCCTAGCAGATAGCGAAGCGTTTGAAAAAAGAGAACGGATTGCAAAGCAATAGCCGAGCTTTGCAATCCGTTTTTTTTATCCACGCCAGACATCAGTCGCTAACAGCTAACAACTAAGCGCTAAGCGCTCATTACAGATTCTCCCTGATGAGCCGCAGCAGATCGTCGAATTCCTCCACGGCAGGGAGGTCGGGGTTGGCTGCCTTGATGGCCTCGGTGGAGCGGAAGAGGATACCCGCCTTGCTCGCGCGGATCATGGCCAGATCGTTGAAGCTGTCGCCCGCGGCGATGGTGTCAAAACCGACGGACTGGAGAGCCTTCACGGTGGAGAGCTTCGTGTTCTCACAGCGCAGGCGGAAGCCCGTGATCTCCCCGTCGGGGGCGACGACCAGCTCGTTGCACAGCAGTGTGGGCCAGCCCAGCTTCTTCATCAGCGGCTGCGCAAACTGGCTGAAGGTGTCGCTGAGGATGACGGCCTGGGTGATCGAGCGCAGCTCGTCCATGAATTCCTTCGCGCCGGGCAGGGGGTCGATCGCTGCGATCGTGGCCTGGATCTCCTTCAGGCCCAGCCCGTGCTCCTTCAAAATGCCCAGCCGCCAGCGCATGAGCTTGTCGTAATCCGGCTCGTCCCGCGTGGTGCGGCGCAGCTCGGGGATACCGCTGGCCTCGGAAAAGGCGATCCAGATCTCCGGCGTCAGCACGCCCTCCATATCCAGGCAGACAATGTTCATATCGGCACCTCACTTGCTCATTACTTGTTTAAGTAAAGCGCAATTCCCGGGGTTTGTCAAGAAGAAGGGAGAAAAGGAGGAGCCAAAGCTCCTCCTTTTCATACAGCGGGCTATTTTTTCAATTGTTTTTGTCGTAGCTTCGCCACGACAAAAACACCCTGAGGCGGTCGCAGTGCGCCGCCCTCGCGCCGTCGTCAAACGAAACTCACTCCATTTCGCTTCCGCTGAATAGCGAAAGCTCCATATCTGTTCCTTTCGTTTTCCTCTCAAATGCAAAGCAGATGCTTTGCATTTGGTAAGGAAGAAGGAGGGAGCGGAACGCAGTTTTCGTCACGCTTGACGGAAACGGAGTACAGCGAGCTTCTTCTGACGCTGCGATAAGCGCGAGTAATTCAAATGGAAGCCCAACGAAGTGGGTTCCATTTGAGAAGGTGTCGGCTTTGTCGACACCTTCAATCCTGCCCGGGGACCTTGGGCAGCGCGGCGAAGCCTGCGGCCAGATCCTCGTCAGTCGGGATGTAGTCGCTCATCTCGCCGTCGTTGAACTTCTGGTAGGCGACCAGATCGAAGTAGCCGGTGCCGGTAAGGCCAAAGAGGATCGTCTTCTCCTCCCCGGTCTCCTTGCAGAGCATAGCCTCGTCGATGGCGGCCTTGATGGCGTGGCTGCTCTCCGGCGCGGGCAGGATGCCCTCGCAGCGGGCAAAGAGCTCCGCCGCCTCGAAGACCGCGGTCTGCTCCACGGCCCGGGCCTCCATCAGCCCGTCGTGGTAGAGCTGGCTCAGGATGGTGGACATGCCGTGGAAGCGCAGGCCGCCCGCGTGGTTCGGGGAGGGGATGAAGCCGCTTCCGAGCGTGTACATCTTGGCGAGGGGGCAGATCATGCCGGTGTCGCAGAAGTCGTAGGCGAATTTGCCGCGGGTAAAGCTCGGGCAGGAGGCGGGCTCCACCGCGATGATGCGGTAGTCCTGCTCTCCGCGCATCTTCTCGCCCATGAAGGGGGCGATCAGACCGCCGAGGTTGGAGCCGCCGCCGGCGCAGCCGATGATCATATCCGGCTTGACGCCGATCTTGTCCAGCGCGGCCTTCGCCTCCAGACCGATGATCGACTGATGGAGCAGCACCTGGTTGAGGACGCTGCCCAGCACATAGCGGTAGCCGGGATGGGTCACGGCGACCTCCACGGCCTCGGAGATGGCGCAGCCGAGCGAACCCGTGGTGCCCGGATGGGCGGCCAGGATCTTCCGGCCGACCTCGGTCTCCATGGAGGGGGAGGGCACCACGCTCGCCCCGTAGGTGCGCATGACCTCGCGGCGGAAGGGCTTCTGCTCGTAGCTGACCTTGACCATATAGACCTTGCAGTCGAGGCCGAGATAGGCGCAGGCCATGGATAGGGCTGTGCCCCACTGGCCGGCGCCGGTCTCGGTGGTGACGCCCTTCAGCCCCTGCTTCTTGGCATAGTAGGCCTGGGCGATGGCGGAGTTGAGCTTGTGGCTGCCGCTGGTGTTGTTGCCCTCAAACTTGTAGTAGATCTTCGCGGGCGTGCCCAGCTTCTCCTCCAGACAGTAGGCGCGCACCAGCGGAGAGGGACGGTACATCTTGTAGAAATCCACGATCTCCTGCGGGATGTCGAAGAAAGCGGTGTCGTTGTCCAGCTCCTGCTTCACCAGCTCCTCACAGAAGATGCCGCTCATCTCCTCGGCGGTCAGGGGCTGGCCGGTGCCGGGATTGAGCAGGGGCGCGGGCTTGTTCTTCATGTCCGCGCGGAGGTTGTACCATTTGGTCGGGATCTCGTTTTCGGAGAGATAGATTTTGTAGGGGATGTTCTGCTGACTCATGGGGATCGCTCCTTTTTTCTGATGTCAGAGGCAAACAAAAAACTCCTGCCTCTGCAAATGTTTTGCAGGGACAAGAGCCAAAACTCCTGCGGTACCACCCGGCTTGGTGCCATGCACCCACTCAAGCGCGCCAACACGCGCCGGCCCTATGTTAACGGACGGCCAACTCCGTCTCCCATACTGAGGCTTGCGCCCGTTCTGTTCGCCCTCGCAAGACCATTCGCCCGGCACCGCCGTACCGCATTCCCACCAGCAGCGGCTCTCTGTGCCTTTGGATCGCCGGGTTACTCCTCTTGCTCATCGGTTTGAGTATACTTTACCACCGCAAAGAAGTAAAGTCAATGCCTTTTTGAGTGATTTCTTATATCATGCGTTTTCGAACGAAAACTGTTTACTTGCTTCGCCATCTGTGCTAATCTGGAAAAAAGAAAAAGGGGGGACGCCGAGTGAAGATCGCAATGGCGCAGATGCGCATGGGACCCACGATCGAGGAGAATCTGGCGAAGACCCTGCTCCTGATGGAGCGGGCGGCGGCGCTGGACGCGGAGCTGATCTTCTTCCCGGAGGTGCAGCTCTCGCCCTTTTTCGCGGCAAAGAGAGGGGAGGACGCCTCCCGCTGGCTCGTGACGGCCGACGGGCCGGAGATCACGGCGATCCGGGACAAGGCCCGGGAGCTGGGGCTCTGCGTCAGCCCCAACGTGTACCTGTCGGAGAACGGGAAGCCCTACGACGCCTCCCTGATGATCGACGGCGACGGCGAGATCCTCGGCGTCAGCAAGATGGTGCACATCCCGCAGACGGAGAACTTCTGGGAGCAGGATTATTATACGCCGTCGGACACGGGCTTTCAGGTCTATGATCTGCCCTGCGGCCGGGTGGGCATCGTGATCTGCTTTGACCGGCATGTGCCCGACGGCGTGCGCAGCTGCGCGCGGCAGGGGGCGGAGCTGGTCATCATCCCCACGGCCAATCTGACGACGGAGAACATGGGCCTGTTCGAGATGGAGGTTCGCGGCCTCGCGGTGCAGAACCGCTGCTTCGTGGCCATGTGCAACCGTGTCGGGCAGGAAGGGGAGCTCCGCTTCTCCGGCCAGTCCATTCTGGTGGCGCCGGACAGCCGGATCGATTTCAAGGCAGGTTCCATGGAGGGCCTGTATCTTATGGACCTCAACCCCGAGGAGGCCAGACGGGCGCAGGCGGACTGCTGCTGGTTCGAGCACGACCTGCTGCCCCGTTGAACAAAGATTTCATCTGTCTGAACGGCCGCCGATCAGGCGGCCGTTCAGACTGTAGACAAACCTATACAGAGCAAGTCGGACTTGCATGGGGAGAGCGCGAGAGGGGATTGGGTATTCCCTCTCGCGTTTGATATTCTCAAAAA
>CACYXC010000035.1 GCA_902778285.1 Oscillospiraceae bacterium | reverse complement strand
TGGTTATTCCCTCTCGCGATTGATATACTCAAAAATGAGAACTTTTTGGGGAGTTGTCATTTTTGATTTTCAAGCTGTCGACACTTTGTCGACAGCTTGCGGCACTCTGCAGCTCGCAGAGTGCCTTGCGCGGTTTTGAAGGTCACTGTGTATTAACGACTCGATCTACAAGAACCAATTCTCCATCATCATTAAAACGGTAATGATCATATCGATATTCATAATTTTCGCCGGAGTATCGATATTCTGAAATGATCTCCTTGTTAACGGTATCTATGCTTAGTCCCTGCAGCATAAAAGCATACTCATACTGCTCAAGGTCTGTATTCCAAAGATAACAATAGTATGGAGTGGTATTGTTTGGAATCCATCCCATGACAACAAGATCCTCATAACCATCAAAACTGATGTCTTGTGTATAGAATGAGCTTTCCTTATCCCACGCTTCCGTATAGCCATAGCCAATAGCGCCGGAGACGCCGTCTCGTTCTATCGCCTCGGATATGTTGATAGTTTGAATAAGATCACTGCCCTCAAAGATGTTGAGTGTTTTGATACCGCACCCGTCAATTCCATCCTGGCGCTCAAGTCCCAACGCAGTTATTGTGAGCCGCCGATTACCAACATTTGCTTCGTGTGATACCAACACAACGTCACTAACCGACGTGTCCTGGTTTTCCGACGGCAGATCTGTAACTGGAGTGCTTTCCGACACTTGAGGCTCTGCTTGATCAGGAAATGCGGGTTTATCCCGATCTGTCGAACAGCCTGCAAGAAAGATTGCAGGTATGAGTATTAAAACAAAGAATAAAAAGACCTTTGCAACTATGGCCTTTCTGTTTCGCGTTTTTACCAAGCAGGGCTCCAAGGTATTACCTCTACAAATATAGTATCTCAAATATAGTACACCATCACCACGGATATTTCCACTAAAAAAACGGCACTCTGCAGTTCGCAGAGTGCCTTGCCGTTCCATGCCGTTTCAAACCGCCTTGAACTGTTTCTGTGAAAGCGGGTTCCTTTCTCTCTTTTTTCGAGGTCGTCATACAGAATCCCCGCATAAGCGAGCGGGAAGCAGAGAAGGGTCAATCACCCATACAGGGAGCTCAGATCGCCCGGGAGGCTCAGCGCGCCGACGGCGGCGCCTGCCTCTTTACGAACGCCTCGATTTCCCGCTGCAGCAGACGAAATACGTTCGCAAGCAGATAGCCGTCGGCGATCGCGTGATTCAATCGGACGGTGACAGGCATGACGAGCCTGCCGTTTTCCTCCCGATATTTACCCCAATTGACAATGGGGGAGAAATACAGATAGCCGTCCGGCAGCTCGATATGCAAAGAGTCATAGGAAAGCCATGAGATATAGGAGGCGTCAAACCAATTCGGGTGATTCGCCGGATCCAGTCCGTATTCCCGCGTCTTCTTCGCCTGCTCCACATCGTTCAGGGCATGGGCGTAAAACGTATCATAGTCCTCGCAGTATTCCGTATAGACGGGCGTGCAGGTCTCCGTATCCTCATGGAAAACATACTGCGTCGGATGGATCACATCATAGCAGATCAGCTCATCCGTCTGCCAGAGATATCCCATCCTGTAATCTTCGCGGGAATTCAACACCTTTGAGAGGATATACAGGAAGTTGATATAAAACTTTGTCCCCGTCTTCTTGGAATATGCGGCGAGATCCGTAACGTCGATCCTCGCCGTCATGGAAGTCGAGCATTTGCAGTCTTCGGAAAAATGGCGGAACACGCCTTTCCGGTAGTATGTCTCTCTGTCAATTACCTTATAGTTCACAGCCTTTGTCCTCACGGTTCCCGGTTCGCCGGGGCCTTCCCTACATCCCCGCAGCATCAAGCGGTTTATGATAAAACGATTATACACCGGCACGCCGGGAATTACCACACAAAAAACGGAGCCCGCTTTTCCCTGCGGGAGCAGCGGGCTCAGGTGCTTCTCTTTTTTTATTTGCCGATATTGCTGTAGTTCAGGTTGTCTGCGGCGGCGTCCACATCTGCGTCGGAAAGCGCGTTCTCGCTCCAGAGGTGCATCTCAAAGAAGGAGTCGGGGAGGTAGACATACAGGAAGGCCTCGTTGTCCTTCTGCAGGATCGTCAGCTCCGTGCCGTCCGGCGCGGTGTGCGTCCTGACCGGGAAGCTCTCCGGATCTTCGATCTGCGTCACCACCTCGCGGCCGCTGGAGAGCGTCGCATACATGGAGTTGTAGCCGTAGCAGCGCAGGCGCCGTCCGTCAGAGAGTTCCTGATCGTAGCTGACGCAGAAGCTGCCCTCGTCGAAATAGTAGACCTTGTCAAAGCCGCGCGGGATCTCGCGGAACAGGCTCCCGTGACAGGCGTTTTCCGAAACGCGCTCGCAGAGCTCGCGATTGCTGAGAAAACGCGGGTCGCTGGTGTCGGTGTGCAGATCGGTCCCGTATTTTGCGTTCATCTCCGCATCGGTTTCTTCGACAGTCTCCCTGCTCCAGAGGAGCGTGCTGCGTTTGCGCAGAGACAGGCCGTATTTGGCGGCGATCTCCTCCAGCCTGGCAGCCTCCTCGGCGGTGTGAATGTCATAGTTGAAGTCGTAGTCGCCGTAGCTGAGCCCAGCGTATTCAAGCCACTTTTCGCGCTGCGCCATTTCCTCTGCCGTCGCGGTGCGGATTTCGATCGGCGTCGCGGCGGAGAAATCCGGCTCCCCGCCGTCCGTTCCGGGCTGCATCAGCTCAAGTGCGTCCTTTCCGTAGTAGGAGACCGTGGCGCTCCCGTCCCCGTTGTCCACATAGTTTACGATCGCGGCGCCCTCCACTGGGGAGAAGACCTCCGGCATCTGCGGCAGGTTTTCTTTCCGCCAGCTCTGCCACTCGTCCCAGGCCGCCCGGGCGTTTTCCACCTTTTCCCGGACCGCGCCGTCCAGCTCCTCGGGCACGGCCTGCGGCTGCGAGAGGGATACAAGCGCCTTGCTGTTTTCCGTCTCCTCCAGCATTGCCTGCGGCTGTGCGGCGGGGACGGCGGTTTCGATTGCTTCCGCCGCGGTCTCCGGGATCACGATCGCCCGTGAGCCGAGAAAGCCCGAGGCGTAGGCCGCAACGGACAGCAGGCTCACCAGCACTGCCGCCAGCAGCGTCAACTGAATGATTTTCCGCGCGTTTCCGCGCTTTTTCTGTTGATAATAGATTTTTCCGGCCATGATCACATCCTCCTCATGAATGCCGTTCATGGCGCGCAGAAGCGTTAGCGCACTGTACATAAGCCCTCCTCCTGCAGGAAAACCCGCAGTTTGTTTCGTGTGCGAAACAGGCTGCTTTTGATTTTCGCCTTGCTGCATTGCAGCCTTTCCGCAATTTCCTCGATGGGTGCCACATAGAAGTATCGCAGCACAAAAATGACCTTCTCCGTCTGCTGCAGGTCGGAAACAAAGCTGCCGATGGCGTTTGCCAGCTCTTTTTCCTCCAGAACCTGCTCCGGGTTCGTCCCGCCGGGGATGCACTCTTCCAGTTCGTCCAGGGCAAGAAGCGCTTCGCCTCCGCCGCGCTTTTGTCTGTTTTTCGCCTTGATGCGGTCAAGGGCGAGATTTCGGGTGATACGGCCGAGAAATGCCGACAGGGCGCCGGGGCGCTGATCGGGCATCAGGTTCCAGGCGCGCAGCCAGGTGTCGTTGACGCACTCCTCCGCGTCCTCGTCCAGACCGCAAATGTGATAGGCGATGCTGTGGCAGTATCTGCCGTATTTCCGATTCGTTTCCGATATGGCCAGGTCGGAACGCTGCCAGTACAGATCAACTATTTGTCCGTCTTCCATACTGAACCTCCTTTGTTTTTTACGAAAACCCGACATGCCCGGAGAAAGCCTGACCGTATCATCGCGTTTTCGTATGAGAGCTCTCACCCCTATATACGACAAAAAGCAACATCGGTTTCAAATCATCTATGATAATCTCCGCGATAGATCTGCGACGAAAAGCAGGTCCCGCATCAGCGGGACCTGCTCAGACTGTAGACAAACCCATACAATCCCCTTTCGCGGTACAATCTGTGCAAAAATGGGAGCTTTTTCGGAAGTTCCCATTTTTGCCTCTCAAGCTGTCGACACTTTGTCGACAGCTTGAGCAGGTCCCGCCGAGGCGGGACCTGCTTTTATGATGCCGGGGATGTGTGGTCAGGGGATTTTGCCTCAGCCGGCGAACTTCGCCGCGGCGTTGGCGCCCGCCAGACGGCCGGAGGTCAGGGACCAGCCCTGCGCGCAGCCGCCGTAGGTGACGTAGGCCTTGTTGGACTCGTTGAGCGTGCCCAGAGACTCGTTGCCGACCACGTAGACGTTCTCGACGGGCGTGCCGTCCTCCTTGAGGAGGTTGATGTTGGTGTCGACGTCCATGCCGCCGCAGGTGCTGTAGACATAAGCGGCGCCCTTGATGGCCCAGATCTTGCCCTCGGTCTGGCCGTGCACGTCGTCGAGCTTGATCTCAAAGCCGAGCTGATTGCCCAGATCCTCGAGAGAGTCGGCGATGAACACGTCGTTGAAGGCCTGGCCCATGGCCATGATCTCGTCGAGGTTCGAGACGGGAGTGCCCTCCTCATAGCTGCCGCCCTGACCGAAGAACATCGGGGCGATGAAGGCGATCAGGCCGTTTTCCTTGATGGAGTTGTACTCCTCCTCATTGATGAGGACGTAGTAGTTGGCGCCGGCCTCCCAGGCGTTGAAGGAGATGCCCAGGCCATTGTAGTTGCCGTCGAAGCTCTCGCCCTTCGAGTCGATGAGCTGGTAGTTGAGATCCTGCACCAGAGAGGTCAGGATGCTCTTGTCGTCGTTGGAGTAATCGTCGGAGCGGATGATGGTGTCGAGCGCGGCGATGTGGTCTTCCACCGCCACGTCCGGGTTGTACAGCGCGCCGCCGAGCCTGAGGCACTCACGGATGCCGAAGCCGTCGCACTGGGTCATGCCCTTGGTGTGCCACACGGCGCCGGTGTACTCCTGCGTCATCTCGGCGTTGCCGATGTAGCCGCCGGAGGCGATGATCACGGAGTCGCCGTAGACCTTGTAGACGGTGCCGTCGTAGTACTCGGCCTCCACGCCGATCACATTGCCCTCCTCGTCGAGGATGAGGGATTTGGCGGTGAGCTCCGTCACGTAGTCGTTCTTCTCATTCATCGCCTTGGCCGCGGTCAGGGCGTTGTTGTAGGCGTTGTCCTTGTCCATGTACATGGTCCACAGGGGCCAGCCGTGATAGTCATAGAAGGCGAACATGCCGGGCAGGAACTGGAAGCCCCAGTTGTCGGCAAGCCAGGCGAGGGTCTGACCGGACTCCTCAATGAAGAGGCGGACGATCTCCTCCTTGGCGTCGCCGTCGGTGTACTCCATCCAGGCCTCGAACAGCTCGTCGGGGTCCACGTAGGGCTCGCCGCCGTTGTTCTCCACCTGATGGGGCGGGTTGACGCCGAGGGGGCCCGCGGTGTTGGTGCCGTTGCCGCCGACCTTGGCAGCGGCCTCCATGCCGAAGACGGTCGCGCCGTTCTCGGCCGCACTGATGTATGAGGCCATGCCGGAGGCGCCGAGGCCGACCACGATCACGTCATAGTCCTTGAGCTCCACGACGGCGTCGCTCTTCGGGATGTCGGTGTACCACTCGTCGGAATTGCCGCCGTTTTCGTCAATGATCTTGGCGATGATGGTCTTGGCCGCGTTGGAGGAGACGGTGGCGCCGGTGATGTTGTCGACGCCCAGGCTCTGCGCCTCGATGATGCGCGGGAAGAGGAAGTCCTCGACCGTCTTGTAGATCGGGCTGTACTCATCCTCGTCGGCCTGCGTGGCGGAGCCGGCGCAGACGGTCTCAATGCCGGTGATGGCGTTGTTTTCGAAGGTGACGGCAAGCTCCATCTCCTTCATGACGCCGTAGGACGGGGCCTTGGCGTTGTAGGTGCCGTCGGCCACGGGGGTCTTCTCGCCGCCCTCGGCGCCGACAGCCTGGGCCAGGGCCTTTCCGGCTGCGATACGGATGGCGTGGCTGGTGATGGACGCGCCGGCAATGCCGTCAATCTCGGCGCCCTTCTCCATCAGCTGCGCGATGAACTCCTCATCGTGCGCGCCGCCGATCGCGGCGGTCTCGCCGGAGGTGTCGAGCTGCGCGCCGGTGATGCCGTTCTCATCCACCGTCAGCGTGACGATGACCTTGCCCATGCCTTCGGCCTCGCCGACATAGGTGCCGGGGGTGTAGGTCCCTTCGGCAAAGGCGGCCGCGCCAACGGTCGACAGCAGCATGACCAGGCAGAGCAGCATGGCTAATGTTTTCTTCATGTACATCCTTCCTTTCAGAAAAATATATATCAGACGCAATGATAATTTTATCACAATAGATGCCCCGTGTAAATCCGAAACATGCATTTTTTCGGCGCAGACAAAAAAACGGGGCGGCGGCCTCCGATCGACAAGGCCGCCGCCCCGGCGGGCGCGGTATCAGTTCACGCTGCACTGGCCGCGGCTGTTGTCGCCCGCGGCGAGCAATGTCCCGTCCCAAAGGAGCGCGACGATGTGGTCGGTGTATTCTCCCTGCGCGGGATAGATCCTCTGCACGTCGCGCCAGCCGGCAAGCTGCCGCAGGTAGTCCACGGTACCAAACTCGCCGCCGGTGACGAGGAGCGTCCCGTCTTCGCGCAGGCCGATGGTGTAGTCGGAGCCGCTGAAGAGCTCGCACACGCCGGACCAGCCGCTGAAATCCCATTCTCCGTATGGCTCGACGCCGTCGAAGGTGGTGACGGCGGCGATCGTGCCGTCGCCGCGCAGGCCGACCGGCACATAGCGCCAGAGGCCGTCAAAGCCGAGCTCGACAATGTCCCGCCAGCTTCCGACCTGCTGCAGACGATAGTCGCCGCGGTAGTACTCGTCCTCAAAATTCGCGGCGACCATGCCGTCCCGGCGCAGGCCGAACATGGAGTCCGGCGCGATATACAGGCTCTCGACATTATTCCAGCCGGCGCGGTTCTGCCCAAGTACGGTGTCGGGTCGGATGGCATAGATGCCGCAGCCGCTGCAATAGATCGCGCTGACCTGCCGCCGGTCGGACATGCTGACGGAGCCCGCGCCCCAGTATCCGCTGCTGTCAAGCAGGAACTGTGTGTCGGTCGCGAGGACGGCCCCATCGTCCAGCAGCCCGACGATCAGGCCATAGCCGTCCGTGTCGATGTCCGCAAGCGGCTGCGTCCAGCTGCAGGCAATGCTGGCCGCATCGTAGGCCTCATCGCCGATGGATACCGTATAGAAGCGCCCGTCATATCGCAGGCCGAGGCACAGGCAGTTCTTGATGACGACCTTCCACACGTCGCTCCAGCCGGAGATGTCGCCCTGGTCGAACACCGTGCCGTACTGCTCGTCCGGGTCCTGCAGCAGGCTCAGGAACACCCGGCCGTCGGCGGTATGACCGACCAGATATCTGCCGCTCTCCTGCGTCTCGATCCACTCGACCTCCGACCAGCCCTGCGTCTCGCGGGAGGCGGGGAAGGAGGGATCGCCGGCATAGAGGATCGTGCCGTCCATGCGCAGGGCAACGGTGCAGCCCGGGACGCAGAGCACGCTCATGATGTCTTTCCACTGCCCGGCGGCGGAGGCCGGCGCGCTCATCACGGCAAAGACCAGGAGCAGAGCGCAGAAAAATGCAAGTGTCCTCTTCATTCTCTCTCTTCCTTTCGTAAATCCTCAGCCCTCGCCGATCTCGATCTCGCTGACGCAATCATTTTTCAGCCTGCCCACTAAAAACTGCAGCGCGTCGACCACATGCGGGCGGATATCGCCCCCGACGAGGACGAACATGATGTCGTCCCCCACATCGAGCTCGCCCTCGTTGAGCCAGACGCGGACATAGCGGATGCCCGCCAGCGCCTTCGTCTCCTCGACGGCGGCCGCGGCCTTTTCGGCGTCATAGCCGAAGCGCATGCCGCAAACCGGGGCGGCGTCTTTCACACCGCTGCGCACCTTCGCGCGCGCTGTCTGCCGCACGACGCCGTTGTGCACCAGAAACATGCCGCAGTTCGCGGCCTCGGGCGAGGCCTTGGCCTCGCGCAGCCAGGCGTCCATGGACGGGGATTCTTTTTTCATCTGCAGTCCTCCTTTGAAAACGATTCCAGGACCGTCTGATAGTATCGCAGCGCGGTGGGGATGGAAAAGCCCTCCCGCAGCTCGTCTGCGCTCGCCCAGCGATAATCGGGCAGCGGCGCGGCACAGTCGATCACATAGCCGCGCATGTGCCACTCCACATGGGTAAAGACGTGAACCGCCTCCCCGCAGGGGGTACAGCGCAGCGCGCCGGGGACGCGCGCGGCAGCCTCCTGCGCGGTGAGGGCGCCGGACTCGCCCGGGAACTCCCACAGTCCCGCCAGAAGCCCGCGGTCCGGGCGGCGGCGGATCGCCCAGCGGTCTCCGCAGCGCAGCAGCAGCACCGTGCGCTCCTCAATGCGCCGCGCCCGCGGCGGGGCCTTGACGGGGTAGCGCTCGACCGAATCCGTCTGACGCGCGCGGCAGAGCGTGCGCAGCGGGCATACGCCGCAGCGGGCCTCCCCGTTGGGGATGCACACGGTCTCGCCCAGCTCCATGATCCCCTCGGTCAGCAGCGCCGCGTCCGCCCCGGCGGGGTAGACCGTGCGCAGCTGCTCCGTGACCCGGCGGCGGGTCTTCTGCTCCATGATGTCGTCCTCAAAGGCCAGCAGACGCGAGAGCACGCGCAGCACGTTTCCGTCCACGGCGGGCTCCGGCTCGCCGTAGGCGACGGAGGCGACGGCCCCGGCGGTATAGTCCCCGATACCGGGCAGCTTTTTCAGCTCCGCGGCTTTTCGCGGCAGCTCGCCGCCGTATTCGTCCATGATCTGTTTTGCCGCCCTGCGCAGGTTGCGGGCGCGGCTGTAGTAGCCCAGCCCCTCCCAGAGCTTCAGCAGCCGGTCCTCGTCGACCGCGGCCAGCGCCGCAACGTCCGGCAGCTCCTTCAGAAAACGCTCATAGTAGGGGATCACGGCCTCGATGCGCGTCTGCTGCAGCATGATCTCCGAGATCCAGACATGGTAGGGCGTGGGGGACTGCCGCCAGGGCAGGACCCGGCGGCTCGCGGCGTACCACTCGATCAGCAGCGCCGAGGCTTTTTGCAGTATTGCCCTGTCTTCCATGCTCACAGCTCCCGCAGGATCAGGTCGGTCTCGCCCGGGTTGAGCCCCAGCTCCACGCGCAGCACCTTCGGATGCTTCGCCGCGTGAGCCCGCACCGCGTCTCGCAGCACTGTCCCGCCGTGGTAACCGTGGATCACCTTCAGGCGGTAGACCCCGCTCCCCGCCCGGCGCAGCGCGTCGTCCAGCGCCGTGACGGCCTGGGTCTTTGTCATGTTGTGCACGTCAAGCTCCACAAAGGCGCTCTGGTTCAGGTTCAGTCTCATGCCTCGTCTCCCATGTAGGTAAAGCGGCGAAAGCGCCGCCCGTCCCGCTCGATCTCCTCGTTCCACATGGCGGCGGGGCGCACCCAGATCCCGCCCTCGCCGTAGAGCGCGCGGTAGACCACCATGAGCTCCTCCGTCTCGGAGTGGCGGGCGGTGCAGATCAGTTCGTATTCTTTTCCCTTGAAATGGCGGTAGCGCCCGGGCCTGAAGTCGTCCATCGCTCTGCCCTCCCTGTGCAATTTCGAAAAAAGCATACCATCCTGCCCGAGAAAAAGCAAGCGCCGGACGGAGAGGGGATTTCTTGAAAAACAAGGCTTCCCTTTGGGGAGAAAATAAGGTATAATAAAAAGGTATTTGAAACAACAGAGGTGATACTATGGAAGAAGCCACCAATGTGCTGTTTCGCATCGGGCCGCTGGAGGTGACGAGCACGGTCACCGCCATGTGGGCGATCATCGCGGTGCTTGCTCTGGTAAGCTTTTTGGCCACGCGCAATCTCAAGGAGGTCCCCGGACCTCTGCAGACCGGTGCGGAGATGGCGGTCGGCGCCCTGCGCAACTTTTTTGAGGGGACGCTCGGCAAAGAGCATACACGCAAGTACTTCCCGATCCTCGGCACGTTCTTTGTCTTCATCATTGTCTGCAACTACTCCGGGCTGCTGCCCGGCGCGGGCCGCCTGAAGGGCTTTGCGGTGCCGACGGCCTGCCTGTCGGTGACGGCGGGGCTGGGCGTCATCGCCTTCTTCACGACCCATGTCATCGGCATCCGGGAGCGCGGTCTGGGGCACTATCTTGCGAGCTTTGCCAAGCCCTTGATCCTCGTGGTGCTGATGCTGCCGCTGAACCTGATCGAGCAGTTTATCCGCCCCATGTCCCTGGCTCTGCGACTCTATGGCAACATGTACGGCGAGGAGACCGTGACCGAGCAGCTCTATGAGATCTTCCCCATCGGCGCACCGCTCATCATGCAGGTGCTGAGCCTGATCTTCTGCCTTCTGCAGGCGATCGTCTTTACCATGCTGCTTTCGATCTACATTTCGGAAGCGCTTGAAGCTGAAGAATAAAAAATACAAAAGAAAACATTTTTAGGAGGACTTTTTTATGGCATCCGGAATCATTGCTATCGCCGCCGCACTCGTTCTGTGCGTCACCGCTTCCTTTACCGCCCTGGCCCAGGGCAAGACCGCTTCCCACGCGATGGACGCCATCGCCCGTCAGCCCGAGGCCGCCGGCGACATCCGCGGCTCCCTGATCCTCTCCCTGGCTCTGATGGAAGCGCTGACCATCTACGGCATGCTGGTCGCCTTCATGCTGGTCGGCAAGATCTGACAAGACAAGGACAGGAGGAGAAGTCCATGTTAAGCATCAACATTTCCGAGCTCATATGGACGATCATCAACTTCTTCCTTCTCTATTTCGTGCTCAAACGCTTTCTGTTCGGCCCGGTGGGCAAGCTGCTGGATGAGCGCCAGGCGAAGATCGACGCGGGCCTGAACGAGGAAAAAGAGGCCCAAGCCACTGTCCGGGAAAACTGGGACCGCATCGCCGCCGACAAGGCGGAGAGCCGCCTTGCGGCCAACCGCATCCTCTCTGAGGCGGAGGCCGAGGATGAGCAGCACCGCCTTGAGCAGCTGAAGGCAGCCCGTTCTCAGGCGGCCGGCGATCTGCGCGAGGGCGAAGCGCGCCTGGAAAAGCAGAACGAGCAGGAGGAGGCGTTGCTGCGGCAGAGCAGCGGCGAACTCTCTGCGCTCCTCTCCGCCCGGATCCTGGGGCAAGAGGAGTGAGCACATGACAGAGCATTACAGGAAGGAGGGATGACCGGACATGCATGGCTGGAACATTGTATACGGACTCATCAACTTTGCGATCCTGGCCGTCGGCCTGTATCTGATCGGCCGCAAGATCGTCGCCAATGCCATCCGGGCGCACCGCGAGAAGGTGAGCGGCGATTTGGAGAAGTCTGCGGCATCCCGTGAAAACGCGAAAAAGCTGCTCGACGGCATCGAGGGCGAGAACGCGAAGGGCGAATCCGAACGGGAGGAGATCCTGCGCCAGGCCCGCGCCAGCGTGGAGGACATCCACCGCGCCGCGCGCGAGCAGGAAAAGAAGGAGATCGACAAGATCGCCCTGGACGCCCATAAGGATCTGCGCAGGCTTGCCCATCATCAGCGCATCCTGGTCAACCAGAAGGCCGCCGGGGAGATCACCGCCGCCGCGGCCGAACAGATCGCGCGTCCGGAAAACGCCGCAGCCCGCGAGCGCATGACAACACAGTTTATCTCCCGTCTGGACGAGAGGCTGCAGATCACGCCGGGCGATTTGAGCGCCATCCGCAGCCGGGGCAGCCTCCGCCTGCGCATCGGCAGCAGCGAGGCGCTGAAGGAGGAAGAGCTCTCCCGCATCCGCGCCGCTGTGGACAAGGTCCTGGCCGACACCGGCGAGCAGCCGGAGATCGAACTCGAGACCGAGATCCGCGAGGACCTGATCGGCGGCGTACGGGTGCAGCTGGGCGACACCGTGTATGACGGCAGCGTCGCGGGCCTGCTGGAGCGCACCAAAAACCAGCTCTCCGCCTTTGACAGCACCGATCGGGATCTGATCGAAGCCCTGCGCGGGGAGCTGTCCAAGGTCAATCAGGACCCCGAGGTCTATCAGATCGGTACCGTGATCAGCGTGTCCGACGGGATCTGCCGCGTGTCCGGCGTGTCGGACGCGATGGCGGGAGAGCTGCTTGAAATGAAGGGCGGCCTGCGCGGCATGGTCATGGACCTGGAGCAGGACAACGTCGGCGTGGTGCTGCTCGGCAACTACGACAATCTGCAGGAGGGCCACTGGGTCCGCCGTACCGGACGCATCACCGAGGTGCCCGTGGGTTCCGCGCTGATCGGCCGCGTGGTGGACGCGCTGGGCAATCCCCTGGACGGCGCGGGCGAGCTCAACACCCACAACACCCGCCCCATCGAGTCCCCGGCTCCCGGCGTCATTGACCGCAAGAGCGTCTCCGTGCCGATGCAGACCGGCATTAAGGCCATCGACGCGCTGGTGCCCATCGGGCGCGGCCAGCGTGAGCTGATCATCGGAGACCGCCAGACCGGCAAGACTGCCATCGCCCTGGACACCATCATCAACCAGAAGGGCAAGGACATGATCTGTATCTACGTCGCCATCGGACAGAAGGAGTCCACGGTGGCGGGCGTGGTGTCCAGGCTGCGCGAGCACGGCGCCATGGACTACACGATCGTGGTCTGCGCCAGCGCGAGCGAGTCCGCGCCCATGCTGTACATCGCGCCCTACGCGGGCGCCGCCATGGGCGAATACTTCATGTATCAGGGCAAAGACGTCCTGATCATCTATGACGACCTGTCGAAGCAGGCCGTCGCCTACCGCGAGATCTCCCTGCTGCTGCACCGTCCGCCCGGACGCGAGGCCTACCCCGGCGACGTGTTTTATCTGCACTCCCGTCTTCTGGAGCGCGCGGCACGTCTCAGCCCGGAGGCCGGCGGCGGCAGCATGACCGCCCTGCCCATGATCGAGACGCAGGCGGGGGATATCTCCGCCTATATCCCGACGAACGTCATCTCCATCACCGACGGCCAGATCTTCCTGGAGTCCGACCTCTTCAACGCGGGCGTGCGCCCGGCGGTGAACGTGGGCCTCTCCGTCAGCCGTGTCGGCGGCAGCGCCCAGCTCGGCGCGATGAAGCAGGTGGCCGGGCGGCTGCGCATGGACCTGGCCCAGTACCGGGAGCTTGCGGCTTTTGCCCAGTTCGGCTCCGATCTGGACAAGACCACCCGCGCGACCCTCCACCGGGGCGACCGGATGACCGAGCTTCTCAAGCAGCCGCAGTACAGCCCCATGGAGGCCTGCGACCAGGTGATCTCCATCTGGGCCGTCAACGAGGGCTACGCCGACAAGGTGGAGCTCAAAGACATCGCGCGCTTTGAGAAGGGTCTGCTCTCCTTCGTGCACGAGCGCCTGCCGCGCCTGGACGACATCATCAACAGCGGCAAAAAGCTCGACGAGGGACAGATCAAGGCCCTGCGTCTGGTGGTCGAGGAATACGCGGAGAGTTTCGAATAAGTTTTGAGTTTTGAGTCGTGAGTTTTGAGAAACGCAGGGCACAAAGGAAGTCCCTGCACGTGTGCGTCTGCACCCGCAAAGCCCAGCGCCAGCGGGTTTGCGGGTGAGAGGAAGAAGGATATCACGGATATGGAGCTTTCATGGCTCTTACGCAAACCATGGAAGCGGAATGGAGTGAGCTTCTTCTGACGACAAGGAAGTGATTGTATGGCGAATCTGCGCGCCATCCGCACGCGCATCAGGAGTGTGGAAAACACCCAGCAGATCACAAAATCCATGAAAATGGTGGCGGGCGCCAAGCTTCGCCGTACCCAGAGCGCCTTCAGCTCCCTGCGGGACTACGCCGCGCGCTGCGCTGAGATGCTCGGCCGCGTGGCGCAGGGCATGCCCGTGACGGAGCCGCTGCTGCTCCCGCACGCGGAAAACGCGCGCGTCTGCTATGTGCTGATCGTGGGCAACCGCGGCCTCTGCGGCACCTACAACTCCGCTCTGCTGCGCTACCTGGAGGAGCTGGCGGAGAAGGAGGAGCGGGAAAAGTTCCTGGTCGTCTGCGGCCGCTGGGGGAAGGACATGATCCCCGGCGCGAACATCCCCATCCGCGAGAGCTTTGAGATCGGCGACGCGCCGGACGCGAAGGAGGCCGAAGAGCTCACCGCTTATCTGCGCGGGCTCTATACGGGCGGCGAGGCGGACGAGGTCGTGCTGGTCTACCAGCGCTTCCGCTCCGTACTGCAGCAGAGCCCCGGCACGCAGACCCTGCTCCCCATGGCGGTCGAGCCGCCGGAGAAGGAAGCGGAGAAAAAGTATATCTTTGAGCCGGACCGGGAGAGCCTGCTCCGGACGCTTACGGATATGACGCTCAAAAACACGGTCCATGCGGCGCTGCTCGAGGCGCGCACGGGCGAGCATTCCGCCCGCATGACGGCCATGACCGCCGCCGCGGACAACACCGAGGAGCTGATCGGCGAGCTGACGCTGCAGCTCAACCACGCCCGTCAGGCCGCGATCACCACCGAGATCTCCGAGATCGCGGGCGGGGCGGAAGCGATGCGAAAGAACAGGTAAGCCTCCCCTGCAAGGGGGGGGTGCCCGAAGGGCGGAGGGATATGCTGAAAGACGAACAGCGCCCTGAGAGCGACCTGTTGACGCAAACAACCCCTCAGTCAGCTTTGCTGACAGCTCCCCTTGGCAGGGGAGCCTATACACATTGCAGGAGGCGGCCCCATGCACGCTGATGCGTGGCAGGCATTCCCTTCCCGATGAGCGTGGACAGGGGCCCCTCATCCGGCGCCGCGCGCCACCTTCCCCCGGAGGGGGAAGGCTATAAGGAGAGTTTTTATGGAAAAAGCAATTGTCAAACGGGTGATCGGCCCGGTGGTGGACGTCCACTTCCCCGAGGGGCAGCTGCCTGAGCTGTACCACGCGGTGGAGATCCGTCTGCCGGAGCGCAGGATCGTCATGGAGGTCGTGCAGCAGATCGGCGGCGGCGACGTGCGCTGTATCGCCCTGTCCTCCACGGACGGCATTTCGCGCGGCTGCGAGGCCTTCGATACCGGCGGCCCCATCACCATGCCCGTGGGCGAGGCGACGCTCGGCCGCATGTTCAACGTCGTGGGCGAGCCCATCGACGGCAAAGGCCCCGTGAACGCCGAAAAACGCCTGCCTATCCACCGCAAGCCCCCGCTCTTCACCGATATCCTGCCCGCCACCGAGCTGCTGGAGACCGGCATCAAGGTCATCGACCTGCTGGCCCCCTACGCCCGCGGCGGCAAGATCGGTCTGTTCGGCGGCGCGGGCGTGGGCAAGACGGTGCTGATCCAGGAGCTCATCCGCAACGTGGCCTATGAACACGGCGGCTACTCCGTCTTCGCCGGCGTCGGCGAGCGCAGCCGCGAGGGCAACGACCTCTGGAACGAGATGACCGAATCCGGCGTCATCAGCAAGACTGCGCTGGTCTTCGGCCAGATGAACGAGCCGCCCGGCGCCCGTCTGCGTGTGCCGCTCAGCGGCCTGACCATTGCCGAGAACTTCCGCGACGAGAGCGGGCAGGACGTGCTGCTGTTTATCGACAACATCTTCCGCTTCACCCAGGCCGGTTCCGAGGTCTCGGCCCTGCTCGGGCGCATGCCCTCCGCCGTCGGCTACCAGCCGACGCTGGCCACCGAAATGGGCGATCTGCAGGAGCGCATCACCTCCACCAAAAACGGCTCCGTCACCTCCGTGCAGGCCATCTATGTGCCCGCCGACGATCTGACCGACCCGGCCCCCGCCACTACCTTCGCCCATCTGGACGCCACCACGGTGCTGGCCCGCTCCATCGCGGAGCTCGGCATCTACCCGGCGGTGGACCCGCTGGAGTCCAGCTCGCGCATCCTCGATCCGGGCGTGCTGGGGAAGGAGCACTATGAGACCGCCCGCGCGGTGCAGCAGGTGCTGGAGAAATACCGCCAGCTGCAGGACATCATCGCGGTGCTCGGCATGGACGAGCTCGGCGCGGAGGACCGCGCCGTCGTCAGCCGCGCCCGCCGCATCCAGCGCTTCCTCTCCCAGCCCTTCCATGTGGCCGAGGCCTTTACCGGCATGGAGGGAAAGTATGTGAAGCTCGAGGATACGATCAAGGGCTTTCAGGCCATCCTCGCCGGCGACGTGGACGATCTGCCGGAGCAGGCCTTCCTGATGTGCGGCGGTATCGACGAGGTCATCGCCAAGCGCGGCCAGTACTGAGGAGGGCCTATGGGAGATCTGTTTCGCCTGTCCGTCGTCACCGGGGAATCCACGGTCCTGGATACCAAAGTCCGCTCCGTCAACCTGCCGATGGACTTCGGCTCGATCGGGATCCTGGTCAATCACGCGCCGATGCTCTGCGCCGTGTCGAAGGGGATCGTGCGCGGGGCGCTTGAAGACGGGAGCGTCGTCCGCGTCCGCGTCAGCGAGGGCATCGCCAGCGTGGCCGACAACGAGCTGACCGTTCTCTGCGGCGACGCCGCCCTTATAGAGGACTGAATCGTATACGTCTGATAAATGCGGAAAGCCGCCCCTCTTGGGGCGGCTTTCCGCGTTAATAATTTAGATTCAGTCGATGTGGATGATCTTGCGCGTCAGGTCTTCGGGCTTGACGGCGCCGTTGGGGAAGCGCTCGCGCTTCTCGGTGACTTTGCCGATGTTGATGGCGGATTTCGGGCAGAACTGCACGCAGCTGAGGCACCCGATGCAGTTGGGGCCGAAGACGGGCTTCCCGCCCTGCAGCTGGATGTTGTTGCGCGGGCAGACCTTTACGCAGGTCCCGCAGCCGACGCAGGCCTCGCTCGCGGCAAACTTTTTGACGCGCCGGGCGTGGGTCTTGCCGAGGCCGGCGCTCATCAGCGCGAAGGCGGCCTGCTTCGGCGGCTTCTTCTCGCTCTTCTTCATCGCGCGCACGGCGCCGCCGATCTCCACGGCCTTCCGCTCGATCTTCTCCGCGCACTTCGCGGGAGACTGCGGGGCCAGCGTAAGATTGTGGGGCATGAGCCAGATGGCCGTGCTGTGGTTGGCGACGCCCGCCCAGTAATCGAGACCCACGAGCTCGTCGAGCTTGTGCAGACCGCAGCCCAGATAGCCCGCGTACTGCTCCACGGCGAACTTGTAGGCGCCCGGGGCGATCTTGATCGCCTTCACATAGTCCTCCACGTTGCCGGGCAGGCCGCCGGCCATGCAGGAAAAGACGAAGCCCACGCGTTTAGCCTCGGTGGCGTCGGTTTTGGCGGGAAAGGCGCGCATCATGACGATGTCCGTGTCCCCAAGGACCTCGGCGATACGCCTGGCCATGGCCAGACAGTGGCCGGAGCCGGAATAACAGTAGATGATGTTTTCGCTCATGTGTTTTGTTCTCCTTTCGGCAATTCCTGAATGATCTCTGCCTATAGAATAGCAAAAGAAGCCGCGTTTCACAATAGACGATAAGGGAAAAGCGCCGAAAAACCTGCCGCTCCCTCTCGGCACCGACGCCGGGAGGGGCGCTTCTCATCCTGTGCGGAAGGAAGAATTTTTCGAGAAAACGCAGAAACATATCCCCCCGGGGGGCTTCCGCGCGGGGGAGCGACGGCCTATAATAGGAGCACCTTCAGTCTTTTGAAACAGGCGGCACATGGCCTGCCCATGCGCCTGCGCCGCGAAAACCGAGAAAAGGAGAAGAGAGATGAAAAAACTGATTGCTTTCCTGATGGCCCTCGTCCTGCTGCTCTCCGTGAGCATGGCGGGCGGCATCGCTTACGCCGAGGACACCCGCACGATCGTCGACGGACTGGGCCGCGAGGTCGAGGTCCCCGTGAAGGTCGAGCGCATCGTCACCCTCGGCAACGCCTCCCGCATGGCCGCCTATCTTGGCCTTGCGGACAAGATGGTCTCCGTGGCCAACGGCGATCTGAACACGAGCCTCTTCATGGCCTACGGCGTGTTCAATCAGGAGCTCTGGGCGGAGCTGCCCGTCGTCGCCTCCGGCGGCTACGGTGAGGTCAACCCCGAGGCCATCCTCGCCGCCGAGCCCGATGTGATCCTCTGCACCTATGAGGAGGACATCGTCGCCAACATCGAGGACCAGCTCGGCTGCATGGTCGTCGCCGCGCCCCAGGGAACGCTCTTCGGCGAGGACTACGAGCTGGCGCTGCGTGTCTTCGGCGACGCCTGCGGCGTCTCCGAACGCGCCGAAGCGATTATTGCCAAGATCCACGAATGCCTGGACGATCTCGACGCGCGCACGGCGGAGATCCCCGATGACGACAAGCCCCTCTGCCTCGGCGCGGCGGCCACCTTCCGCGGCGGCCACGGCATCTCCGGCGTGTACGCCAACAGCGCGATCCTTGCCGCCGTCCACGCGAAGGACGCCGCCGAGGGCCTGGCCGACGGAAAGCCCAAGGGCGTGGAAGTCGACCGCGAGCAGATCCTGGCCTGGGATCCGGACGTCATCATCCTCGACGCGGGCAATCTTGAGCTGATCGCGCAGGAGTATGCCGAAGATCCGGCTTTCTTCGGGGAGCTGAGCGCCGTGAAGAACGGGCAGGTCTATCAGTGGCCCAACGCCACGGCCAACTACACCAATGTGGAGATCCCCCTCGTGAGCGCCTACTTCGCGGGCAGCCTCCTCTATCCCGAGGCCTTCGAGGACGTGGATTTCGAGGCGAAGGCTGCGGAGATCTTCGAGTTCTTCCTCGGGCACGAGGGCTATCTCGATCTGCTGGCCGAGGCCGAGCTTGGCTACGGGCCGGTGACGCTGGGCGAATAAGGAGCGATTTTTCTTGCCGATCCGAGCAGAAACACTAAAACAATACGAACGCCACACACGGCGGAAACGGGCAGCGCTTTTTCTGGCGCTGCTCGTGACGCTGCTTTCGGCCATTCTTTACATGGGGATCGGCTCCATCCGGCTGAGCCCCGTGGATATCCTGCGCGTCTTTTTCGGCACGGCCGAAAAGAAGCACGTCACCGCGGTGATGAATATCCGCCTGCCCCGCGCCCTCGCCGCGATCCTGATCGGCGCGGTGCTGGCCTCGGCCGGCGCGGTGATGCAGTGCGTGCTGCGCAATCCGCTGGCCTCGGCCTCCACGCTCGGCGTCTCGCAGGGCGCGGCCTTCGGCGCTGCGCTGGGCATCATCGTCTTCGGCGGCGGCATGATCACGAACTCCCTGTCCAACAACACCGTCTCCGTCTCAAACCCCTACACCGTGACGCTCTGCGCCTTCGTCTTCGGCTCGATCTCCTCCCTGGTCGTGATCGCCATTTCACGCCTGCGGCGCGGCGTCGGCCCCGGCGGGCTCGTTCTCGCAGGCACGGCGCTGAGCGCCATGTTCGCCGGCGGCAGCACGCTCCTGCAGTATTTTGCCGACGACACCTCGCTCGGCGCGGTGGTGTTCTGGACCTTCGGCAACCTCGGCAACGTCGGCTGGAAGGACCTGCGCTTCATCGGCGCGGTCTTCGCGGTCTGCCTTGTGTTCTACATGTTCAACCGCTGGAACTACAACGCGATGGAGGCGGGCTTCGACACGGCCAAGAGCCTCGGCGTGAACGCCGAGCGCCTCATGCTCGTGAGCATGGCGGTCTGCTCGCTCTCGGCGGCGGCGGCGGTCTCCTTCGCGGGGATCATCAGCTTCGTCGGCCTGATCGCGCCGCACATGATGCGCTATTTCGTCGGCAACGACCACCGCTATCTGATCCCCGGCTCCGCCATCTGCGGCGCGCTGCTCCTGCTGCTGGCGGACGCGGCGGCCAAGCTCATCGTCCAGCCGGTGATCCTGCCCATCGGGGCCATCATGTCCTTCATCGGTGGCCCGGTGTTCCTGATCCTGCTGTTTAGGGGGGCGCACCGCTATGATTGAGCTGAAAAACATCGGCTTTGCCTATGATAAAAACGCAGCGCCCGTCCTGCGCGGCGTGAGCTTCCGCCTCGCGGACGGCCAGTGCGCCTCCGTGCTGGGCAATAACGGCGCGGGCAAGAGTACGCTTCTCAAATGCATCGACCGGATCCTGCGCCCGCAGAGCGGGCAGGTGCTGATCGACGGGCAGGACGTGTTCTCCCTCCCGGCAAACGACATGGCCCGGCAGGTGGCCTACGTGGCGCAGAACGCGCGCTCCTCGGACCTGCTCGTGTTCGACACGGTGCTGCTCGGGCGCAGGCCCTTCATCCGCTGGGACGTCTCGGAGCATGACCGCCAGATCGTGTCGGCCCTCCTCGAGCGGATGAAGCTGACGCATCTTGCGATGCGGCCGCTCTCCCAGCTCTCCGGGGGCGAGGCGCAGAAGGTGCTGCTGGCCCGCGCGCTGGCGCAGGAGCCGCGCCTGCTGCTGCTCGACGAGCCGACCAGCAACCTCGACCCGCGCAACCAGCATGAGGTCATGCAGCTGGTCCGGCAGATCGCGGAGGAGCGGAACATCTGCGTCATCACGGTGCTGCACGATCTGAACCTCGCCATCCGCTACAGCGACCGCTTCCTGCTTTTGAAGGACGGCGGCGTCTACGCCAGCGGCGGCGCCGAGTGCATGACGCCGGAGACCATCGAGGCGGTATACAGCATGCATGTGCACATCCTGGAGCACCGCGGGATCCCGGTCATTGTGCCCTTCCCGGACGTGCACTGACGGATGAGGCAGAGGAACGGAGAAGCATGACGGAAGAAAAGAAAAGCTGGGACGAGGCGGCAGGGGACTATCAGAAGGTCTTCGCCCTCGGCCTGAGCGAATACAGCGCCTCGCTCCTGCGCTTCTGGCGGGAGGAGGGCATGATCCGCCCAGGCTGCCGCGTGCTGGACATCGGCTGCGGCGTCGGCAAGTACGGGACCTATCTGGCGGAGCTCGGCTGCGATGTGACGCTCACGGATCTCTCCGGCGAGATGATCCGTCAGGCGGCGCAGAACATGGCAATATACGATACGCCGTGGCGCGTGTTCGCCTGCGATTTTCATGAGGCGACGGGCCGGGAGCCCGCCTTCGCCGAGGGCTTCGACTTCGTGCTGTCCACCATGTCCCCCGCGATCGACGGCGTGGAGGCGCTGCGGAAAATGAGCGCAATGAGCCGCGGTTGGTGCTTCCTCGCCCGCTTTCGGAGCTGGGAGCAGCCCGTGCGCGACGCGCTGATGCGGAAGATGGGCGTCGAGCCGCGCCGGATGATGGAGAAGTTGTCGGAGGATGCGGCCTCCTTGTGCAAGGCTGTGGAAGAGGCGGGCTTTGTGCCGCACCTGAAGCTCGTGCCCTACGACTGGGCGGACGAGCGCAGCCCGGAGGAGATGGCGGACTATCTCTGCCGCCGGTATTTCGGGCAGGAGGAGCGGGAGCGGCTATACCCCGCCGCGCTGGCAGCGGCCTGCGAGCTCGCCGGCGCCGACGGTATCATCCGCGACGCCGTGAACACCAGTGTGGCCTGGATCTGCTGGCGGACGCAGGCCGGCGCGTGACAGGAAACGGAATGCATCGTATCGCATCATCATGAAAAAGGAGACCGACACTCTGTGTCGGTCTCAGACTGTAGACAAACCCATGCTGCCGAAGTTTGACACGCATGGGGAGAGCGCGAGAGGGGATCATACAGAACAGGTCGGACTCGCATGGGGAGAGCGCGAGAGGGGATTGGTTATTCCCTCTCGCGTTTGATATACGCAAAAATGGGAACTTTTTCGAAAGCTCCCATTTTTGCCGCTCAAGCTGTCGACACTTTGTCGACAGCTTGAGACCGACACTCTGTGTCGGTCTCCTTTTTCTTATATTCGGGCGGCGTCGGGCGCGGGGGCAGCCGCCGCTGTTTCACAGCACAGGCACGATCTGGTTCGGGTCTGCTCCGCTGTATACGCTGCGCACGAAAGCCAGGAACTCCGCCAGGGGCGGCGTGACAGGCTCACGGTAGAAAAAGCCGTAAGGCACCGAAACGTCAAGCTCGCAGGGGATCAGGAGCAGATCGACCAGAATATCGTTCCAGCAGGCCGGAGCGAGCAGGATGCGTTTTTTGATCGCGCACTCCCAGACCAGAGAGCCGGTCCATTCCGGGCGGCTTTCAAAGGGAATCTGTTCCGCGCTCAGCACCTCACAAAGCCGGTTGTTCTCCTGGTTGGCGCTGCGGTCGATGAAGACGATACCGTGTTCCCGCAGATCCTGGAGCGTGATGAGCTGCTTTCGGGCGAGAGGGTGATCCCTGACGACCGCACAGTGGAGCGGGGAACGGAAAAACTCCAGAAACTGCCAGCCCTTCTGCCAGCCCGCGCCGTCCCGGATGCTCTCCACGAGCTGCGCCTGCCGCGGCATTTCGAAGCGGTCCGCCGCCACCTCAAGCCGAATGTCGTACTTGGTATTGCCGGGCGAAAAGAGGATCCAGAGATCGTAGAGCAGACGACATTTCTCCTCCATGGAGGTCCCGACGACGATGCAGGGTTTCTGGCTGTCCAGCTCGAGCAGACGGCTGCGAAGCATTTCTCCTCTCTGCACATACTCCGGCGCCTGCGCGGCGAGGTATTCTCCGGCTACGGTAAGCTGCAGCCCGCGCCGGCTTCGATGAAAAAGCTTGACGCCGAGATCGTTTTCCAGGCTGTTGATCTGCTGGATGACAGCGGAAGCGCTGACATAAAGCTGTTCTGCGGCGCGGTTGAAGCTGCCGAGCTCCGCAACCTTCAGAAAGGTGTTCAACTGCCGGTTGTACATTTCGTGCCTCCATGTTCTCTTATAATGATCATCGGATGGCGAAATCAATCGAGGATTCGATTGATTTCGCTGCCAAACGACAGGTTTGACAGCGAATGATTCTTTGAATCATTCGCCCGATGCTCATTGCAAGGAATATATGGCAAAACAGCCATGCTGTTTTGCTGCGCTATAGTCCTTATATGGCTTTACTTATAAGGATAGTAACAAAATCGGCGCGCAGAGTCAATACAAAACATGGTAAAGTGACAATGTAAGAGCGCGGACAAAGATCCCGCAAAACTACAGTAAGGAGGATATACCATGAGCAAATTCCTGTCCCGCCGGGAGTTCCTTAAGGGAGCCGCCGCTGCCGGCGCAAGCGCCGCAGCCCTGGGGCTTTTCCATGTACCCGCCTTCGCGGAAGGTCCCGACAAGTACACGCCCGGTACCTACTCAGATACGGAGGAGTCCGGCTACTCCACCATCACCGTTACGATGACCTTCTCTTCTGACGCGATCACCGACTGCGTGATCGAATCGGACGGCGGCCCGAACGACATGCTCTCGGCAGACCGCAAAGAGGCCATGGCCAAGGCCATCGTCGAGAGCCAGAACGCCGATGTGGACGCGGTGACCAGCTGCTCGCTTACCGGCTCTGTCGCCGCGATCCAGACTGCTGTCGCCAAGATCATCGCGGAGGCCAGCGGCTCCGAGTTTGAAGAGCCCGCGGCGGCCCCTGTCACAGGGCGCGTGCCCGGCTACTGCGGCCCGGGCGACTGGCTGGGCGAAGCCCCGGCCGACCCTGCGGACTATGAGGACGCGGGGACCTATGACGTCATCGTTCTCGGCGGCGGCCACTCCGGCGTCGGTGCGGCCTTCGGCGCAGTCGACGAGGGTGCGACCGTGGCAGTCATCGAGAAGCAGGCCTGGAGCAACTTCGTCGATCTCGACGGCACCGGCGCCAACATGGGCGGCTGGTACGGCGAGGATATCGGCCATGTCAACTCTCAGTTCCTGATCGACCGCGGCTACGGCCCCTATGACACCGGCGCGATCGTCTCCGAGTTCTGCAAGCGCGCGGCCGGCCGTGTCAACCCCGAGATCATCAAGAACTTCGTGCAGTACTCCGGCAAAATGTTCGACCGCTACCATGAGATCTACGACTCCTATGAGGCCGAGCGCAAGGAAAACGACAGCCACGTCTTCCTCAACAGCACCGCCGTTATCGTCCCCAAAGCGACCGGCGACGGCAAAACCGGCGACCAGTGGGTCGACGGCGAGCCCGCGGGCGGGGAGGGCTATTACGACATGAGCGACATGTTCGCCTATCCTCTCTGCAATACGCAGGCCGCCTACGGCCAGCAGAAGGCCGAATATCCCATCGACGCGGGCGGCTACAAGACCTGGCCCTGCAACGCGCAGTTCTACGGTTATCAGGGCAACAACATCGAGTATATCCACAAGTACATCGTCAAGCACGTCTCCGAAACCGAGGGCTGCACCTGGGACTTTGAGCGCGAGGGCATCAAGCTCATCCAGGATGAGAGCGGCAAGGTCACCGGCCTTTACGCCAAGGGAACGGACGGAAAATTCTATCGTTACAACTGCAACAAGGGCGTCATTCTCTGCGCCGGCGACTATATCGGCAATCCCGAGATGTGCTGGGCCCTGCTAAACGAGGGCATGGAATGGGCCGAGCGCAGCGGAGCCACGGCCGACAGCTGGACCCGCGCCGGCGGCCGCAACGGCGCCGGTCACAAGATGGCCTGCTGGGTCGGCGGCATGATCGAGCCTACGCCCCGCGGCTGGATGGGCATCGGCGGCGGCGCCTCCGGTCCCTGGGGCTCCGCGCCCATGCTTCAGCTCAACGGCCGCGGCAAGCGCTTCATGAACGAGGCCGCCATGTCTCAGGTACAGGCCACCTGCCTGCGTCAGCCCGCCGGTCTTGCCTGCTTTGTCACAGACGCCAACTGGCGTGAGACGCTGAAGGCTGCCCCTCTGGACCACGGCGCGCCGAACTTCGGCATGCAGGACTACTGGGACAAGATGGAAGCCGATATGGACGCCGCCGTTCCCGGCCAGTCCAGTACCGTCACCATCGCGAATCTGGCAGAGCGCACCATGATGCCCGGCAGCATCTTCTGCGCCAACACGCTGGAAGAGCTGGCGGATCTGCTGGGCTACAAGGATGCGGCCAAGGAGAACTTCCTCGCGGAGGTCGCCCACTACAACGAGCTCTGCAAAGCCGGTGTGGACAGTGATTTCGGCAAGGACGCCAAGTACATGATCCCGGTGGAGACCGCCCCCTTCTACGGCGGCACCGGAGCCTTCTCCCACGGCGCCAACCCCATGATGGTCACCATGTCCGGACTGGTCACCGACGAGACCCAGAACGTGGTGGACAAAGACTGGAATCCCATCGAGGGCCTGTATGCCGCGGGCAACTGCCTGGGCGGCCGCTACGGCTTCGGCTACAGCACGCCTTTTGCCGGCAACTCCGTCGGTATGGCCATCACGCACGGCTGGATCGCCGGCCATCAGGTGGGCTCCGACAAGGCCTTCCTCGGCACGCCTGTGGAGCCGATGGAGGCTCCCGCAGGCGGCTTCGGCCCCGGCGGCCCGGGAGGTCCGGGAGGTCCGGGAGGTCCGGGAGGTCCCGGCGGCCCCGGCTGATCCCCGACTTGAAATACTGTCAGCATTCCCTTATACTGTAAAAGGATGCCGCCGCGTGTGCGGCGGCATCCCTTTCAATCTGTGAGGCGGGAGGTTTTTTGTCATGGCAGAGGAGAGCATGCCCCTTGTCGTCGGCATCCACATTCCCTACTGTATCCGGAAGGAGCCCTATTCCCAGCAGCTTCAGCTGACCGGCACGAATGCGGAGAAGAACGCCTACATGGCCGCGCTGAAACGTGAGCTCCTCTCCTGGGAGGGTCAGCTGGAAGGCTATGAGATCCCCGCTCTGCACCTTTTCGGTCCCAGCGCCACGGTCATGAGCCCGGATCTGCTGGGCGGTCTTCTGAAAACGGCGCGGGAGATCCTGCCTCTGGCGCAGGGGGCGGAAATCAGCGTGGATACGCATCCCCTGACGGTCGGTACGCCCGCCCTCACCGGAATCGCGGCCGGCCGCCCCAACCGCATGGAGCTGATGATGCGCTCCGCCAGCGACGAAGAGCTGCGCGCGCTGGGCTGCAGCCATACGATGCAGCATGTGAAGAATGCGGTCCTGTTCTTCAATCGCTTCCATATGAACAATTTCGGCCTGACCGTCGATCTCGGCATCCCCGGACAGACGGAGCACAGCTGGCACAATACGCTCCATGCCTGCACCATCATCCACCCCGCTCATATCCATGTGCAGACGCCGTCTGCCTGCGAGGCGGAAGGAGCGCCCGGCGAGGAGACGCGCTTTGCCCTGTATCGGCAGGGCTGCGCCTTCCTGAAGGAGAACGGCTATCAGCAGTACGCGGCGGGAGATTTCTGCCTGCCGCAGCACGCCTGCCGGTATACGGCGCTGGCGCTGGAGGGGACGCCCCGCCTCGGGCTCGGGCTCGGCGCGGTCTCGCTGCTCGAGGGCTATCTGACGCGCAGCACCAACAGGCTGGCCGCCTATCTCCGGTATGCCGGCGATTATGAGAAGACGACGGCAGAGGTCTTTGCCGCCGGGCCGGAGTATCTGATGCGCGAATATGTCTCGCAGCGGCTGCGCAGCCCCGCCGGACTCTCCGCGGACGCTTTCGCGCAGCGCTTTGGCAGTGAGCTGCCGGACGATCTGCAGGGGGAGCTCTCCGGGCGCGCGGAACAGGGACTTTTGACCGAAACGCGGGAGGGCTGTGTCCCGACGGAGCGCGGGCTGTTTTCTCTCCTGTGACGGAGCGAAACGGTCTGCCGATCAGGCACGACACGATAAAGCAGCGCGATGTGCAGCGGACCCGCTGCACATCGCGCGTTCTTATACGCCCGCATCTCCCCGGGAACAGCCAACGGCCGCCCTAATGGGCGGCCGTTGGCTGTTCAGCTGGCTTTGAAAGAGGGGGCAGAGCAGCCCGGAGGCTGCTCTGCCCAGACTGAAGACAAACCCATACAGAACAGGTCGGACTCGCATGGGGAGAGCGCTGGTTATTCCCTCTCGCGTTTGATATACGCAAAAATGGGAACTTTTTCGAAAGTTCCCATTTTTGCCGCTCAAGCTGTCGACACTTTGTCGACAGCTTGGGCAGAGCAGCCCGGAGGCTGCTCTGCCCGAAAGCCTGTAATGATGATCGCATGGAGAAAACGACAGGTTTGGCGGCAAAGGATGGCTTCCATCCTTTGCGCGATCTTCATTATCGTTTGTCCTTGTCGATGAATTCCAGCGTGATCGTCGCAAGCGCCGCGCAGACCAGCGAGATGAGAAGCAGAGGGAGCCAGCCGGCGTTGACATTCTCCTGTGAATACGCGTACGCGGGATTGTAGTTGGCCGCGGTGGCAGCCTGCTGCACCTCCCAGTGGACCCGCGCCTCCCCGAGATAGTCGATGATCTCTCCGATATTCGTGCTGAGGGAGAGCTTGTTTTTACGCTCCTCCTGCATCATGGGACTTTCCGCGAGGAAATCCACCACTTCCCCGAGGGTGAGATCGAAATCAAGCCGCTCTTCTCCCCATGACGAGAAGATGGAGTCGTCCGCGACGAGCGCGGAGATGAGCGCCTTCGCGTCGGATTCCGGCAGCAGCTCTGTCAGCTCCCGCACGGTAAACGAGCGATCGAACCGCGTCTCGCGGATGTCTTTGACGCCGGGGTTGTTCTCATCGGACAGGTAATCCAGCGCGTCCCCGACGGTAAAGCTCACCGTGAGGTCGGTGCCCTTCAGCTTGCTGACAGAGCTCCAGAGCGCTACCAGCGGGCGGCTGTTGTAGTCCGCCTGCGAGGCCAGCGCCGTCAGCCCGTAGCGGGAGATCGTCAGATCGCTCAGCGGCTTGCTCCATTCCGGCAGCGACAGCATCCAGCCGGAAAAGACGAGCTGGAAGATCAGCACGAAGGGCATGATCGTCATGGCGGTGGTGGTATTGCGCGCCAGGCTCGAAATCCACAGGGCCAGCGTATCCGAGGCGAAGGTGATCAGAAAGACGCTGATGCCGATGTCCACGATCATCCAGCGGGTGAAAAGGCCCTCCTTCGGGAAACGGACGCCCACCAGCCGAAACACGTACAGGGTGATGACCGTCTGCAGCAGGCAGAGCATTGCCTGGTAGATCAGGTGGGCGGTGATGTAGGAGCTGATGTGCATGCCGGAGCGGTGCTCACGCTTGATGACGTCACGCTCGCGGCAGATCACCTGGATCGAGTTGAAGCAGCCGTTCCAGATGCCGACGCAGGTCAGCGCGAAGGCGCTCATCAGCGTGCCCTCCATAGTGATGAAGAACATGTTCTTGATCACCATGGCCACGAGACCGGCGATCACCGCCGCCATCGGCAGGACCTTCCAGTCGTTCTGGTATACGAACATGCGCAGAAATTTGCCGAGATAGATCAGTATCTGTGAACGGCGCCCCCGGTAGCGGATCAGCTTCTGGCGCTGTTCTTCCTGGATCACGGTCGCCTCAGGCATGCTGCACCTCCGCGTACTTCGCGATAAACTCGTCCGCCCGGCCCTCGCCGCCGACGGATTTCATGTTGATGGCCTTTACGATGTCTTCCATGCGCTCCCTGCCGAAGAAGGCGCGCGCCTCGTCCACGCTCCCGTAGAAGGCCAGCCGTCCGACGCGCTTTTCGTCCTTGGCCAGCACGATCACGTCGTCAAACAGGTCGATCACGCGGTCCGGCGTGTGCGTGATCACGATCACGATCTTGCCCTGATCCGCGACCGCGCGCAGCTGCTCCATCAGCTCGCGCGCCATCACGCCGTCAAGGCCCGAGTCCGGCTCGTCGAGAATGAAGAGGGCGGGATTGTTCAGCAGCTCCATCGCGATGGACACGCGCTTCCTCTGACCGCCGGAGAGCTTCTCCACCAGATGCGTCCTGGAGGGGGTGAGGCCGAAGATGTCCAGCACCCGGTCCACGCGCGCCCTGCGCTCGGACGGCAGGGCGTCCTTCGGCAGACGGAGCTTTGCCTCGTCCATCAGCGTCCCGTTGATCGTGTCCTTGCCGCGCATCGTGTCCAGCTGCGGCACATAGCCGATCTGGTACTGCATCTTCCTGTAATGCCTGTAGATGTCGACGCCGCCCAGCAGCACGCTGGCGTCCGCCTTCTCATAGCCGCAGATGGCGTTGAGGAAGACGGTCTTGCCCGCGCCGGAGCCGCCGAGCAGCAGCACCATGCGTCCGGGCGGGATGCTGAGATGGATGTCGCGGATCAGCGTCTTCATATGCAGGAATTCCCGCACCTTGCGGACCCGGAGGTTCACCGTCAGGCCGTCGTCGAGGATGTTGGCCATGCCGGAGCTCGTCACGTCCGACAGCTCCCGGCGGATATCCTCCACCTTCCACAGCGGCTGGAACCTGCTGCTGAAGCCCCAGATCAGCGCCGGGATGAAATCGAGCGGGATCCAGAGCCAAAGCCAGCGGCGCCGTCTGCCGTAGACCTCGATCAGGCCGAGATAAACACGGATGCTGTAGATGAGCCTGATCAGACTCAGCGCCAGGATCAGGATCGCAAGGATGTCGATACCGCCTTCCGCGGCCTCCGCGGGAAGCGTCAGCAGCTCAAGTTGAATCAGCACACGTATGACGATGACGGCAAAACTGGTAAGGCTGGTGATACGGCCCTCCGGCTCGCGCTCGGCACAGCGGGCGAGCATATACTCGCGCGCGCAGGGGATCAGCGCCCACCAGCCCGGGACACCGGATTTTTTCAGCATCGCCCAGAGGCCGACAAGATACAGGGCCGTGGCCGACGCCCACAGCCAGCTGTCGGAATCGAAGAACACCTGGAGGAAAAGCTTCATTCGCGTCACCTTCTTTGAAGAGGATTCCCGTCTTTTGATGAGAAAGCTTTGCCCTGCCCGCGAAACGGCAGAGAGCAGGCCATAGAGCGGCCAAGAAGCGGCTCGGCAGCAAAAGTCCGGAAGATCCGCCGTTTACGCCATGCTTCCGACGTTCTCCTTCGCTTCCGGGGAAGTATCCAGACGCTGCCGCTCGATGAGCTCCGCGAAGAAGCCGTTTTTCGCGATCAGCTCGTCGTAGGTCCCGTCCTCCAGGATGTGCCCCTTGTCGAGCACAAGAATGCGGTCGCAGTTTTTGATGGTGCTCAGGCGGTGGGCGATCACAATGCGCGTGCATTTGAGGCCGTCCAGCGCGTCGGAGACCTGCTTCTGCGTGCGGTTGTCCAGGGCGGAGGTCGCCTCGTCGAACATGAGGATCTTCGGCTTCGGCGCGACGGCGCGCGCGATCATGAGCCGCTGCTTCTGGCCGCCGGAGATGCCGCCCTGCCCCTCGGACAGGATCGTCTGCATCCCCATGGGCATGGCGCGGATATCGTCCGCGATGCCGGCGAGCTCCGCCGCCTCCCAGGCCTCGTCCAGGCTGAGCTGCGGCGCGGAGATGACGATGTTGGAGTAGATATCCCCCTGGAAGAGGCTGCCGTCCTGCATCACGACGCCGATTTTGCGGCGCAGCGAGCGCAGATCGAGCGTGGAGAGGTCCTTCCCGTCGTAGTAGATCGCGCCCTTCTCCGGCTTCTCGAAGCCGAGCAGCAGCCGCATCAGCGTGGACTTGCCGCAGCCGGTGGTGCCGACGATGGCGACGTACTCCCCGGGGCGGATCTTCAGGCTCATGCCGTCCACCACGTAGGGCATGTTCTCGTTATAGCGGAAGCAGACGTTTGAAAGCTCGATGCCGCCCGTGAGGGAGGTCACGACGCTCCTGTTCTCGGCCGACTCCGGCTCGGTCTTCAAAATGGGCTCCGCCATTTCCAGGATGGGCTTGATCTGCGCCACGGAGAGCGCCACGCCCGTCAGGGCGGCGAAGGCGCCCGTGACCATGCCGAAGGCCGTGTTGAAGGCGATGTACTCCGAAGGCGAGACGCGCGTTTTCACCGCGAGGAAGTAGATCAGGATCGTCCCGGCCAGCGAGATCGCCGTGGTGATGGCGGCGTTCGCCTTGAGAAACACCGGCGGGTTGTATGTCAGCTCCGCCGCGTCGGAATAGGCCCGCGCCCAGCGGGCGAAGGCGCGCTTTTCCGCGCCGGCGAGCTTGATCTTCTGCACGCCCGAGATGAGCGCGAAGCTCATGCCGTTTTCCCTGGCGCCGCGCTCCATGACCTGCTTGCTGATGCGGATCTGCGTGAGCGAGGAGATGACGCTGAAGACGAGCGAGGTCAGGATGATCGCCAGCGCCGGCAGCACCAGAGCGGGCGCGTAGTGGAAGATCTGCGTGATGTACAGCAGCGATACCAGCGAGCTGAGGCCCGAGGAGAAGACGTTGCCGAGCAGCAGGTCGCAAAGCTGCGTGACCGAACCGAAGCGGCTGGAGAGCTCGCCCGAGGAGTACTGCCGGAAGAAGTTGGCCGGCAGGTTCATCACGCGCATCATGAGCGCGGCCTCCACGGACAGCGAGGTCTTGATCTCGATGCGGTTCATCATCAGCTCCCGCACGGTGGCGATCAGCTGCGAGGAGACGATGGCGCAGAGCATGAACAGGGCCGTGCCCATCAGCAGGACGCTGCTGCCGCTGCGCAGCACGAAGCCGGTGAGCGCGCGGTTGATGTTCGTCATCACCATGCCGAAGAGGACGGTGAGCAGCGTCAGCCCCAGCAGCACGACGAAGTCCCCGGCGCTCAGACAGTTCTTGAGATAGACGATCAGATCGGGGATGCCGAGCTTTTTGAGCGGCAGCGGCCGATAGAAGCAGATGGCGTCGGCGTCGAACTGCGCGGCGCTCTGCCGGTTCAGGCTCGTCTTCTGCCCTGTGACCGGGTCGATGAAGCTGTAGCCGAGGAAGGACTTCGGGAGCAGGGCGACGGGCATGCCGTCGGACTTGCGGAAGGCGAGCATCGGGCCGTAGGCGTCCTTGTACCAGCCCTCCTCGAGCCGGACGTTGCGGCGCATCAGGCCGTAGGGGCGCAGGCAGTAGTCCAGCTGCTCGTCCGGGTCCTTCACATTGTCGGGGATCTCCATGCTTTTGCAGTGATAGTATTTGAGGATCTCGTCGATGGCGGCCTTCGTGACGATGCGCTCATCCTTCAGAGCGCCCGCCTGCCGGCTGCCGAGCACGATGGAAGCCATGCGGAAGATGGAGTCTTCAAAGACCTCCTGGTCGCTTCCCTTGCGCTGACGGATCTGTTCGTCAAACCAACCCATATCTCCGCACCTCCTCTCAGTCGCTCGCGACGAGCTCGGTATAGAAGCCGCCTTTGGCGTAGAGCTCGTCGTGCGTACCGCGCTCGACCACTACGCCCTTGTCGAGGACGATGATCTCATCGCAGTCGCGGATGGTGGAAAGCCGGTGGGCGATCACGATGCAGGTGATCCCGCGGTCCTTTACGGCCTTCACGAGTTCGTATTCGGTCTTGGCGTCGAGCGCGGAGGTCGCCTCGTCCATGATGATGACGGAGGGGTCCTGCGCGAGGACGCGGGCGATCTCGAGCCGCTGGCGCTGCCCGCCGGACAGGTCCTTGCCGCCCTCGACGAGCCTGCCCTGAAAGCCTCCGTCGCGCGCCATGATGTCGTCGTAGATCTGGGCGTCACGCGCGGCGAGGATCATCTCAAAGTCCTCGATGGACTCGTCCCACATCTTGATGTTGTTGGCGATCGTGTCCTCGAAGAGGACGATGTCCTGGTCCACGACGGCGACCGAGCCGGTGAACACGCTCCGGTCGATCTCGGAGATCGGCTTGCCGTCAAAGAGGATCTCTCCGCTCCAGGGCCGGTAGAGGCCGGAGATCAGCTTCGAGAGCGTGGATTTGCCGCAGCCGGAGGTGCCGACGAAGGCGACGCGGCTGCCGGGCTTCATGCTCATGGAGAAGTCCCGGATCAGGGGCTGGCCCAGACGGGAATAGCCGAAGCTCACGTTTTTCAGCTCGATCCGGCCGGAGAGCTTGGAGTAATCCGCCTCCTCGCGCAGCGGCGCGTCGCTGAAATGCGGGTCGGTCGGGTACTGCATGACGTCCTCGACGCGCTCCATCTCGGTGCGCATCTCCTGCAGCGTCTGCCCGGCGGAGATGAGCATCATGGCGGGGGACATGAAGGAGCTCAGAAAGCCCTGGAAGATCATGATCGAGCCGAGGGTGAAGCTGCCCTGCATGGTCAGCCATACGCCGAGGACCATGACCGCGGCGTTGGCGATCGTCGAGAGCAGCGCGGGGATGATGCCCAGGAACTGATTCAAACGGATGAAGCGGACGTTCTGCGCGTTCACGGAGGCCTGATACCCGGCCCACTTCTGGAAGTAGCCGTTTTCCGCGCCGCTGGCCTTGATGGTCTCGACCATCTGGATGCCGGAGACGGTAGCGGCGGCAAGCTTGCCCGCGTCGCGCATCTGCACGCGGGTGATGTTCACGCGCTTGGCGGAGATGATCCGGGACACCAGCAGGTTCAGCACGATCGTCACGATGCCGACCAGCGTCAGCATGAGGCTGTAGCGGAGCATGACGACGAGGTAGAAGATCATCATGATCGTGTTGAGCAGCAGCGGCGTGAAGGTGTTGACCAGGATGCTCGCGATGGAGGCGTTGGTGCTCTGGCGCTGCAGGATGTCGCCCGCCATGCGCTGGGAGAAGAATTCCATCGGCATGCGCAGGATCTTCCACATGTAGGTGCTGCTGCCGACGATGGCCATTTTCCCGTTGATCTTGAGCGAGTACACGTTCTGGACCCAGGCCGTTGCCACCTGGGCAAGGGCGAAGACGGACATCAGACCGATGAAGGGCAGCAGAAGCTCCCGGTTCTCGCCGGTCAGCAGGCGGTCCATGAAGAAACCGGAGAACACGGGGTTGATGATGCCGAAAAGATAGCCGATCACGGACGAGAGCAGCACGAAGGCCACCGCGGGACCCGCGCCGGAAAGACGCCTGCGCGCGAATTCCAGCGTGCTCTTGGGCTTGCCGCCGGGCACAAAGCTCTCGCCCGGCCGGATATCGAGGACGATGCCGGTGAAGGAGCGGTCGAACTCCTCCATCGTGACCTTGACCTCGCCCCGGGCGGGGTCGTTGATGTAAGCGTAGTTCCCCCGGAAGCCGTCAAGGACGACAAAGTGGTTGAAATTCCAGTGGATGATGCAGGGATAGGCCATTTCTTCGCGCACGCTGTCGAGCTCGCAACGGTAGCCCTGGGCCTCAAAGCCGTAGCTGCGCGCCGCGACCAGCATGTTCTTTGCATTGGAACCGTCGCGGGAAACGCCGCAGTCGAGGCGGACCTGCTCGAGCGGCACCCACTTGCCGTAGTAGGCCATCACCATGGCGAGGGAGGCCGCGCCGCATTCGAGCGCCTCCATCTGCATGATGACGGGGACTTTGGCCCGGCCGCGGCTCACCGGCTGCCTGATCTTCTTCTGACTCATGACGTCCTCCTCAGCGGAACAGCAGGCGAAGCACCTGTGTCTGCCGGAAAATGACGCGCGCTGGATAGCTGCCGTCGGCAAGCGTCGTCGCGGCCGAGGCGAAGAGCGCGCCGCTGTCCGTGCTGCCCACGCTGTCGATCACCGAGGAAGTCTCTCCCACCGTTACGCTCATGCCCGCCTGCACGTTCCGGGCCAGCTCCAGGTCGTCAAAGACCACGAGCATCCTGCCGTCCTGCACCTGCGCGGTGCCGGCGGCGTAGCTGTCGATCTGCGCGATCGAGCCCCAGATCAGCATGCCGACGAGCAGCAGGATGATCGCCGCCATCACGACCCAGACCGTGGGGCTCGTGACGCGCAGGTAATCCGTGAGCTGCTCGGGGGAGGAGATGCTCTCCATGCTGTTTTTGCGAAACAGGGACTTCTGGTCCATGATCATGTTCTCCTTTGTCGGATGATTCTTGCTCGGAAAAGGGACTGCCGGGTGCCCGACGGTCTCATTCGCGCGTTGCTTCTAACTCTTTACTTTACCTTAAAACGCGGGCAAAATCAAGAGATGAGGCCGGGATCGGCCGATTATTCCGCAGAAAACGGCGATCTTCAGAATTATTAAGGACATTCCTGTTGGCTTTGGCGAAAAAAAGATGTATAATCAATACTTGGAAATGAAGGAATGATGTTCGGGGGTGATGGAATGCTTTCCGTGGAAGCTTTCGGCGAACGCATACGCAGTCTGCGTATCGAGCGGAATCTCACGCAGCAGGAGCTCGCGGACCGGCTGTTCGTCTCGCGAAAGACGATCGGCAACTGGGAGTCCGGCAGCTGCCTGCCGGATATCAGCACGCTGTCGGCGCTGGCCGGCATTCTCGGCGTGCAGACCTATGAGCTGCTCGACGAAATGTATACGGACGGGGACGGCTCCCCGATCATCATCGTCGTCGAGAAGGAGCGGCTCATCCTCAAAAGCTTTGTGCAGCTGATCGGCTCCGCGCTGCCGGAGGCGAAGGTCTTCGGCTTCGACAGCTTTTCGGAAGCGCATCGCTTTGCCACCGACAAGGCGGTCGCGGTCGCTTTCATCGACGTGGAGCTGCACGAGGACAGCGGCTTCGTTCTGGCGAAGCTTTTGCAGAGCATCACGCCGCGCATCAACATCGTTTTCCTGACGCGGGACTTCACCAACACGGACGCCGCCTGGGAGATCTACCCGAGCGGCTGCGTGCTGATGCCGCTGACAAAGGAAAAGATCCGGGCAGAGATCGAGCATCTCCGCTTCCCCGTCCGCGGCCTCGGGGCCTGAGACGGGCGGTCTGCAGCCAATCAAATAGATTCAGGAGGAAACAATATGAGCAATATCAAACTGAACGACAACGAGCTGCTGGGCGTCTCCGGCGGCTTCGGCCCCTCCGACGTGGTCGCCTCCGGAAGCTTTGCTTCCAACTCCGGCACCAGCCTGAACCTGCTGGTCAACTGGAGCGTCATCACCGACGGCGCCGGTCAGCGGACGCTGCAGGTCGCCGTGAGCGCCGTGTCGTACGCGCTCGTCACCATCTCGCTGTATAACGGCGTTCAGATGACCCTCAACGGCATCGTGTATTCGGCGACCTCCAACGCCATCGACTACCGCGGGAAGTCCAAAGTGACCAATCCGCTCGCCAGCTTCTCCGTCCCCTATTATCAGGGGCCCACGCCCATCAGCGTCGTGTTCCACTTCAACGGGACGCTCAGCGGGCAGCCCGTCAGCGACATTATTGCGACCGGGACGATCACGGCCTGATCCGGCTTGCCGCAGCAAAGAACCGGCAAATGGAAAACAGCCCCTGCCGCAATTGCGGCAGGGGCTGTTGCTTGTGCTGCTGACGGATCAGCGGAGAATGCGGGCGTAGATGGTCAGCTTCTGGCTGGCGAAGATGACGTTGACGTCCTTGATGTTGTTCCAGGCGGCGATCTCGTCGACGGTCACGCCGAAACGGATGGCGATGCCGGACAGAGCGTCACCGGCAGCGACGGTGTAGACGATGTAGTTGCCGTAGTTCACGAAAGTGCCCTTGGCAAAGTTCTCCCAGCTCTTGGGATTCTTGGCGGCGCCGCCGTCAACCTGCTCGAGATCCAGATCGTTGATTTTGTCAGACATGATAGTTCCTCCATTATTTAAGATTCACAAAAGCACGGGGCCGGTCAGGGCTTCCGTTCTTCCTGTGTCGTGATGGTGTGCGCCCGGAGGCGCCTGCGGGGTAAGGGGACAGCGATTACTTCATCAGCATGCCGTTGACGATGTCCTGCACGAGGCGGGCGTCGTAACCGGCGGCGGTCAGGGCGTTGATGCGGGCCTGGTCGTTGCCGTACTTGCCGGCGATGACGTCGCGCGCGACCTTGTCATAGCCCCAGGCGAGGCCGTTGACGAGGTGCTGAACCTCCCAGTAGTTGTAGCCGGCGGCAGCCAGGCGGGCCTTGCGCTCCTCACCGTTGCCGTACTTGCCGTTCATCACGTCCAGAGCGGCGAGATAGTTTCTGGTAACACCGCCGGAGACGGAGCCGAGCTCTTCCTCAGCGATCGGATTGAGTTTCTGTTCGCTCATTTTTATATCCTCCTTTTTTGGAATCTGTGTTTTCGTTTTCAGCCTTTCCTTTGGCTTCGACTGCATTGTAGCATATTATGGAAGAAATGCAATAGGATGGGAAACAGCTTTCCCATGGCAGCCGCGGCTTTGCCGGCGTGCTTCCGAAGCAGCGGCAGGCCCGGAGCGCGTGAGCGAAACGAGAAAGCCCCTGATGCAGAGCATCAGGGGCGCAGACCGTAGACAAACGTAATCCCCTTTCGCGGTACAATCTGTGCAAAAATGGGAACTTTTTCGGAAGTTCCCATTTTTGCCTTTCAAGCTGTCGACACTTTGTCGACAGCTTGAGCCCCTGATGCAGAGCATCAGGGGCGTCTCTATGTCGGCACAGCGCCGACAGGCCCGGAGCCCCGCCGCCTATCTTCTCAGATACGACGAGGAGACGGGAAAATTGAAATAAGTGTCCGGGTAGGGCTCGTTTTGCAGCGAGAAGTGCCACCACTCGCAGTCGATGGGCCGGAAGCCGCCGCGGACCATCATGCGCTGCAGCAGCATCCGGTTGTCATACTGCTCCTGCGTGACGCCGCGGCAGTCGGGATGGGAGATCGGACTGAACAGGTCGAAGGGGCTGCCCATGTCCAGCTCCCTGCCGGTCCTCATGTCCAGCAGCGTCAGGTCGATCGCGCTGCCGCGGCTGTGGCTGGACTGTTTTGCGATATAGCCCTCGGCAAAGAGCGCCTGCTTTTCCAGCTCCGGGTAGAAATAAGGCTTCATGCGCAGGTCCTGATCCTCGATGCCCCAGAGGACAAAGTGCCTGACCGCGCAGGCGGGGCGGTAGGCGTCGAAGACCTTCAGCCGGAAGCCCTGCACGATCAGCTCGTTGCTGACGGCCTTCAGGGCGCGCGCCGCCTCGACCGTGATCAGCGCACAGGGCTCCTCATAGCCGTCAATCCGATCGCCGATGAAGTTGTAGGTGGAGTAATACCGGATCTCCTGTACGATCTGCGGGACATAGTCGGCCAGCAGCACGAAGCCAGAGGGGTCCATGGCGGGATCGTTTCTGTATTCCGTCCTCACGGCGCAGCTCCTTCCTGTGTCGCGGCTCCCGGCGGCGGTCACGCCGGGACGAACACGGTGTTCTCGCCCGTCTGGTCGTTGACCCAGTGGAGCTTGTCGTTTTCCATATAGAAACTGCCCGTTCCGCCGAATTTCTCCTCGGATACCGTGTAGTGGCTGTCGTCGGTATAGGTCTCGACCCAGGAGTGGCCGTCGCTGTAGATCATGATATCGTTCTTGTAGATGTCCGCCGTCATGTTCCAGCAGCTGCGTTCCCAGGCGGAGCTCGACCAGGTGATCGAAACGTTCACACTGCCCTCGGCCCGATAGGTGAAGGTGATCTGGCAGCGACCGGCGATCTCCTCCGCCCAGCGTCCTTCAAAGCCCGCGGGCTGCGGTGCCGGCGCGGTGCCGCCCTGGGCGCCCTTGACCGTGATGAGCGCGGATGCGGTGTCTGTGGAGCCGGAATCGTTGCTGAAGTGGCAGTAGACCCGCCAGCCGTTGAGCGTCTCGGGGATGCTGCTGAGGGTCAGGTCCTTCGTATAGCCGTAGGAGATCTTCAGCGTCGGGAATTCGATCTGCGCCTGGAGATAGCTGAGGTCCCGGGTACCGTCGGGGCTTACGAAGTGCCACTCGGCCCATTTGGCGTTCTCATAGCGCGAGACAAACTGGCACCGGCCGTTCACGTCGACCGTCTCGTCGGTCGGGTTCTTGGTGATGACCGGCAGATTGGCCGGGACGGGCGTCGGCACAGGCGTCGGGACCGGGGTGGGGACGGGAGTCGGCACGGGGGTCGGGGCCGGCGTCGGCACAGGGGTCGGTTCAGGCGTGGGGACGGGCGTCGGCACGGGGGTCTGGACGGGCGCCGGCGTCTCCGTGGCCTCGGGGATCACCGTAGCGGAGCCGTTCTCGGCGTCGCCGGCCCGGCGCAGACCGCAGCCGCTCAGAGCCAGGAGCACTACAGCCAGACAGATCAACAGACACAGCGTCTTTTTCATGTTGCTTCTCTCTCCTTATCATGGCGGCCTTTCCGAATGGCGATCGGGAAGACCTGTATATAGGCATACAATACCACAAAGCGAAACGCCCTGCAAGCCGAAAGACCGGCGAAGCCGCAGTCAAAAACGGCGGAAGGACTATTTTGACAGACGGAAGTTGCGCGGACAAGCCCGGACAAGCATGGGGTGATTGTGAAGAGGGGAGGGTATGCCCCTCTTCACGCCCAATCTATGCGAAAACAGGAACTTTTACAGAAGCTGCTGTTTTCGCGTTTCCCGCTGTTGACACTTTTTCGACAGCGGGAAACGGGGCCGCCCTAATGGGCGGCCCCGCCGTGGGTTTGCGTTTATCCGGAGTGTGCGTCGATCAGACCGCGCGGCCGGCGTCGTTGCCGCCGCGGATCGCGAGCGCGATGTTGTAGGGGTTCGCGCAGTCGCCGATCGCGTAGGTCTCTGCGACGGAGATGCCGTCAAGCAGCTCGGTGTTCACGAGCATGTCCGCCGCGTTCACGATCGAGGTGCAGGGCAGGGCCGTCTCCGTGCCGGTCTCGGTGACGATGATGGCTTTGCCGTCCTTGACCTCCTTGATGCTCGCCTGCGGCCAGGCGTTGACGCCGAGTGCGTACAGCGCGGAGGTCATCATGCGCTTGGCATGCTGGGACTGCTGCATATCCAGCTCGTCGGCGGTGCTGGGCGTGACGATGTTGACGCGCTTCTTGTGGACCGTGAGCCAGAGCGCCGTATCGAAGGCCTGGGCGTTGGAGCCGTAGACGATCACGTCATCGCCGAGGTCCTTGGAGAACATGAACTCCTCGATGCCGACGACCTTGGCGCCGGCGATCTCCAGCTCGGGCCGCAGGCCGCCGCAGGCGAGGATCACCGCGTCGGGCTTCTCCTGCTCGATCAGCTCCTTCGTGACCTCGGTGCCGGTAACGACCGTCACGCCGCTCAGCTCCAGCTGGCGGATCAGGTAGTTCTTGAGGTCGCCCAGGTTCTCGTGCGGGCCCTTGACCATGCCGGCGAAGTCGAGCATGAAGCCGAGCGCGCCGCGCTTCTCGTACAGGGTCACGTCGTGGCCGCGCTGGGCCGCGATACGCGCGGCCTCCATGCCGCCGGGGCCGCCGCCGACGACCATGACCTTCTTCTTGGTCTCGGCCGGGGGCAGCTCATAGGTCGCGGGGCCGCCCTCGCGCATGACGCGCTGGGTCAGGGCGTTGACGCGGCAGTAGCCCTCGCGGGCGTTGTCGGCGTTGCCGGCGATGTGGCAGTGCAGGCAGCGGGTGCAGGGCGCGATCTCGTCGATCCTGCCCTCGCGCAGCTTGTTGACATACTCCATATCGACGGTCAGCGGACGGTTCATCATGAAGAAATCGACCTTGCCGTCCTCGAGCGCCTGCTCGAAGAAGTCGGGGGCGCGGGCGGGGTCCATGTAGGTGACGACGCCGCAGGGGATCGACAGCGCTTCCTTATACTTCGCCGCGACGTTCAGCGCGAGGCCCACGCCGTTGGTGTCGCCGATCAGCAGGCCCTGCCAGTGGCGCTTGAAGTCGTACTGCGTGCCGAAGCCGGTCGCGCCTTCGAGGCCGTTGAGGATGAAGTACAGGTCGGAGCCGAACTGGGCCACATGGTGGCCGAGCGGGCCGAGGCGCAGGTGCATGCAGTCCGCGCCGGCAGCCTCGAAGAGCTTCGCCATCTCGATGCCCTCTTCCACGGTGGTCACCTTGGAGTGCGGGGTGGTGACGGCCTTGTCGGGCGTGAAGAGCGTCGGGTTGTTGGCGATGTTGTCGTTCTCCTCCAGGCAGTCGATCAGGATCTGGACGATGAAGTCCTCGCCGCATTCGGCCTTGACCTTCTCGATCCACTCGGTGACGAAGCGGGCGCGGTTTTCAAAGCTGCCGATGCCGTACTCGTCGGTACGGGTGTTGTAGAAGCGGGAGAGGAAATGCTCGCCCATGTTGAAGCCGGCGGCGTTCATCTCGATGGCCTTGAAGCCCATCTCCTTGAAGCTCCTGGCGATGGCAACGCCGCGGTCCTGAATGGCGTGAATGTCGTCGATCGTCATGTCGTTTTCATTCATGCCGAACTGGGCCCACTGATAGCCGAGGCTCGCACCGTACTTGGCGCACTCTTCGACGAGCTTTTTGCCGAAGGCCATGGTCTCGGCGGGCATTTCGCTGCCGTCGGCGGGCGGCTCGAGCTCGCCGATGCCCTCGACGTAGATCAGCTCCACGCCGCCCTTGGCGAAGTTCACATAGTACTGCAGCAGCTCATCGGTGAGGCCGGCGAGATAGCAGGCGGAACCGGCCGCGGACTTGACCATGCGGTGGCTGAGCTCGAGCGGACCGATCTTCAGCGGGGAGAAGAGGGTCTTCAGCTCCTTGGTGTTGGTGCGGAAATCCGTGCGCTGGGGGTTGAGGTAGGCGTTGGGGATCAGTTCGTTCGGCGCGTATTGATCGGCGGCGGCGGGGGCCTCTTCGGCCGCGGCCCGGGTGGTGAAGCCGCCCAGCTTGCCCAGCGCAGCAACGCTCAGCGCGCTGGCCGCCGCGCCCTTGATGAAGGTCCGTCTTGAAATCTCTTTCATTGATACATCTCCTTTTTATTCTTGATTTTGCCGTCATGGCTGATTTTACAATAGCACCGGCCGATGCGACCGTCAAGAAAAACTGTCTTTACACCGCGCGAGTCTTTATCTGGTCAATGATCAGTTTTCCGACGGCGTCGGCGAAGGAGGAGAAGTCGCGTATCCTGACAAAATCCTGCCCGTAGACCATCCTCGCGGAGGGCAGGTTCTCGTCCTCCCCGGTGAAAACGCAGAGGACCGGGATCCCGTCCGCGCGCAGGCGGCGGACCTCATGCGCCGTGTCGGCGAGCGCCCTGACCGCGTCGTAGCTGAGACCGACGTCCCGCTCGTCCTTCCGGATCTTGGCGATATCCAGGGGCTTTACGTCCGACAGGATGATGAGCATTTTATGCTCGTACGGCGCCCTTGACATCAGGTTTCCCGCCGCCCGCACGGCGAGCCCGTCCCGGTTGCAGCCCTCCGCGTAATAATCGAAGATGCCGCTGTTGTCGGCGGAGGAGGCATAGTCGTTGAACAGGCGCAGGACGGTGAAGCCGCTCATGGAGCAGAAGCTCATCACCCGGCAGGGGACGCGGCAGCGGGAGAGCGCCTCTGCTATGATATAGGCCTGGGAAGAGATCTTTGCCGCCCGGTTGACCTGCGAATGGGAGGCGTCGAGCAGGATGTCTACGCTCATATCGCCGGCGTTCTCGTTTTCCGTCCTTTTGAAAACCTTCTCGTCGTCCAGTCTTGCGGCCCGCCAGGCGAGCGCCGGGTCGAGGGCGCCGGCGTTGGCCTTCACCTGCGCCGGCTGCATATGCAGAAGGATCGAGTTCATGATCTGCGTGCTGAGCCTGGAAATTTGAAGCCGGTTTCGCGGCAGGTTTTTCTGATACTGGGCGCGGTTGTCGGCGATCACTTCCGCCTGGCGCTTCCTCTGGTGCATTTCAAAGGTGCTGTACACCCCGCGCAGCTCGACGACCTCGCCCCTCGTGTAGAAAAGATGGGTGAATTTATGGTTGCCGGTGCAAAGCTGCTTTTCCAGCCGGAGGACCTCTTCGAGCGGATAGATCGGCCTGCCGAATTTCGTCTCCAGGAAATCGCGCAGCTGGGACTCGTTCATCTTTGTGCTGAGCGTGTATTCGCCGTTCCAGCCGGGCACGTCGCCGTGATACAGGCCCTTTTCATGGAGGAAGAGCGGGCCGCGCTGCAAAAAGCTGTCGACCGTCATTCTCCTGAGCCGGGGCAGCCGGAATCCGAGCCGGATCCTTCCGTTGCCGTACAGCCCGTAACGCTCATAGAAGAAGCGTTTGGCGGCGTCCACGATCTCGTCCGTCGTCATGCCGGCGTCGAACTTCAGCTCCGTTTCCGCGACTTCGGGGCGGATCCTCTCGAGCACGGGGCGCTCGGAGAGCTCCGTCTCAAACAGGACCGGCTCGAGCGCGCTCCAGAAGATGGTCTCATAGAGCGCGGAGTCCCGGTAGCGGTCGAGCATGGAGAACAGCCCCTCCAGCTTCTCGTATTCATAGCGGCGCCGCGCGGAGCCGAAGATGATGTTCCAGTAGAAATCCACCCCGCCGCTGCTGTCGTAGGCCTTGAAGTCGGGCGCGAAGGAGTAGTCCCCGGCACAGTTCCATATGATGTTGTCGGCTCGCCTTTTCTGGAACTCTGTAATGCTCTGATCCATAGCAGTAAAGGAGCGCAAAAGCTCAGGCGGTGAAGATGTCTTCTTTTCTCAGCTTGCCGTCGATGCGGGCGGAGACGATGTCCTCCACGAGCGTTCTCTCAAATTCGTCAAAGCTCTTGTTGACGATGGCGATGCTCAGCGCCTCATGCATGGACAGTCCGTTGCCGACCAGGTTGACGGCCGCGAGCAGACCGCGCAGATCCAGCGCCTTGGTCGAGATCTCGGAGCTCTCGCACTTGCGGCGGATCTCCCCGAACAGGGCCGTGAGCTGGGAGGCGTACTCCCTCTTGAGGGAGGGATACTGCTGCAGGAGGAGCTTTTCCAGATTATCGCCGGAGATCACCGGCATGTTGATGACCATGAAACGGGAGGCGAGGGCCTCGTTGAGCTCGCGCGTGCCCGCGTAGCCGTAGTTCATCGTGGCGATAAAGCGCGCCGCGGGAGCGAGCGTGATCCTGCTGTAGCCGGGCACGTCGATGATCCTGCGGAAGTCGAGCGTCGCGTGGAGAACGGCGAGCGATTCGTTCTTGGCCATGTTGATCTCGTCCAGAACGCCGAAGCCGCCGGCCTCGGCACAGGCCGTGACGGGGCCCTTGCGGAAGGAGACCTCGCCGTTTTTGAAGGTGTCGGTCCCGATCAGGCTTGCCGCGTCGGTGTTCAGGTAAAAGGAAATGTCCCATTCCGGCCTTCTGAACACGGCGGACAGGTTCTCCGCCAGAACATTTTTGCCGGTCGCCTTGGGGCCGACGAGGAGGATGTTTTCACCGGAAAGGATGGCCGTGATCGCGAGCTCCCAGATCTCCCTGCCGTAGTATCGGAATTTCGGGACGGGGATCCTGGCCGTGTCGCTCTCAGCGGCGGGGAAGGCGCTCCGGAACTGTTCTATGCGGGCGATCAGGCTTTCGTCGATGCCCTCCTGTCTCAAAAAATCTAACATCACAACAACGCTCTCCTTTTTCCTGTGAAAGCTCCGCTTCCACAGCTGTAATTATTATTCGCGCGGGATTCCCACCCCCGGCAGGGCAGGCGAATCCCATGCGCAAGAATCCCCATGCGGCGCGATTTCCTGCGCCGTGGCGCGATTTCCGACGCATGGGGATTGGTGTTCAGATCTTCACCAGCTCGTACTGCCTGCTGCCGAGGCCGATCTCCTCTGCGTGGATCAGTCCGGCCTCCCACTCGGCGTCCGGGTGGTTGAGGTGGAAGTATTCGTGGTTGGGGTCCTCGTTCCAGAAGCTCTTGATGTGCCGGTCGAGGCGGCTCCCCTCGCACACGGGCATCCTGTTGCACAGATCGACGCAGGCCTGATCGAGTGCCACCGGGTCAAAGGAGGCCAGCATGCCCACGTCCGGGATGATGGGGATGTCGTTCTCGGCGTGACAGTCGCAGAAGGGTGACACGTCGACGATCAGCGAGATGTGGAAGGCCGGGCGGTCTTTCACCACGGCGTAGGCGTACTCGGAAATCTTCTGGGAGAGGATCGCGGTGGAGTTGCTGACGCTGGGCTCGATCGCGTCCTTGGGGCAGATGGCGAGACAGCGGCCGCAGCCGACACATTTGCTGTGGTCGATGTGGGCCTTGCCGTTTTCGACGACGGGGCCGCCGTGGGCGCAGATGCGCGCGCAGGAGCCGCAGCCGACGCAGAGCTCAGGGTCCACGACGGGCTTGCCCTCCCAGTGCTGCTCCATCTTGCCGGAGCGGGAGCCGCTGCCCATGCCGAGATTCTTCAGCGCCCCGCCGAAGCCCGCCTCCTCGTGGCCCTTGAAGTGGGACAGGGAGATCACGATGTCGGCGTCCATGATGGCCTGGCCGATCTTGGCCTCCCTGACCAGGGGCAGGTTCACCGGGACGAGCGCCTCATCCGTGCCCTTGAGGCCGTCGGCGATGATCACCTGGCAGCCGGTCTGCAGCGGGGAAAAGCCGTTGAGATAGGCCGTGTCCATGTGGTCGAGGGCGTTTTTGCGGCTGCCGACATAGAGGGTGTTGCAGTCGGTCAGGAAGGGCTTGCCGCCGCGCTCGCGCACGTAGTCCGCGACGACCTTCGCATACTGCGGGCGGAGATAGGCGAGGTTGCCGAGCTCGCCGAAGTGGATCTTGATGGCGGCATAGCGGTCGGCAAAGTCGATCTGCTCAAAGCCCGCGCGCTTCATCAGGCGGTGCAGCTTCTGCGGCAGGGTCTCGCTGGGGGTGGCATGGAAATCGGTAAAGAATACCTTCGATTTTTGCATCTTGATCACACCCCATGAATACTGGATAAGCTATTATATCATATCGCCCCTGCCAAGAAAAGAGTGGGATTCACGTTAATTTGCGTCCATTTTAAGCGAAAACGTGCGGAGCAGAAGCGGCGCCGGTCCCGGCATGGCCGGGGACCGGGAAGGCCGCGCCGGCGTGCGCCTTTCCCGGCAAAGCGTGCAGATTCGTATTGACGTCCCCACCCGAAGTGTATATAATGACGATCGGATGGCGAAAAGCCAAAAAGCTTTTCGCCATCCGATCGTCATTATACACCTGCTGCGGCATTTGCAGAAGGGGGAAAAGGATTGTGATTGTTCCCGTTTTCACCGTTCAAGTCGATAAAGTGCCGACAGCCGGAACGAGGGCATCCGAAAGGATGCCCTCGTTCCGGAGACTGTCAAAAAATGATGCTGCCATGTCAACTGACAGAGCAGCGGGGGAGCTCGAGGGGGCAAGGCCCGCCTCGAGTACAATCAGACGCCGTCCGAAAAAGGCTGAAACGCAGCCTTTTTCGGGGTATCGCATTTGGGCGGACGCCAAAATGCGCGGCGGCAGAAGCGCAGGCAAAAAGTCTGCAAGGACTTTTTCGACAAGCTGCGGAACGAGGGCATCCGAAAGGATGCCCTCGTCAGACCGTAGACAAACCCGCTTTCAGCTCAAGCTGAAAGCGGGTTTGCTGCGTAGATGTTGAGAAATTCGGTGAAGAAGTCCAAAACAAGCTGAAAA
>CACYXC010000034.1 GCA_902778285.1 Oscillospiraceae bacterium | reverse complement strand
GTTATTCCCTCTCGCGATTGATATACTCAAAAATGAGAACTTTTTGGGGAGTTCTCATTTTTGATTTTCAAGCTGTCGACACTTTGTCGACAGCTTGACCCGGAGCGCGAAAGCGCTCCGGGTTTTTCCCGTTCGGGAGGCTTGCGCAAGCCGCCTCAAAACGAGAAAAACATGCGCGGATCTTCCTCTGCCGGCGCAGCGTCTTCGTGTCAATTTGCGGGATTCGCACTTGCTTTCAGGCAAAGCATCTGTTAAGATGAATCGTACCGGGATGAAGCTCTCCCCGGAAGCCGAACTGCCGGAAAACTGCTGATGGCTTCTGCTTTTCATGCAGGGTTGTCAGCTTATTTTTATACAGGAGGAATGGCCTATGAATTACACCGCGGAAGTCACGCATATGTGCCCGGTCGCCAAGGGCGCATACCACGGCCCCGCCCCGATCCCCGAGGAGGGGAAGTGGGTGCAGGCGAAGGAGATCGGAGATATCTCCGGCTTTACCCACGGCGTCGGCTGGTGCGCGCCCCAGCAGGGTGCCTGCAAGCTGACGCTCAACGTCAAGGACGGCATCATCGAGGAGGCGCTGGTCGAGACGCTCGGCTGCTCCGGCATGACACATTCCGCGGCCATGGCCTCGGAGATCCTGATCGGCAAGACGCTGCTGGAGGCGCTGAACACCGACCTCGTGTGCGACGCGATCAACACCGCCATGCGCGAGCTGTTCCTGCAGATCGTCTACGGCCGCACCCAGAGCGCTTTCTCCGAGGGCGGCCTGCTCGTCGGCGCGTCGCTGGAGGATCTGGGCAAGGGTCTGCGCTCGCAGATCGGCACGATGTTCGCCACGAAGGAGAAGGGCCCGCGCTATCTGGAGATGACCGAGGGCTACTGCTCCCGCATGGCGCTCAACGCGGACGATGAGATCATCGGCTATGAGTTCGTCAGCCTCGGCAAGATGATGGACTTCATCAAGGGCGGCATGGACGCGAACGAAGCGCTCAAGAAGGCCACCGGCCACTACGGCCAGTGGGACGCTGCCGTGAAGTACATCGATCCCCGCAAGGAATAAGGGAGGGAATGACGATGGCATTATTTGAAAACTACGACCGCCGGATCGGCAAGATCAACGGCGTGCTGGCCGAGTACGGCATCGCCTCCGTGGAGGAGGCCCGCGAGATCTGCAAGGCCGCCGGCTTCGACCCTTATGAGATCGCCAAGGGCATCCAGCCCATCTGCTTTGAGAACGTCTGCTGGGCCTACTGTGTGGGCGCGGCCATCGCGCTCAAGTCCGGCGCGAAGAATGCCGAAGAAGCCGCCCGCGCGATCGGCATCGGCCTGCAGAGCTTCTGCATCGACGGCTCCGTGGCGGACAACCGCAAGGTCGGCATCGGCCACGGCAACCTCGCCGCGATGCTCCTGAGCGACGAGACCAAGTGCTTCGCCTTCCTCGCCGGCCATGAGTCCTTCGCCGCCGCCGAAGGCGCGATCGGCATCGTACGCAACGCCAACAAGGTGCGCAAGCAGCCCCTGCGCGTCATCCTCAACGGCCTCGGCAAGGACGCGGCGCAGATCATCTCCCGCATCAACGGCTTCACCTATGTGCAGACGCAGTACGATTACTTCACCGGTGAGCTGAAAATCGTCCGTGAGATCCGCTACTCCGAGGGTGAGCGCGCCAACGTACGCTGCTACGGCGCGGACGACGTGCGTGAGGGCGTGGCCATCATGCACGCCGAGGGCGTGGACGTCTCCATCACCGGCAACTCCACCAACCCCACCCGCTTCCAGCATCCTGTCGCCGGCACTTACAAGAAGGAGTGCGTCGAGCAGGGCAAGAAGTACTTCTCCGTCGCCTCCGGCGGCGGCACGGGCCGCACGCTGCACCCGGACAACATGGCCGCCGGTCCCGCCTCCTACGGCATGACCGACACCATGGGCCGCATGCACTCCGACGCGCAGTTTGCCGGCTCCTCCTCCGTCCCCGCGCACGTGGAGATGATGGGCTTCCTCGGCATGGGCAACAACCCCATGGTCGGCGCGACCGTCGCTGTCGCCGTCGCCGTGCAGAACAGCCTCAAGGCCTGAGCTGCGCTGGCCGGCGTTCAGCGATAAAAACACCATACAGCCAAAGAGGGACGTGCAGGAGCATGTCCCTCTCAAGCTGTCGACAAAGTGTCGACAGCTTGAAAAGCAAAAATGGGTTTTGCACAGATTGTACCGCGAAAGGGGATTACCGTCCCCTCTCGCGCTCTCCCCATGCGAGTCCGACTTGCTCTGTATGGGTTTGTCTACAGTCTGAGAGGGACGTGCAGGAGCATGTCCCTCTTTGGCGGTCGACGAAGTCCGTACAAGCCAAAAGTAAGCTGTCATCCTGAGGAACGAAGTGACGAAGGATCTCGTCTTCCGCTCAGATAACGAGAGTCCTGAGATCCTTCGACCCCGCTGCGCTTCACGAAACCATGACGAGATTGGCGTTTGTCGGCAGTCTGAGAGGCGAAAAGGGTCCATACGATCGTTTCTCCGCCCTGCGGCGGGTTTTTTTTGCCTCTTGACAAACGCAGACCGGGCGTATATGATAACATTAGTTGTGCAACATATGGTGCATAACGCTTGTTTTTTTATTGAGAGGACGGGATCACATGCCCCCGAGAGTCAAGTTTCAAAAAGAGGAGATCGTCAGAGCCGCGCTGGACATCGCGCGCGAAAAAGGCATCGACGCGGTGACGGCGCGCGAGGTGGCCGGCGCCCTCGGCGTCTCCACCCGGCCGATCTTCACCTATTACGAGACGATGGACCAGCTCAAGGCGGACGTCTTCGCGCTGACGAAGGAACGCTACCGCGCGCATATCGAGCGCGGGCTGAGCGCCCCCATCCCCTTTCTGGGGATCTGGCAGCAGTACCTCTCCTTTGCGAGGAGCGAGCCGCAGCTCTACCGGCTGCTCTTCCTCACGCGGTCCGGCACGGTCTCCGGCGGCGCGACGGAGGCGCTGAAGCTCTCGCAGGATCTGGCGCGGGAATCGCTGATGCGTATCTACAACATGAACGCCGCCGCGGCGGACAGCTACTTCCGCGATCTCTGGCTCGTCGCTTTCAGCTTTGCCACGCTGGTCGTGACCGACGACTGCCCCTACACGGACGAGGAGATGTTCGCCGTGGGGGCCGAGATCAGTCTCTCGATCTGCAAGGCCTACAAGGAGATCCCCGGCCTGCCGGAGGGCAGATACGACAAGGACGCGGTCTTCCGCGAACTGGTGCAAAAATGACGGACACGCAGAGAGGAGGGCGAATCAGATGAGCCTGCAGACAAAACGCCTGCTCCTGCGCCGCTGGGAGGACGGCGACGCGGAGGATCTGTTCGAATACGCAAAGGACCCGGACGTGGGTCCGATCGCCGGCTGGCCGCCGCACCGGAGCGTCGAGGAGAGCCGCGAGATTATCCGAAACGTGCTCAGCGGCCCGGAGTGCTATGCGATCTGCCTGAAGGACGACGGACGGGCGATCGGTGCCATCGAGCTGATGCGGCATACGGCGCTGGTGGGCGGCGACGGTGAGTGCGAGCTCGGCTACTGGCTGGGCAAGCCCTTCTGGGGCCGCGGCATCATGCCCGAGGCCGCGCGGGCGCTGCTGCGCCGCGCGTTTACGGAGCTGAACATGGCGAAGGTCTGGTGCGGCTATTACGAGGGCAACCTCAAGTCGAAGCGCGTGCAGGAAAAATGCGGCTTTCGCCCGGAGTTTGTCCGCGAGGGCGTCGAGCTGCCGCTCCTGCACGAGACGCGGACGGACCACGTCAGCAGCATCACGAGGGAAGAATGGCTGCAAAGCCAATCGCATAAAACGGAGGGAGCCATGAACATGTATATCGCGATCTGCGGGCTGGACTGTGAGAGCTGCGAAGCCCGGCTCGCCACGGTCCATGAGGACGAGGCGCTGCGCGAGAGCGTCGCGAAGCGCTGGTCGGAGCTCAACGGCGTGGAGATCACGCCGGACATGATCCATTGCGTCGGCTGCCGCGTCGACGGGTTGAAGACGCCGTACTGCGAGTCGCTCTGCCCGATCCGGCAGTGTGCGCACGAACGCCGCTGCGAGACCTGCGCGGACTGCGGCGATATGGCGGGCTGCGAAAAGCTCGGCATGATCACCGGAAACAATGCCGAGGCGCTGCGCCGTCTGCGCGAAATGAGCAAACAGGCATGAGCGGGAAAGGATGCGGGGACATACGATGAAGATCCTTGTACTCAACGGCAGCCCCAAGAGGGAAAAGAGCGACACGCTGCGCATCACCCGCGCCTTTCTGGACGGGATGGCGGAGGCCGGTACGCAGCAGGTACATACGATCCACGTAATCGACCGGCACATCGAATACTGCACGGGCTGCTTTTCCTGCATGCGAAGCGGCGGCCGCTGCGTCCAAGACGACGACATGCGGGAGATTTTGGAGGAGATCGTGCAGAGCGATCTGCTGATCCTGAGCTTCCCGCTCTACTGCTACGGCATGCCCGCGCCGCTCAAGGCGCTGATCGACCGCACCCTGCCGCTCAGCCGCATGACGATGCAGAAGGTCGGCGAGCGCTATGAGCACGTTGCCCAGACGGACACCTCGCATCTGCGTTATGTGATGATCTGCGGCTGCGGCTTCCCCAACAGCAGGCACAACTTTGAGGCCGCGAGGATGCAGTTTCGCCTGCTGTTCTGCGGGAACGACCCCATCCTGACCGTCCCGGAGAGCCCGATGTTCAACGCGCCGGAGGCGGCCGTCGCGACGGAGCCGCGTCTGGCGCTGGTGCGGCAGGCCGGCCGGCAGTACGCGAAGAGCGGCGCCATCGCCGCAGATCTGCTCGAGGAGATCTGCTCCCCGATGATCCCGGAGGAGCAGTACGCCGCGATCGTGAACGCGGGAGCCTGAGAGGATACCCGCATCGGGGAGGACAGCGCATGGAGTTTACACACTACCGGGATGCGGACTATGAGTCGGTCTGCGATTTTCTGATCGAGCTGAACCGGGAGAGCCGCACGCATATCCACTGGAACTGGGCGCGCTTTGAATGGATGATCGAGCACCCGGAGTTTGACAAAAGCCTGAAGGAGGCCATCGGTCTCTGGCGGGACGGCGAGCGCGTCGTCGGCGCCGCGATCTACGACATGTATTTCGGCGAGGCCTTCTGCGCCGCGCTGCCGGGCTATGCGGAGCTTTATCCCGAGATCCTGGACTATGCCTACCGGGAGCTGAGGGACGGTTCCGGCCTGGTGATCGCCGTCTGCGAGGAGTGTGCGGAGGAGATCGCGGCGGCAAAAGCCCTGGGCTTCGTCCCGCAGGCGCAGGCTGAGACGGTGATGCGGCGGGAGCTGGACAGCGCTCTTCCGGTCTCGCTGCCGGAAGGCTATCGCCTGACCGAGCTCGACCCGGAACAAGAAGACTACAAAGAGATCCAATGGCTGTTCTGGCAGGGCTTTGACCACGGGACGGACCGCGCCGCCTTTGAAGCCGAATTCGCCCGGACGGCGACCTCCGCTCCGGGAAGGCGCGCGCATTTCGACCCGCGCCTGAGCATCGCGGCGGTCGGGCCGGACGGGGAAAAAGCCGCCTGCTGCTGTCTCTGGTTCCTGGAGCGAACCGACTACGCCTATGTGGAGCCGGTCTGCACCGTGCCCGCCCACAGAGGGAAGGGACTCGGAAGTGCCGTCGTCACGGAGGCGATGAACCGGGCGCGCGCGCTCGGCGCGCAGAGGGCCTATGTGATCTCGGATCAGGTCTTTTATGAAAAGCTGGGCTTTGAACAGGACAGACGCTTCCCGTTTTATCGGAAGCGCTGAGGCCGGGCGGAAGCACAGGGCAAACGTCATCCGCCCGGATCTGACAGTTTTTTGTCAAAAGGGCTTGACGGTCTAATATTATTATGATATCATTTCGATATCAATCAATCCTGTTTTATCCAGACGCAATACAGAGGAGAGGAAAAACATGCTCAACATCGAACATCTGACAAAACGCTACGGAGACAAAAAGGCGGTGGACGATCTTTCCCTGCGCATCCGCCCCGGTGAGATCTTCGGCTTCATCGGCCACAACGGCGCGGGCAAGAGCACCACGCTCAAGAGCGCGGTCGGCATCCTGCAGTTTGACGCGGGCACGATCACGATCGGCGGGAAAGACCTCCTGGCGGAGCCTGTGGCGTGCAAGAAGGCGCTCGCCTACATCCCCGACAACCCGGACCTCTACGAATTCATGAGCGGCATCAAGTATCTCAACTTCATCGCCGACATCTTCGGCATCCCCGCCGCGGAGCGGCAGGAGAAGATCCGCAAATACGCCGATCTCTTCGAGCTGACCGGCGACCTCGCCCAGCCGATCTCCGCCTACTCCCACGGAATGAAGCAGAAGCTGGCCGTGATCTCCGCGTGGCTGCACGATCCGAAGCTCATTGTGATGGACGAGCCCTTCGTCGGGCTCGACCCGAAGGCCTCCCACCTGCTCAAGGAGATGATGCGCGAGCACTGCGACAAAGGCGGGGCGATCTTCTTCTCCACCCATGTGCTGGAGGTCGCGGAGAAGCTCTGCGACAAGGTGGCCATCATCAAGCAGGGCCGGCTCATCAAGGTCGGCACGATGGAAGAGGTCAAGGGCGACGACAGCCTCGAAGAGGTGTTTCTGGAACTGGAGGCGGAGTAAATGCTGGGACTTCTTTTGAAGAAGCAGCTTACGGAGGTATTCCGCAGCTACTTCTACGACGCGAAGAAGAACAAAATGCGCTCCAAGCCCGCGATCGCGCTCTGGATCGTCTTTTTCGTCGTCATCATGGTCGGCGTGCTCGGCGGCATGTTCACGGTTTTGTCGCTTTCCCTGTGCGGAAGCCTTGTCATGGCGGACATGGGCTGGCTGTATTTCGTGCTGATGGGCGGGATCGCCATCCTGCTCGGCGCCTTCGGCAGCGTGTTCAACACCTATGCGGGGCTTTACCTTGCCAAGGATAACGATCTGCTCCTCTCCCTGCCGATCCCGGTCGGGACGATCATGGCCGCCCGGCTCCTGAACGTCTTTCTGCTGGGCGCCATGTATTCCCTGCCCGTGCTGATCCCCGCGCTGGCCGTGTACTGGATCGTGGCGGGCGTGACGGTGTCCAGGGTCGTCTGCGGCGTGCTGCTGCTGCTGATCATCACGGTCATCGTGCTGCTGCTCTCCTGCGTGCTCGGCTGGGCGGTGGCGAAGATCAGCCTGCGGCTGAAGAATAAAAGCTTCCTCACCGTTCTGGCTGCGCTCCTGTTCATCGCCGCCTATTACTTTTTCTACTTCAAGGCCAACGATCTCATCCGCGATCTGCTGCTCAATGCGAGCGTCTACGGGGAGAAGATCAAGGGCGCGGCCTACGGGCTCTATCTCTTCGGCCGCATCGGCGAGGGCGACTGGACGGCCGCCGCGATCTATGCCGCCGCCACGGCGGCGCTCTCCGCGCTGGTCTGGTTCCTGATGTCCCGCAGCTTTGTGCGCATCGCCACCTCCTCCGGGAACACGGAGAAGCAGCGATATGTGGAGAAAGCGGTGAAGCTCAGAAGCCCCTTCTCGGCGCTGCTCGCCAAGGAATTCGGCCGCTTCACCTCCAGCGCGAACTATATGCTCAACTGCGGCCTCGGCGTCCTTCTCATCCCTGCCCTCGGCGTCCTGCTGCTCCTCAAGGGGCGGGAGATCTGCCTCGTGCTGGGCGAGGTGTTCGCCGCCCGTCCGGGCACCGTCGCCGTGCTGCTGTGCACGATGCTGTGCATGCTCGTGTCCATGAACGACATGGCCGTGCCCTCGGTGTCGCTGGAGGGCAAGAGCCTCTGGATCCCGCAATCGCTGCCCGTAAAGGCAAAAACGGTGCTTCGCGCCAAGCTCTCCGTGCAGCTGATCCTCACGCTGCTCCCGATGCTCTTTGCCGTCCTCTGCGCGTCCTTTGTCTCCGGGGAAACGCTCGCGGTCAGGCTGCTGCTCGTGCTGATGCCGCTGACCTTCGCCCTGTTCTGGTCCCTGCTCGGCCTGTTCGTCGGCATCCGGATGCCGCTGCTGAACTGGACCGATGAGACCGCCCCCATCAAGCAGAGCGGAGCGATCCTGATCATCATCTTCGGCGCCTGGGGCGTCGCCGCCGCACTGGCAGGGCTCTATCTGCTGATCGGCTACAGGCTCGGCGCGACGGCGTATCTGGCGATCTGGACGGCCCTGTCGGCCGTCGGCTCGCTGCTGCTGCTGCGCTGGATCGACAGTAAGGGCGCGGAGGCATTCGAGGCGCTGTAAACGATCTGTGGAGAAAGGTTCGATCAAAGTTACTCACAGGGAGGCGCGGCGAAATGCCGCGCCTCAAGCTGTCGACAAAGTGTCGACAGCTTGAAAATTGCACAGATTGTACCGCGAAAGGGGATTACCGTCCCCTCTCGCGCTCTCCCCATGCGAGTCCGACTTGCTCTGTATGGGTTTGTCTACAGTCTGAGGCGCGGCGAAATGCCGCGCCTCCCCTTTCCTGATGAAAAAAGGAAAGCTTGTCAGAAGACGGCATCGATGGTATATTCTGTATGAAAGCGAAGAGGTCCGACGTGAGAGATCGGCGGCAGGACCGCCGGGAGGTTGGAGCATGAAACGATGCAGCAGCTGTCAGCGGCTCGCCGCGAACCGATTTCAATACTGTCCCTCCTGCGGAGCGAAGTTTCCCGACGCGGAGCCGCCGCAGCGTGAGGAGGCCTTCACGGTGTCCATAGATTTCCGGGATTGGGAACTCCCGGAGGAGGCCGCCGGGGAAGCCGCGCCGCCGCGCAGGCCCCTCCTCTCCGACTCCGCCCTCCGGCTGCTGCTCTGTGCGCTCGCGGCTGTTTTTCTGCTCGCCGCGATCACTTTTGTCATCCTGCTGCTGAGGGGGAACGCTCCCCCGCCGGCGGCAAACGAATATGCCGATGTCGAGGCCGCGGCGAACGTGATCGTCGAAACGGATGCGTCCCCGCTTCCCGATACGGAGTTTGCGCCGACGCCGGCCGCGACGCCGTTTCAGGCGCCCTCTCCCGCTCCGGACCAGACGCCCGGCCGCGGCAGCTCCGCGCCCGTCACCACGCCGATCCCGGCTGTCACCCCCGCGCCGCTGCCGAGGCCCTGACGCACCGGGAGAGGCAGTTTCCCGTACGATATTCAAAGCATCAAGGAGGCCGCCATGGCTGAACACATTCTGGAAAACGAGAGTCTGACGATCCGCGTCGCCGACGCGGGCGCGGAGCTCAGCGGCGTCTGGGACAAGGAGCTCGCGGCGGAGCGCCTCTGGGGGGCCGATCCCGCGGTCTGGAACCGCCACGCGCCGATCCTCTTTCCCTTTGTGGGCCGGGTCTGCGGCGGCCAGTACCGCATCGACGGCAGAGCATACCCGATGAAGACCCAGCACGGCTTTGCACGGGATATGGACTTCCGCTGTCTTGAGGAGAGCGCGGACGCCGTATGCCACGAGCTGCGCGCCACGGAGGAGACCAGGGCGATCTACCCCTACGATTTCCGCCTGCTGGTGCGCCACCGGCTGGAAGGCCGGCGTCTGCGCGTCGAATGGGAGCTGACGAACGAGGGGGCCGGGTGCATGTACTATGCCATCGGCGGGCACCCCGGCTTTCTGCCGCCGGAAGGCGTGCAGAAGGAGGATTGCCTCCTCGGCTTCCCCGGGAAGGCCCTTCTGCGCTACTTCGGGGCCAATCCCGCGGGCTTCGCCCTGCCGGAGGCCGTGAAGGAGCTGCGGCTGGACGGGGGTCTCGCCCCCTACGGCGCGGACATCCCGGAGACCTGGATCTTCGAGCGGCAGGGCGTCGAGACCGTGCAGATCGTCCGCCCGGACAGGACGCCCTGGGTCACGATGCACTGTGAGCAATTCCCGATCCTCGCGGTCTGGGCAAATCCCGCCGGACCCTTCCTCTGTCTGGAGCCCTGGATCGGCCGCTGTGACGACGAGGGCTTTGCCGGCGACATCTCCGAGAAGGCCTGCGAGGCGGCGCTTGCCCCCGGTGCGTGCGCGCGCATTTCCTACAGCATGGAGTTTCATCGTTAAGGGAGGAGCTTATGTCCTATCTTGTCTCGCAGGCGGATATCCTCTCCGTCAAGGCCGACGCCGCGGTCGTCTGTGTTGAGGTCGGCGAGGTCTGCAGGGAGGGCGCGAGCTGCCGCCGTCTGGCGGAGGCCGGCGGCGAGGAGCTGCACCGAGCGGTCATCCGGGCGGGCTTTCTGCCGGTGGGCAGCGCCGTGCGTGCCGCATGCGGGACGCTCCCCTTCCGCCACGTCCTGCTCTGCGCCGTGCCCCACTGGCTCACGGGCAAGGCCAATGAGTTGCTGATCCTGCACCGCTGTTATCAGAATCTGTTCTCCCTGGCCGGAGAGCTCGGCTGCCGCAGCATCGCCTCCCCCTTCCTCGCCGCGCCCTACTACCATTTCCCGCAGGACGAGGCCGTGCGCATCGCGCTGGCCGAGGCCGGCAATACCGATCTGCAGCTCCTCTTCTGCGCCGATACGCCGGAGCTTCTGACCCTGAGCAGGCGGGAGTTCCGCAAGCCGAAAATCGTCTCCTACATCGGCTGGTACCGCGACCACGCGCTCTTCGCCCTCGACGACGGGCAGACCGTCCGCGTGGATCTGCGCCCGGAGCGGCGGGAAGTCGCCCCCGTCCCCTATTTCGAGGCCTGCTACCGCGTCGGCAACAATCCCCTGCAGGAGCCGCTTCCCGAGGCGGAGATCGCCCGCCTGCGGCGGATCTATGAGGAGACGGACTGGTAAGCCGCACGAACTGCGCAACCCATAATCGCCGTCTGCTCAGCCCCGCTTCGGCGGGGCTGCTTCTATTTTCGACACGGGCAATTCTTTTGTGAAGTTTTCTGAAGAGGCGTTGCGCGGCGCGGCGGCAGGGTGTAAAATACAAAATGAAAAAAACTCCCTTTCCCGATGAAAGAAAGGAGCACAGACGATGAAAATTACCTTTCTCGGCGCTGCCCATGAGGTCACGGGCAGCTGTACCTATATCGAGGCGGGCGACAAAAAGGGTCTGGTAGACTACGGCATGGAGCAGGGCAAGGACCTGTTCGTCAACGAGCCGCTGCCCGTGGACCCCGCGGCGCTGGACTTCGTGCTGCTGACCCACGCGCACATCGACCACTCCGGCCTGCTGCCGCTGCTGTACAAACAGGGCTACCGCGGCCCGGTCTACGCGAGCGCCGCCACCTGCTCGCTGTGTGACATCATGCTGCGTGACTGCGCGAACATCCAGATGTCCGAAGCGGAGTGGAAGAGCCGGAAAAACCAGCGCTCCGGCGCGGGCGAGGTCGAGCCGCTCTACGACATGGACGACGCGATGGGTCTGATCGGTCTGCTGCGCCCCTGCGGCTACGGCGTGCTGACCCAGGTCAACGACTGCGTCAGCATCCGTTTGACCGACGTGGGGCATCTGCTCGGCTCCTCGGCCATCGAGGTCTGGCTCACCGAGGAGGGCGAGACGCACAAGATCACCTTCTCGGGCGACGTGGGCAACAGTGCGCAGGCCATCCTGCGCGACCCGCAGTTCGTGGAGGAGACGGAGTATCTGGTGCTGGAGTCCACCTACGGTGACAGGCTGCACAGCGAAGAGCGCGTGGACTACGTGACCGAGCTTGCCAAACGCATCCAGACGGTGCTCGACCGCGGCGGCAACGTCATCATCCCGAGCTTCGCCGTGGGCCGCACGCAGGAGATGCTCTACTTCCTCCGCGAGATCAAGGAGCGCGCGCTGGTCACGGGGCACGGGGAGTTTCCCGTCTATGTGGACAGCCCGCTGGCCGTGGAGGCCACCTCGGTCTTCCTCCAGTGCGACACGCAGTATGTGGACAACGAGATGCGCCGCCTGATCCGCTCCGGCGTCAATCCCCTGGTCTTCCCCGGACTGCAGCTGACGGTCAGTCAGGAGGAGTCGCGCCGCATCAACGACGACAGGACGCCCAAGGTCATCCTCTCCGCCTCCGGCATGTGCGACGCGGGGCGCGTGCGCCATCACCTCAAGCACAACCTCTGGCGGAAGGAGAGCATGGTGCTCTTCGTGGGCTATCAGGCCGTGGGTACGCTGGGCCGGGTGCTGGTGGACGGGGCGAAGCACGTCAAGCTCTTCAACGAGGATATCGAGGTCAACGCCCAGATCGAGTTCCTGCCGGGCATCAGCGGCCATGCGGACAAGGACGGGCTGCTGCGCTGGCTGGGCGGCTTCCGGGAGAAGCCGAAGCTGGTCTTCGTCAACCACGGCGACCCGGACACGGCCGACGCCTTCACCGCCTGCCTCAACGACGAGATGGGCTACCGGGCCTTCGCGCCGTACAGCGGTACCTGCTTCGATCTGCGCATGGGCCAGTTCACGCGCATCACCGAGGCCCGGCCCGTCGAGAAGAAGGGCGGGGGCGGCACGGGCCGCAAAACGAGTCCGGTGTTCCTTCGCCTGCTGGCCGCGGCCGAGCGCCTGCTGCGCGTGGCGAAGAGCATCGAGGGCCGCGCCAACAAGGAGCTTGCCAAATACGCCGACGCGGTCGAGAAGCTGGCCGACAAGATGGAGAAATAGTTTTCAGTTTTCAGCTTTCAGGAGATGCGGGACTGACAGATTTCAGGAGACGCGGGATACAAGGGACCGGGGCCTACGCCCCGACAGCCCGGAAGGCTGCTCCTTTCGCGCGCACGGTACAGAAATGCGCTGAAAGCGCCGCACTTTGCCATTGACGAAACGGGTCGATTTATGTTAACATAATCTGTACCCATATGCAGTCCGAAACGGGCGGCGGAAGTCTCTGCAGGAGGAGATGCCTATGGCAAGAACGGAGTACGAACCCGGGAAAAACCTGGGGGAAGAGATAAAAGGCATGGGCCGGCAGGCGCTCTTCGATCTGGTTCTGGAGCTCTGCCGGGTGATCCGCAGCGAAGCCGGCGATCACTATCGCGGCGGCGTCTATCCGGAAAACCTGCGCCGGGACGCGGCGGGCGAGCTGGTCATCGGCGACGGCCGCAGGAGCGGCTGGGACGGGCAGGAGCTGGATTTCATCGCGCCGGAGCTGTACTGGCACGGAAAAGAGAGCCAGGCGGCGGACGTCTATTCCACGGCTCTGCTGCTGTACTACGGTCTGACCGGCGGAAAGCTCCCCTTTGAGGGGGAGAGCAGCAACGCCCAGCTCGCGCGCATGAGCGGCAAAGCCATCAGCGCGCCGAAGGGCTGCGGCCCCCGGCTGACCGAGGTGATGGAAAAGGCGCTGGCCTTCCGGGAGGAGGAGCGCTACCAGAGTGTGGAAGAGCTGGCCGTCATGCTCGACAGCTGCGCGGACAACAAGTATCTCGGCGGCGAGGAAGCTGCCCGCGGCATTTTCCACAAGGACGCGGGCGAACTGAGCGAGATGGAAAAGATGATGATGGCCATCATCGGCGGCGGAGAGCCGGAGGCGGACACGCCTTCCGACGCATCCGAGGCCTCCCCCGCTTCCGGCGAGCCGGTCGAGGAGCTGAGCGCCGAGGAGGCCATGGAGGAGATCCTGGCCGATCAGGCGCCGGAGGCTCCGGAGAAGGATCTGATCGCCGAATCGGCCGAGGATCTGATCGCTGAGTTTTTCGGGACAAAGCTGGTGGACGAGGAGGAGGCCAAGGCGCGCATCCATCCCGTCATTTTGGCGACGGCGGAGCCGGACGACGTACGCGTCTACGAGCCGGGCAGGGAGAAGCATCAGCCCATCCCCATTCTGACCGAGGAGAAGAATCCCGAGCTTGCCCCCGTGGTGCCGCGCTATCAGCCGCGGCATGCGGCGGTCAAGTACTCCGACGATCCGGAGCGCAGCCGTCAGATCGGCGAGGAGGTGCAGAAGCGCCGCAAGCGCCCCGTGCTGGCCGCGCTGATCGTGTGCGTGCTGCTGCTGGGCGTGGCGGGCATCGTGCGTTTCTTCCTGCACGAGATGAACAGGCCGGACACGAGCATCGGCACCATGACGGCGAGCACCCCCACCCCGGGCGAAAACGCTCCGCAGATGGGCAAGGACGGTACAGGCAGCATCGTGACGCCCCTCCCCGACCCGCTGATCGGGTCGGGCGGCGTGCGCTACGAGGTATATGTGGACGACGCCGGCTGGATCGACGCCAGGGCCAAGGCCGAGAGTCTCGGCGGCCATCTGGTCGTCATCACCAGCCCCAAGGAACTGGAAAAAGTGGCCGAGGCCATCGGCAAGGCGGGCCTTGCGCGCGCCTGGATCGGATGTCACCGCTTCAACGGCCAGTACGAATGGGAAACCGACGAATACATCAGCTACTATCCCTGGGATCAGGGCGAACCCTCCGAGAAGGACGCCTACGACGGCGCCGCCGAGGACTTCATCATGCTCTGGAATCACGACGGATGGTGCTACAACGACAGCCGCGAAAACCCGGCCGGTGACTTTCCGGAGTACTACTCCGGCTCGATCGGCTACGTGGTGGAGTACGGCGTGGGGGAATGAATGATGACAGGTAAAGTGAGAAGAATTCTGCTCTTTCTGCTGACGCTGATCGTGCTCGGCGCGATCGCCTTCGCGCTCTACGCCCTGCGCGGGCTGGAGGGTCTGCCGCTGATCGGCGGGAAGGACAAAGAACCCGTTGTGACCGAGGCGCCCGAGCCCGTCGAAACCCAGGCGCCGGAATCCGTCCCGGCCGAGACGCCGGAGATCGTCGTGGCGGAAGAGCCGGAGAGCTCCGCCGGCGTTTCCGGGCAGCCGGAAGAGAACGTGAGCTCCACGCTCTCCGGCGCGCTGCATACGGCCGCGGGCGATCTGCGCTACAAGTCCGAGATCCTCGCCCCCGGGAGCGGCGGGGACGCAGACTCCGTCTCGCTGGGGCATGTGTATGCCAGCAAGGGCAAGATCCGCGTGCAGTTCTTCCGGGATGACGGCAGCGCGCTCCAGCCCCCGATCGAACTTGACTACGCCAGCGAGAACCTCTTCCAGGAGCCCCGCTGTCAGGATCTCAACGGCGACGACAGCGACGAGCTGGTGCTCCGCCTGCACACCTATGAGGATGAACACGCCGTTCTGCTCCTCGCCTTCAACCCGGAGACCGGTGCCTATGAGCAGGCTGCCTTCACCCAGCCCGGCGTCCTCATCTGGGGCACTGACTTCGACGCCGCCTCCGGCCGCTTCTGTTACCGCCACGGCGCTCCCACCATCAGCTATGACTGCTTTGAGCTGCAGGGCACGAGTCTGACCATGGTCCGCCGTCTGGAGGACGACCGCCAGGCCGATGAGGGTGAGCGCTTCACCGAGTACGAGGTGGTCGGCGACCGTCTCCTGATCGTCAAGGAGAAGGTGCCCGCGACCGACATCGACCGGGACTACTGGTCCTTTGTGAATTTTAACTGATTGCCGCAGGGCGAAGCTCCCTCACCGGAGCTTCGCCCGCCCTGCGATAAGCGGGCGCGGCAAAGGAGAAGAAATGACCGAAACCAATCGGAAGCTGCTGCGTTTTATCGACGCAAGCCCCACCGCATGGCACGCCTGTGCCAATCTTGTCCCCCGTCTGCAGGAGGCCGGATACCGTGAGCTGCGCGAGACCGAGGGATGGGAGCTCCGTCTCGGCGGAAAGTATTTTATCCGCCGCAACGGCTCGAGCATGATCGCCTTCCGTGTGCCGGAGGGCAAGTTCCCCGGCTTTCTGATGATGGCCGCGCACCTGGACTCGCCTCTGTTCAAGCTGCGCGGCAAGCCCGAATCCCCCTCCGCGGGCGTCTATACCCGTCTGAGTGTGGAGCGCTACGGCTCCATGCTCTGCGCTCCCTGGCTGGACAGGCCGCTGTCCGTGGCCGGCCGGGTCACGGTGCGCGAGGGCGGAAAGCTCGTCACGAAGCTTGTCAACATTGAGCGCGATCTCGCGCTGATCCCGAACCTGGCCATCCATATGGACCGCACGGCCAACGACGGCAAACAGTACGACATCAAGGTCGACATGCTGCCCCTGTTCGGCAGCGAGAAGGCCGCGGGACGCATGGAGGCCATCGCCGCCGAAGCCGCGGGTGTCGGGCCGGAGGATCTGGTCTCCGCCGATCTCTATCTCTATCCCCGCACACCCGGCGTCTGCTTCGGTGCGGACGAGGAGTACATCGCCGCCCCCCGGCTGGACGACCTGCAGTGCGCCTTCGGCTGCTTTGAGGGCTTCCTCACGGCGCAGCCCGGGGGAAACGCCCCGCTGCTCTGCCTCTTTGACAACGAGGAGGTGGGCAGCACCACCAAGCAGGGCGCCAACTCGGACTTTCTGGCGGACGCGCTTCGGCGCATCTGCGAGGCGCTCGGGCGGGACTTCTACCGCAGTGTCTCTTCCAGCTTCATGGTCTCGGCGGACAACGCCCACGCGGTGCATCCCAATCACCCCGAGTACGCCGACAGCCAGGATCGCCCCGTGATCAACGGCGGTATCGTCATCAAGCACCACGCCAACCAGAAGTACGCCACCGACGCGGTGAGCGAGGCGGTCTTTGCGGAGATCTGCTGCAGGGCGGGCGTGCCGGTGCAGCATTACTCGAACCGCGCCGATCTGCTCGGCGGGGCCACGCTGGGCAATATCAGCACCTCCCACGTCTCCGTGGATTCGGTGGACATCGGCCTTGCCCAGCTGGCCATGCATTCCTGCTATGAGACGGCCGGCGCCGCGGACACGGACTACCTGATCCGCGCGGCGCGCGCCTATTACGAGAGCGGCTTCCGCCGCACGGCGGAGGGGATCGAGCTATGACCGTCGGCGTTTTCAAGCGGCTTCTGGCCCTGCTTCTGTGCCTGATCCTGCTCTGCCCCGCGGCGGCCTTCGCCGAGGGGGAGACCGCTCCCGCGGCGGAGGAGGAAGATTACGGCATCCTCGACCCCGCCGCCCTGCAAAAGCTCGTGGACGACTACTGCGAGCGCAAGGGTCTCGACCGGGAGAATATGAGCGTCGGCTTCTGCTATACCGCCACCGGCGACACCTGGTACCACAACCCGGACGCCTGGTATTACAGCGCAAGCATGTACAAGGTCCCGGTGATGATGATCCTCGCCGAGCGCTACAGGGCCGGCGAGATCACCGACGAGACGAAGATCTCCGGCCTGACGCTGGCCGAGGCCAACGAGCTCATCCTGGTCTACTCCCACAACGATTACGCCCACGCGATGATGCACTACATCGGCACCGACGCCGAGTGCCGCACGCTGTACCAGAACTACGCGCAGCTCCCCAAGGAGTACTACGTGCAGGACTTCTATGACTACAGCTACTTTACCGCCCGCTTCATGACCCAGGTGATGCAGACCCTGTATTACGAGCAGGAGCGCTTCCCCAACGTGCTCGAGCATCTGCTGCTGGCGCAGCCGGGGCAGTATTTCAAGGCGGGCATCACAGACGTGCCCGTCGCCCAGAAATACGGCAACTTCTGCGACTCCATGGGTCGTCAGTGGACGCATGACACGGGCGTCGTCTATACCGACAACCCCTTCATCCTGACCATCATGACCAGGAACATGGGCCAGTCAGACGCGGTGGTGGCCGATTTCTGCCACGATTTCGAGGACTACGCCCGCACGCTGGACGCGGCGCTGCCCGCGTATCAGCAGGCGCAGCAGCAGGCAGCCGAGGAGGAGGCCCGCAGGCTTGCCGAGGAAGAAGAGCAGAGCCGTCTCGCCGAGGAGGCCGCCGCGCGGGCGGAGGCAGAGGCCAAGCAGGCCGCCGCCGCGGAGAGCGCTCCTTCGCCTGAGGAGACCGCCGAACTGCCTGCGGCACAGTCCGAAAGCCCCGTCCCCTCCGGCCCGGTCTATCCCCATGGAGTAAACCGGGGCGTGATGATCGGCTTTGCCCTTGTGATCGTGCTGCTGCTGGCCGCTTTCCTGGTGGAGAACGCCGCTTATCTGAGAGAAAGACGCTATGCCCGTTCCGCACGCTCCCGGAGAGGGCGCTGATCGAGATTGGTGACCGGAACTATGAAAAGAATCCTATGCCTCCTGCTTGCGCTCGCGCTGATGCTCGGCTGCACAGCCTGCGGCAAAAGCGTCGGACGCGCGTCCGGCATGCGCATCATCACCACGCTGGTGGAGCAGGACTATTCCCTGGCCTTTCGGGTCGACGACCCGACACAGAAATACGTGGATGCCGCGCTGCAGGTCCTGATGGCCAACGGGACCGTGGACGAGCTGGCCGTCAAGTGGCTCGGCGAGCGGATCATCCGCTTTGACCGCGATATGCTGGCGCTCGAAAAGCTGGGCGAGGAGATCGCCCCCCGCGACCTGATCATCGGCGTGGACGTCAACAGCTTCCCCATGGTCTATCTGTCCAAGGGGGAGTTCTGGGGCTTTGACATCCAGCTGGCCATGGCCGCGGCCGATCTGCTCGGCTGGAACCTGAAGATCCAGCCCATCGAGAAGGAGAACGTGTATATCGAGCTCTCCTCCGGCAACATCGACTGCGCCTGGGGCGGCATCGCGCTCAATGAGAAAGAGCTCAGGGACGGCCTGTACTCGCAGCTCGGCCCCTACGTGCACAACGACATCGTCATCGCCGCCCGCGGCGGGAGCTTCATCTTCAACGACCTGATGCTCTCCGGTAAAAGCCTCGCCATGAGCTCGACCACCGAGGCCATGGACGCCCTGAACGTCGACTCACGCCTGTCCCGCCGACTCGGGCAGGTCACCCGCCTCGCCGGCGGCACCACCGAGTGCTTCGATTACCTGTTTGCGGGCAAGTGCGACGTGGTCCTCGCCGACACGATGGCCATCTACTACTTCAACAGCCACTGAAACAGCGGGCAGAACGCAAAAACAGCCATCCTTCCGGATGGCTGTTTTTGATCTGTTGGTGCGTTGTTCCTCAGCAGCCGCACCCGCAGCCGCCGCCGCACCCGCAGCCCTCGGAGCCGTCCGAGCCGCAGGAGCAGCCCTCGCCGCCGTCGGAGCCGCAGGAGCAGTTTCCGCCGCAGGAGCAGCCGCCACCGCCCGGCGTGACGGGCAGCTGGCCCGTGACCAGCAGGTCCGCTGCGGTGTCCGCGTCGCCGGAATAGCCCGCCACGGGGACGATCCCATAGCTGAGCAGCAGGGCCTTGGCTTCGCCGCCCATGTTGCCGCAGATGACCGCGTCCACTCCCTGCTCGCGCATGAGCTCTGCCATGGCCTCGTGGCCGCGGCGGTCCCCGGTCTCGATCAGGGTCTTGCTGCACTCATGGACATACTCGCCGTACTCGTAGACCGCGAAGGTCTCACAATGGCCGAAGTGGCCGTAGATTTCACCGTTGTCGTAGGCAACCGCAACTTTCATGTCTTACTCCTCAATTCTGAGATTCTGTTCGATCACGTCCGCCATGGGGGCGATCTCATCGCCGGGGACAGACTCGACCTCGCCCGCGTCCACCTTCGCGGCGACGGTCGGGTCGATGGGCAGCTTCGCGAAATGCTCGATGCCGAAGCTCGCAGCCACGGCCTCCACCTTGCTGTCGCCGAAGATGTTGTGCTCGTGACCGCAGTCGGGGCAGCGGAAATAGCTCATGTTCTCCACGATGCCCAGCACGGGCACGTTCATCATGCCCGCCATGTTCACGGCCTTGGACACGATCATGCCGACCAGGTCCTGCGGCGTGGTGACGATCACGACGCCGTTGATGGGCAGGGACTGGAACACGGTCAGCGGCACGTCGCCGGTGCCGGGAGGCAGATCGACGAACATATAGTCCACGTCCTGCCACAGCACATCCGTCCAGAACTGGGTGACGGCGCCCGCGATGACGGGGCCGCGCCAGACCACCGGCTCGGTCTCGTTCTCGAGGATCAGGTTGATGGACATGATCTGCAGCCCGCTGTGGGTCGTCACCGGGATCAGGAACTCATCGGTGCCCGTGGCATGCTGCCTGATGCCGAAGGACTTGGGGATGGAGGGGCCGGTGATGTCCGCATCCAGCACGGCGCAGCGGTAGCCGCGGCGCTGCATCTCGGAGGCGAGCAGACTCGTCACCAGGGACTTGCCCACGCCGCCCTTGCCGGAAACCACGGCAATGACCTTCTTGACGCTGGAATAGGGGTTGAGCTCCTTGAGAAAGCTCTGCGGCTCCGTGCGGGAGGGGCAGTTTTCTCCGCAGGTGGAGCAGTCATGCGTGCAATCGCTCATATTGAAAAGCATCCTTTCGGTTTGATTTGTTCAACGTATTTATTATACTCATTTTAACCGTTCTGTCAAACCCCGCCGGCTCGATGTTGTCATCTCCGCTGTTTTATGGTATACTAATTTGTATGTTTGCGCAATTGCGCGGAAAGGAGGGATACGGCATGTCCGCTTCGCAGCTGTTTCTGGAGTATATGCTCAGGGCGTCCAAGTATGCGCTGATCCTGCTGAGCCTGGCGATCATCATCCGCTGTATCCGTTCCATGCTGCGCGAGCAGTACGAGCCGGAGACCTGGGCCTATATCCGCACTGGCGACGGCCGCTTCCCCGTCAACCACTGGGAGAACATCCTCGGCCGCGCGGCCAGCTCCGACGTGCGCATCGACAGGAAGGGCGTCAGCCGGACCCACGCGGTCCTGACGCGAAACGACCGCGGGATCTGGCAGGTATACGACATCTTCGCCCGCAGCGGCGTCTGGGTCAACGGCGTGCGCGTGGGTGAGCACGGCCTGCGCGTCAACGACAGGGACGTGATCAATCTGGGCGGCGTGTGCGTGCGTTTTCAGGAGATCAGCCCGGAGAAGCGGGAAAAGCTGGAGGAGAAGCGCTCCGTACCCGGGCGCGGGGTCTCCCCCGCCGTGACGCTGCTGGAGCTGACGCTGTTTCAGCTCTTTCTGCTGATGCAGCACGCGATCCTCTCCAAACAGGAGCATCTGCCCGCCATCGCCCTCGGCTTTGCGGCGCTGGCCATCATGCAGTGGAGCTGCTACAACGCCATGCGCGTCATCGGCCGCAGCGGCTTTGAGGTGGAGACCCTGGCCTTCTACCTCTCCACCCTCGGCATGTCCGTGGCCGCCACCTCGACCCCGGACGACATGTACAAGCAGATCCTGCTGACGCTGACCGGGGTGATCCTCTTTCTGATCGGCGGCTGGTGGCTCCGAAGCCTCCACCGCACGTCCACGATGCGCGTGCCCGTCGCCGCGGCGGCGCTGGCGCTGCTCGCGGTGAACGCCGTGTTTTCCGACGTGATCCTCGGCGCGCGCAACTGGCTCATCATCGGCGGTTACTCCTTCCAGCCCTCGGAGCTGGTGAAGGTCGCCTACGTCTACGTGGGCGCCGCCACGCTGGAGCATCTGTTCCGGGAGCGGAACCTGTACTCCTTCGTCGCCTTCTCGGCGATGTGCGTGCTGGCCCTGGCCCTGATCGGGGACTTCGGCACGGCGCTCGTGTTCTTCGTATGCTTTCTGGTCATTTCCTTCATGCGCTCAGGCTCCATCGCCACGGTGATCCTGTCGATCTCCGGCGCGGTGATCGCGGGTCTGCTCGCGGTCACGGCCCGGCCCTATATCGGCAAGCGTTTTGCCATCTGGGGCCACGTGTGGGAGGACATCTACGACAAGGGCTACCAGCAGGTGCGCGCCATGTCCGCGGCCGCCGCGGGCGGTCTCTTCGGCAAGGGCGCGGGCGCCGGCTGGCTCAAGGACATCGTGGCCGGCAATACCGACATGGTCTTCGCCGTCATCTGCGAGGAGCAGGGGCTCATCATTGCCCTGTGCATGTGCCTGGCGGTGCTGACGCTGGCCTTTTTTGCCGTGCGCAGCGCGCGCTTCGGCCGCTCCGCCTACTACAGCATCGCCGCCTGTGCGGCCACAACCATGATGCTCACGCAGCTGGCGCTCAATGTCTTCGGCTCGCTGGATATTCTGCCCTTCACGGGCGTGACCTTCCCCTTCGTCTCCCGCGGCGGCTCCTCGCTTTTGAGCTGCTGGATGATGATGGCCTTTATCAAGGGCGCCGACAACCGGCGCGAAGCCAGCTTTGCCGTGCGGCCGGGCGAGCGGATCCGCAACGCCCCGCCTCCCGAGGAACCTGAGGAAGAGGAGGCGGACGACGCATGAAAAAAATCACCCGCCGGGCCTTCTCGGTCCTGCTTCTGGCCGCGCTGGTCATTGTCGGCCTTACCACCTATGTGCTGCGCTACATCGACCACGGCGCGGACTGGGCACTGTCCTTCAACCGCCTAAACTCCGGCTCCTCCGGCGAGCTGCTCGACCGCAACGGCGTCGTACTGGCCTCCTTCTCGGCCGATGAAAACCTCTACGCCTCCGACGCGCTGACCCGCACGTCCAACTACCACGTGACCGGCGACTACTGGGGGCGCACAAGCACGGGCATCCTCTCCACCTACTGGAACAAGATGCAGGGTTTCAGCCTGCTCACCGGCACCACCCGCTCCACCGCAGCCACGACGCGGCTGTATATCGACGCGGGACTCAACAACACCGCCTATGCCGCGCTGAACGGGCAAAAGGGCTGTGTCCTTGTTACAAACTACAGGACCGGCGAGCTCGTGTGCATGGTCTCCGCCCCTGCGATCGACCCTGCCGACCAGAACGCCGTGCCCGGGGAGGGCGCCTTTATCAACCGCGCCCTGTCCTCCGTCTTCGTCCCCGGCTCGATCTTCAAGCTGGTGACGGCGGCCGCCGCCATCGAGACCGTACCCAACATCGAAGAGCGCCGCTTCTACTGCGAGGGCAAGGGCAATATCGCCGGGGTGGAGATCAACTGCTCGGGCGAGCACTATACCCAGACCTTTGAGCAGGCGCTGGCCAACTCCTGCAACGTCGCCTTCTCCAAGATCGCCACGCTCGTCGGCCAGGACAACATGGTCAAATACGTGCGTACCTTCGGCTTCCTCGACTCCCACAGGCTGGGCGACATCCCCACCGCCGCCGGCAGCTACCCGCTGGACTTCGTGGGCGACCCGGAGCTGGGCTGGTCGGGCATCGGCCAGTCCACGGACCTCGTCAACCCCTACGCCATGCTGCGCTTCGTCTCCGCCGTCGGAAACGGCGGCGTGCTCGTGGAGCCGACCATGATCCAGGGCGGCAAGCCGCCGGTCAAGTCCCGCTTCATGGAAGCCCAGACCGCGGACAGGCTCAAGCAGATGATGGCCTACAACGTCAGCTACGCCTACGACGGGGACTTTCGCTTCACCGGGCTCAAGCTCTGCGCCAAGACGGGCACCGCCGAGCTCGGCGGCGATCTCACGAGCCACGCCTGGTTCGTGGGCTTCCTCGACGATGAGGAGCACCCTTATGCCTTTGTGGTGCTGGTGGAAAACGGCGGCGGCGGTCTTACGGTCGCCTCTCCCATCGCCTACCGCGTGCTGAAGCACTGCATGCAGATCGAGTGATCAGCGGCCAGTGGTCAGTGGCCCGAAAGGCTTGTACAAGCCTCGAAACAACAGCTCACAGGAACAAACGCCCCTCATCCGTCTGGCCTGCGGCCAGACACCTTCCCCCGAGGGGGAAGGCTATAAGGAAGTGACTTTAATGGCAGATATCACGGTTTCCTCGTTGGTCAAATCCTTCGAGATCGGAAAAAATGTGCTCGACGGCCTGAGCTTCACCGTCAATCCGGGTGAGCGCGTGGGCATCCTCGGCCCCAACGGCTGCGGCAAGACGACGCTCTTTCGCATTCTGGTCGGTGAGATCGACTATGACGAGGGGCAGGTCTCGACCGCGCCGGGCAAGCGCATCGGCCTCATCTCCCAGATCCCGGTCTACCCCGAGGGCTGGACCGTGGAGGACGTGCTGCGGCAGGCGCACCGGCGGCTGTATGACATGCAGGCGCGCATGGAGGAGCTGACGCTCCGGATGGAGCGCGACGCCTCCCCCGCGCTGCTGCAGGAATACGACCGGCTCAGCAGCGATTTCCAGCGTCTGGGCGGCTACACCATGGAGAGCGACCGCAATCGTGTCGCCAATGGTCTGCAGATCCCGCAGCGCCAGCGGGAGCAGCTCTTCGACTCTCTCTCCGGCGGGGAGAAGACGCGGGTGAACCTGGCCCGCCTCATCCTCGAGGACACCGACATCCTCCTGCTCGACGAGCCCACCAACCATCTGGACCTGCGGGCCACCGAGTGGCTGGAGGACTATCTGCTGCACTTCAAGGGCACGGTCCTCGCCATCAGCCACGACCGCTGGTTCCTCGACAAGGTGGTGCAGCGCTGTGTGGAGATCTCCGACGGCAGGGCCGAGTTCTACTCCGGCAACTACAGCTTCTACGTCGAGGAGCGGCAGCGCCGCTTCGAGGAGAAGCTCAAGCAGTATGAAAAGGATCAGGCCAAGATCGAGCAGCTCCAGCGCGCCGCCGAGCAGATGCACCTCTGGGCCTTTATGGGCAACGACAAGCTCCACAAGCGCGCCTTCTCCATGGAAAAGCGCATCGAAAAGCTCTCCCACAGCGAAAAGCCCACGGAGCGGAAAAAGCTCAGCGTCAAGTTCAAACAGCGGGAGTTCAACGGCGACGAGGCGCTGGTGATCGAGGGGCTCTCCAAGTCCTTCGGGGAAAAGCGGCTCTTTCATGATCTCTCCCTGACCGTCACCGGCGGGGAGCATATCGCCATCGTGGGCGACAACGGCACGGGCAAGTCCACCCTCGTGAAGCTCATCATGTCGGAGGAGACGCCGGACGCCGGCTATCTGTATCTGGGGCCCGCGATCCGCAAGGCCTATCTGCCGCAGATCGTGCAGTTTTCCGTGGACGAGCGCTCCGCGCTCGACACCATGCTCTACGACTGCCGCTGTCAGCCGCAGGAGGCGCGGGACAGGCTCGCCGCCTTCGGCTTTCGCGGCGAGGACGTGTTCAAGCCAGTGGGCGCGCTCTCCGGCGGCGAGCGGAGCCGCCTGAAGCTCTGCCAACTCATGGGCGGGGACATCAATCTGCTGGTCCTCGACGAGCCCACCAACCATCTGGACATCGCCAGCCGCGAATGGATGGAGGACGCGCTCTCGGACTACGAGCAGACCCTGCTCTTCGTCAGCCACGACCGCTGGTTCATCGAGAAATTCGCCGACCGCATCTGGGCCCTGGCCGACGGTGAGATCACCGATTTTCGCGGCGGCTGGCGGGAATACTGCGCGTGGAAGGAGCGGCAGACCGTATTCCAGCAGGCGGCGCCCAAACCGCAGAAGCCCAAAGAGGAGAAAAAGCCCCGCGTTCCCAACGCCGATAAGCTGATCGCCAAAACCGAGCGCGAGATCGCCCGGCTGGAGGAGAAGCTCGCCGCGCTGGAAAAGGAGAGCGAGCAGAACGCAACGGATTACCAGAAGCTCATGGAGCTGGACGCGCAGAAGGAAGCGCTCAACGGCGAGCTGCTGGCGCTGTATGATAAATGGGAGGAACTCAATTCCTGATGAACAAGAACAAAAGCGGCCTCTGGGCCGTCGTCTCCGGGGCGCTTGCAGCCCTCGGCCTCTTCCTGCGCTTTGCGCTGCGCGGCTATGCCTATTGGGGCTACGCCCTGCTCTTCGCCGCGGCGCTCATCGTGCTGCACCGCTTCGTTCCGCCGCTGCTGTGGAAAATCATCGTCGCGCTGACCTGCGCGGGGCTCGTGTATTTCTGCATCGTAGAAATCCCCATCATCAAAAACGCCCGCACCGACAAGGAGCCGGAGCGGCCCTACCTGATCGTGCTGGGTGCGGCGGTCCACGGCGATCAGCCCTCGCTGACCCTGGTGCGCAGGCTTGAGGGCGCGCTGGACTATCTCAATACCTATCCCGACAGCGTGGCCATCGTGTCCGGCGGCATGGGTCCGGGTGAGACGGTCACCGAGGGACAGGCCATGTTCGACTGGCTGGTCGCCCGCGGCGTCTCCCCCGAGCGCGTGCTGATCGAGGACCGCGCCACCTCCACGCGGGAAAACCTCGAATTCAGCTTCGACATCATCCGCGCCCGGGGCGACGAGCCCTCGGGGAACGTTGCGATCGTCTCGAGCGCCTATCATCTCTACCGCGCCAAGTGCATGGCCGAGAAGCTGGGCATTTCCGACCCGGCCGGCGTGGCCGCCCCCTGGGGCTACTTCTTCGTCATGCTCAATTACTTCATCCGCGAGGCCTTCGGCGTGACCCACCTCTGGGTCTTCGGCTGGTAAAGAGCGCATAAAACACAAGAAACCGAACCCTGACGCATGGACAGGCTTTGCTCCTCCCGCGCAGGTTCGATAATGATTATCGGATGGCGAAATCAATCGAGGATTCGATTGGCAATGAATATATGGCAAAACAGCCGCGCTGTTTTGCTGCGCCGCAAAGCGGCGCGGCGAAAAGCTTTTTGGCTTTTCGCCATCCTATAGTCATTATAATGATTATTCTGAATAAACGAAAAACATGGGGCAAATTCGCATAATGCAGCGAATTTGCCCCATGTTTTTCGATGTTTGCTGTTGTTTTTGCCGGACGGGGACAAGCCCCGGAACTATGCGGGAAAACGCCCTTCGCCGTAGGGACGAGCATTGCTCGTCCGCGTTTTTCTGACAGATGTGCAGCGGAAGACCAATGGTCGTCCCTACGGAGGTAACGCAGTTCTATGTCGTAGGGGCGGCTATCAGCCGCCCGCCAAACAAGACCGGAACAGCGGGCGGCTGATAGCCGCCCCTACGATAAAAGAAAGAGAATCATTGTGTTTCCCTCTTGCCAAACGCGGAGAAACGTGCTATAGTGGCATTGTTCACGAAATACTATAGATAATCAATTCGTGAATCTTTTAAATACAGCTATTCGTGAAATCTCGTCAGGAGAGAAGATATGAACAGACAGGAAGCCGATATCCTCTGCCTCCTTCATCAAAATGAATACGGCAGCCAGCGGGAGCTGGCCGCAGCCTCGGGCTATTCGGTGGGCATCGTCAACCGCTCGCTCCGCGCGCTGCGCGAGGAGGGCTATCTCGACGCCCGGCAGCGCCCGACCGCAAAGGCGGAGGCCGCCTTTCGCGCCGCGTCCCCGCGCAGCGCGGTCATTCTCGCCGCGGGCGCCGGGCTGCGCATGGCCCCCATCGGCATGGAGACGCCCAAGGCCCTGCTGGAGATCAAGGGCGAGGTGCTCATCGAGCGGCTGATCCGACAGCTGCGCGAGGTCGGCGTGCGGGAGATCTGCGTGGTCGTGGGCTTCATGATGGAGCGCTTCGAGTACCTGATCGACGAATTCGGCGTGGAGCTGATCGCAAACAGCGAGTACGCCGGGCGCAACAATCTGCACTCGCTGGCCCTGGCGGCCGACCGCGTCTCCAACAGCTATGTGATCCCCGGGGACCTGTGGTTCCGCGAAAACCCCTTCCGCCGCGAGGAGCTGTACTCCTGGTTCATGGTGTCCTCGCTGCAGGATGCGGAGAGCGAGCTGCGCGTCAACCGCAAGCAGGAGCTGGTCTATGTGCCCGAGGACGTGCCCGGCAACGCCGTGCTCGGCGCGGCCTACCTCTGCGAGGAGCAGGCCGTGATCGTCCGCGGCCGGCTGGTACTGATGAACCGGGGCCGCAAGTATGACGATTTTCTGTGGGAGTCCGCCCTGCGCGACGGGGACCGGATGTTCGTCCCCGCCCGGGTGATGGGACCGGACGACGCCGTAAACATCAACACCTTCGAGCAGCTTCGCGAGCTGGACAGCGGCTCGGCCCATCTGCACTCCGACGTGATCTCCGTGATCGCCTCGGTGCTGCACGCATCGCCCGAGGAGGTCACAGAGATCGCCGTGCTGAAAAAGGGCATGACCAACCGCTCCTTCTGCTTCAGCTGCCGGGGGCAGAAATACATCATGCGCATCCCCGGCGAGGGCACCAACATGCTCATCAACCGCCGGCAGGAGGCGCAGGTCTTCGAGACCATCCGCGGTCTCGGCCTCTGCGACGATCCGGTCTACATCAACCCTGACAACGGCTACAAGATCACCCGCTACCTCGAGGGCGTGCGCAGCTGCGACCCGGACAACGCGGAGGAGCTGGGCAAGTGCATGAAGAAGCTGCGCGCCTTCCACGAGATGCGCCTGCAGGTGCCGCACAGCTTTGACATCTTCGGGAACATCGAGTTCTACGAAAAGCTGTGGAACGGCCTGCCCTCCGTCTACAAGGACTACGCGCGCACGAAGGAGCAGGTGCTGTCCCTGCGGCCCTATATCGAGGCGCATGCGGAGGAATCCCGCCTGACCCACATCGACGCCGTGCCGGACAATTTCCTGTTCTGCACCGGCCCCGACGGCAGGGAGCAGCTGCAGCTGACCGACTGGGAATACGCCGGCATGCAGGACCCGCACGTGGACATCGCCATGTTCTGCATCTATTCGCTCTATGACCGCGCGCAAGCGGACCGCCTGATCGACATCTACTTTGAGGGCGCCTGCCCCCGCGAAACGCGCGTCAAGATCTACTGCTACATCGCGGCCTGCGGCCTGCTGTGGAGCAACTGGTGCGAGTACAAGCGCAGTCTCGGCGTGGAATTCGGCGAGTACGCCCTGCGGCAGTACCGCTACGCCAAGGATTTCTACAAGCTCGTGCGGGAGGCATTGGATGAATAAGGTGAAACGCGCCGTCATCGTGGCGGCGGGGATCGGGCAGCGCATGCGCCCGCTCACGCTCACGACCCCGAAGCCCCTCATCTCCGTCAACGGCACGCGCATGATCGACAGCGTGATCGCCGCCCTGCACGCAAACGGCATCACGGAGATCCATGTGGTCGTCGGCTGGCTGAAGGAGGCCTTCGCCTCCCTGCCGGAGCAGTACCCCGGTCTGACGCTGATCGAGAACCCGTATTTTGATTCCTGCAACAACATCTCCTCGCTGTACATGGCGAGGGAACACCTGGAAGACGTCATCATCCTCGACGCCGACCAAATTATCTTCCAGCCCGAGATCCTCAGCCCGGACTTTGAGCGCTCCGGATACAACGCCATCTGGACGGACGGAGAGACGTGGGAATGGCTGATGCAGGTGGAGGACGGCGTCGTCCGCTCCTGCAGCCGCACGGGCGGCCGCGGCGGCTGGCAGCTCTTCAGCATCTCCCGCTGGAGCGCGGAGGACGGCCGCAGACTGCGCCGCCATCTGGAAATCGAATTTGAAGAAAAGCAGAACCGGCAGATCTACTGGGACGACGTGCCCATGTTCTGCTACCCGGAGGAATACCGCCTCGGCGTCCGCCCCATGCGGCGGGAGGACGTGATCGAGATCGACAGTCTGGAGGAGCTCGCCGCGATCGACCCGAGCTACCGGACAGTATTGGGAGGGAATACACATGAATAAACAAAAGCAGGGCCTGCTGTCCAACGTGGACCCGGCCACCACCATCATCCCCTTTGCCATCATCTTTGTGCTCTGTCTTTTCTTCGTCATCCGGCCGGAGGCCTCCACCTCCGCGCTGACCTCCATCCGCGACTTTCTGGGCGACTCGCTGGGGCTTTACTACCTGATCATCGGCCTCGGCACGCTGGTGGTCTCCCTCTGGATCTCCTTCTCCGACATCGGCAAAATCACCCTGGGCAAGCCCGGCGAGAAGCCGCAGTACGGCTTCTTCACCTGGGGCGCCATGGTGTTCACCTGCGGCCTCGCCGCCGACATCCTGTTCTATTCTCTCTGTGAGTGGATTTCGTACTGCATGGAGCCGCATGTGGCGGAGATGGGCTCGCTGCAGGACTGGGCCTCCACCTATCCCCTGTTCCATTGGGGCCCCATCCCCTGGAGCTTCTACGCGACGCTCGCCGCCTGCTTCGGCTTCATGCTGCATGTGCGCGGCTGCCATAAGCAGAAATTCTCCGAGGCCTGCCGTCCCATCCTCGGGGAGAAGACCGACCGCTTTGCGGGCAAGTTCATCGACGTGCTGGCCGTCTTTGCCCTGATTGCCGGCACGGCCACCACCTTCTCCGTGGCCACCCCGCTGCTGGGTGCGGCGCTGACCACGCTGATCGGCATCCCCGCCTCCAAGTTCATCACCATCGGCATTCTGGTCATCACCTGCACGGTCTACACGATCTGCGTCATGCGCGGCCTCAAGGCCGTCTCCTGGCTCGCCAATCTCTGCATGTACCTCTTCGGGGCGCTGCTGCTGTTCGTGCTCGTCTTCGGCGGCGAGGCGCGCTATATTCTCGAGACCGGCTTCTCCGCGCTCGGCAACATGACGCAGAACTTCATCGTCCTCAGCACCTGGACCGACGCCCTGCGCACCAACTTCTTCCCCCAGAACTGGACGATCTTCTTCTGGGCCTACTGGATGGTCTGGGGCATCGCCTCTCCCTTCTTTATGGGCAGCATCAGCCGCGGCCGCACGGTCAGGCAGGTCATTCTCGGCACCTACATCTTCGGCGTCTCCAGCACGCTCATCTCCTTCATCGTCCTCGGCAACTACGGCCTGGGCCTGCAGATGACGGGGAGGTTCGACGTGCTCGGCGTCTACGCCGCCACCGGGGATCTCTACGCCACGGTCATCGCCATCCTCCAGACGCTCCCCGCCCACACGCTGGTGCTGATCCTGCTGATCTTCTCCATGATCGCCTTCTACGCCACCTCCTTCGACAGCATCACGCTCGTGGCCTCCGCCTACAGCTACAAAAAGTTAGAGGACGACACGGAGGTCAGCGGCCGGATGAAGTTCTTCTGGGCGCTGCTGCTGATCATGCTCCCCATCGCGCTGATCTTCTCCGAGGGCTCGATGAACAACATGCAGACCGTGTCCATCATCGCGGCCTTCCCCATCGCCGCGGTCATCTGCCTCATCATCGCCAGCTTCATCAAGGACGCCAAGGGCTACATCGCCCGCACGCCGGAATACAGGAAGTAGCGCCGGGGTTTTGCGTCCGGCGTGCAGAAATCAAAACACCGGTTCATCAGAAAAAGGAGCGGAGCACGATGAATGAAAAACCGATTGTCGCCGATATCACGCAGAGCTTCTACGACAGCATGGCATCGCAGTATGACAAGTTCTATCTTGACTGGCAGAGCACGACCCGCGAGGAGGCCGCGTTCCTGCGGGAGCTCTTTCAGCGCAGCGGATTCGACGCTTCCGCCCGGATCCTCGACTGCGCCTGCGGCATCGGCACGCAGGCCATCGGCCTGGCCGCGCTCGGCTATGACGTGACCGGCTCGGACATCAGTGCGGGAGAGCTTGCGGAAGCGAGGAAGAGAGCAGAGGAAAACGGCGTTTCGATCTGTTTTCGCCGGGCTGATTTTCGCGCGCTGTCGGAGGTCTTTTCGGAGCGCTTCGATATCATTATCGCCATGGACAACGCCCTGCCCCACATGCTGACGGCCGCCGATCTGGAAAAGGCGATCCGGAGCATCGTCGGGCAGCTGCGCGACGGCGGACTCTTTGTCGCCAGCATCCGGGATTACGACCGGATGCTGCAGGAAAAGCCGGCCCACTCCGCGCCCTACGTCCACAAGACGGAGAGCGGCCGGCGCGTCCTCTTCCAGACCTGGGACTGGGTCGGAGAAAACTACCGCTTCATCCAGTACATCATCGACGACGGGGCCTCCCTGCAGGTCAGCAAGTTTGCATGCGAATACCGCGCGGTCCGGAGAGAGGAGATCGGCAGGCTCCTCTGCGCCTGCGGATGCCGGGAAGTACGCTGGGAATTCCCCGAAACAACGGGCTTCTACCAGCCCATTGTGATCGCTCGAAAGTGAAAGCTCCCATAAACGCCGAAAGCCCCGACGGATGTGATTGTGATATGCTCCCTCTATGAGAGACAGTGAAAGGAAAAAACACTGTCAAACATAGGGGGAGCATTGTTATGCCACAAAAGCAAAAGATAGGGGCAGAAG
>CACYXC010000033.1 GCA_902778285.1 Oscillospiraceae bacterium | reverse complement strand
CCTGGCTTTTGCCAGCGCAAATCTGTATATGCTTGCAAGCTTTGCTTAACGCTTCCAAGGGGTTACTGCGCCTAAAAGGCAAAAATAATCCACAAAACCCGTAGATAACCCATACAATTTACCGGAAATATCCAAATGCTTCCCTTAATTTACGCCATTTTATAACAAACCGCCTTTATTCAGCGGTTACTTGAGGGGAAGGTGCCCGAAGGGCGGATGAGGTGTTACAACAAGCGGGTATGGGTCTTACTTGAACAAAATCAGCCGCCCGCAATGTGCGGCGCTGTACTGCGTCCGCGGGCGAGCAATGCTTGCCCCTACTTGAACAAAATCAGGGCGATGGCCTCCAGATCCTCTTCGCCGATGCTGCGCAGGGCGTGGCCCTCCTCGGCGTCGACAAAGGTCACGTCCCCGGGGCCGACCTCGACTTCCATACCGTTGTCGTTATAGAGCCCGCGGCCCTTGAGGATGAAATAGGTCTCCCCATCGCCGTGGTGGACGTGCCAGCCGATCTCACAGCCGGGGCGGAGGATCAGATGGGAGAAGACCCGTCCCTTCCCGTACATCTCCGGCGCGCCGTTTAAGATGTGCTCCAGAATGGCCTGGCCCTGGCCGTCGAACATCTTCTTGGTCTCCACGGTTTTTTCGCTGCTGCGTCTGATCATGGATCTGCGCCTCCTTGACTTGTGTTGTTTCCATTATATCCCGGAAAAGCTCCGGAAGCAACTGCAAATCGAAGGCTTGCAGGCGGAGCGGGGCTATGATAAAGTAACAGCAGGTTCGGGAGGGGAGGCGATGCGGGTGAACGACGGCACAAAGCTTACACGCTGGCATGCGGTGTTCGCGGGGCACGTGCAGCATGTCGGCTTCCGCTACACCGCGTACTATCTCGCTAAGAGCCTCTATCTTACCGGCTGGGTGGACAACCTGCCGGACGGGCGGGTGGAGATGGAAGTGCAGGGGCCGGTCGCTCTGCTGCGCAGGCTGGTGCTGCAGCTCAAAGGCAGACCCCGTATCCGGATCCTGGACATGGACATCCGGGAGATCGAAGTCGTCCCCGATGAGCGGCACTTCGAGGTGCGCGGTTACGGCGAGTTTTGAGAAAACGCAGGAATAGCGGCAAAAAACCTTGTGTAATTCCCGCAATATGATATAATTAATATTCAAGCCTTTGATAGTCAAAAGAGAAGCCCCGCTTTCTCCGCGGCGGCTGCATATACAGGAGGAAACAGGCATGAGCGATTTTGAAACGAAGATTTACCGGGCCCTGCACGAGGCGGTGCTCTCGCTGTACGAGCTGGATATGGACGAGACAGTCCTGGTCGTGGAGACGCCGAAGGACCCCAAACTGGGCGACTACGCCACCAGCGCCGCGATGAAGCTCGCGCGCAGTCTGCGCCGAAATCCGATGGAGATCGCCGAGCAGCTTGTCGGCAAGCTGACGGAGCTGCTGCCGGAGGCAGAGTCCGTCAGTGCGGCGCGCCCCGGCTTCGTCAACTTCAAGCTGAAGAACACTGCCCTCTCCGCGCTGATCAATCAGGTCATCGACGCGGGGGAGCATTACGGCGAGAATGAGAGCGGTAAGGGCAAAAAGATCCTGGTGGAGTGGGTCTCCGCCAATCCCACGGGCGACCTGCACTGCGGCCACGCCCGCAACGCCGCCTGGGGCGACTGTATCTGCCGCCTGATGGAGGCAAGCGGCTGGGACGTGCTGCGCGAGTACTACGTCAACGATGCCGGCAACCAGATCGTCATGCTGGGCGAGAGCCTGACCGCCCGCTATTTTGAGCACTTCGGCCGGGATTACCCCCTGCCGGAGAACGGCTACCACGCCGAGGACGTCAAGCAGATCGCCGAGGATATCGCCGCGCGCGACGGGGACAGGTGGCTCGACGCCGATCCGAAGGAGCGCCTGGAGTACTTCATGACCGAGGGCAAGAAGCGCGAGCTCGAGAAGATCGACCGCGACCTGCGCCTTTACGGCGTGCGCATCGATTCCTGGATGCACGAGACCTTTTTCTATGAGAACGACCGCCGGCGCATCGAAGATATCCTGCAGCGCATGAAGGATCTGGGCCTGACCTACGAGCAGGACGGCGCCCTGTGGTTCAGGAGCACCAATTACGGCGACGAGAAGGACCGCGTCCTGCGCAAGAGCGACGGCACCCTCTCCTACATGACGCCGGATATCGCCAACCACGTCCACAAGGTGGAGCGGGGCTATCCGCTGCTGGTCGACCTCTGGGGCGCCGACCACCACTCCTACGTGACGCGCATGCAGGCCGCCCTGAAGGCCCTCGGCTATCCCGAGGGCACGCTGTCCGTGGACCTGATCCAGATGGTGCGCATGGTCGAAGACGGCAAGGAGGTCAAAATGTCCAAGCGCACGGGCAACGCCATCACCATCCGCGAGCTCTGCGAGGACATCGGCGTGGACGCCGCCCGCTGGTTCTTTGCCTCCAAGGACGTGTCCACCCACATGGATCTGGACCTGAAGCTCGCCCGCTCGCAGGACAACAACAACCCCGTCTACTATGCGCAGTACGCCCACTCGCGCATGTGCTCGATCCTCTCCAATCCGAAGATGCCGCGCTTTGTGCGCGCGGAGAGCTATGACAGGCTTACGGATGAGAAGGAGCTGCAGCTGCTGAAGATGATCGGCGAGTTCCCCGCCGAGGTCGCGAGCGACGCGCTGCTGCGCAAGCCCAACAAGCTGGCCGACTTCATCCTGTCTCTGGTCAAGGTTTTCCACAGCTACTACAACAGCACCAAGGTCTTCAACCCCGAGGACCCGGAGCTGACCAATCAGCGCCTCGGCCTGATCGTGGCGCTGAGGATCACGCTGGCAAACGCCCTGAATCTGATCGGCGTCTCCGCCCCGGAGAGCATGTAATTTCGTTCTGTCATCCTGAGGAGTGTAACGACGAAGGATCTCAGGGATTGCCAAAAGGGAAAAGAGATTCTTCGCTTCGCTCAGAATGACAAGAATTGACAGAACAAAGTATAAAAAAGAGGAGGTATAAAAATGGACAAAAACATTTTCCACCGCAACGAGCTGCTGGCGCAGAAGGTCATCAAGGGGCTCGAGAGCCGCAACATGTCCGGCTACTACGCCGCGAGCCGCGAGGAAGCCCTGCAGCTGGCCCTCACGCTGATCCCCGAGGGCAGCACCGCCAGCATGGGCGGCGGCATGAGCGTTGAGGAGATCGGGCTTGTCAAGGCCCTGAAGGAAGGCAACTGGAATTTCATCGACCGCGACGAATACACGGACAAGCGCGCGGCCATGCTGCTGGCCTATGACGCCGACGTGTTCCTGTCGAGCTGCAACGCCATCACCGAGGACGGCGTGCTCGTGAACATCGACGGCAACGCCAACCGCGTCTCCGCCATCGCCAACGGTCCGAAGAAGCTCGTGATGATTGTGGGCATGAACAAGGTCTGCAGCGACGTGGACGGCGCGATGAAGCGCGCCCGCAACGTGGCCGCGCCCTGCAACGCCCAGCGCTTCGGCCTCTCCACCCCCTGTGCGAAAACCGGCTCCTGCATGAACTGCAAGTCGCCCGATACGATCTGCTGCCAGTTTTTGATCACGCGCTATTCCCGCCACACCGGCCGTATCCACGTGATCCTGGTCAACGACAATCTGGGCTTCTGAGCATGGATCGCATCGAGCGAGTCCGGGAAATGGAGGGGCGGCTGAACCGCCTGTGCGCCTGGCTGGAGAACGCGGAATACGTGATGGCCGCCCGCTCCGCCGCCGAGGAGGACGCGGAAGCTCTGGCCGCCTATCTGGACAATCCTTCTTGGCGCGCGGACTTCGAGGCCGACGAGCGGGGAGAGCTCCCCGCGGAGCTGCCCCGCGGCGTCCTGTCCGAGGACGGGATCTACAACGCGCTGGAGCGCCTGCGGGAGCTGCCGGACGCGCTGCGCGGAGGGACATTTCCGCAGTCCGGGAAGGGACGGGAATGAAAACCGGCTGGAAGCGATGCCTTGTGCTCCTGCTCGCGCTGCTGATCCTGCAGGGCGGCGTGCCGGCGTATGCCGCCGGAGAACGCCCGGCCTCCGACTACCGGGAGGACTACGCGTTCCTGTGGGATACGCTGCGGGAGAACGACCCCTTCCTGCCCCACCTGCAGGAGCTTGGGATCAATGCGGACCGGCTGGAAGAGGAGTACGGAGAGCTGCTCGAGACCGTGACGGACGACGCATCCTTCTACCTGCTGCTCCGCGCGCTCTTCGCGGCCATGCGGAACGACTGCCATTTAGCCCTCCTGTCGCCCGCGGCCTTTTTCGCCCTGCGCGGCTATATTGAGGAGAATCCCGAGCTGTACCGCGAAAAGACGCGGGCGCTGCTGCGGGATGAGAAGGTCCTTCAGGCCTATGAAAGCCTGACGCTGCCCGACAGAGCGGCGGAGCCCGTCACGCTGCCGCCATCCGTCACCTACTACAGCGCAGAAAAAAGTCTGGTCTTTCACTTCCCCAGCTTTGAGGCCGAGGGCGCCGTCCGCGACAGCGCCCTCGTGCGGGAGGCGCTTCTGAGCTATCCCGAAGCCGCGCATATCGTCTTTGACATAACGGGGAATCTCGGCGGCAGCGACGCCTACTGGATGGATGTCATCGTGAATCCTTTCGGCGGCGACTATCGCTATGAGTCGGAGATCTACTTCATGGACAGTCCCCTGACGAGAGACTGCGGCTATGTCGAGGGGGCGACCCCGCTGTCCGATCGGGCGCTTGACGCGGAGCGTGCGGAGCTGCTGCGCTCCTGCGGCTTCACGCACTGCGTTTCGCTCACGGTCGCCAACGATCCGCAGAAGGCCGAGCCGCTCCCGGAGGCGGGCAAAACCGCCCGCAGATGGGTCCTGATCGACGCGCCGACCTTCTCGGCGGCAGACAGCTTCGCGGCCTTCTGCAAGGAGACGGGCTGGGCAACGCTTGTGGGGAGACAGACACGCGGCGACGGCGGAAACGTCGGGCCGATGATCGTCGGGCTGCCCCGCACCGGTTTCCTGTTCCGCTTTTCGTATGCCACGACGCTCAACAGCGACGGCAGCCTGAATTCGCTGCGGGGGACCCTGCCCGACTTCGTTCCCAAGCCCGGAGAGCCTATCCTCCAGACCTGCCTTCGGCTGGTCAGAGCCGCCGGCTGATTACGTGCCGCGCCCTTCCCGGCGATCCCGCGCGAGGAAAAACGCGGCGGAAAAGGAGAATAAGCATGCTGCCGAAGGACCCGATGATCCTGCTGAGCGTTGTCAACACCAAACTGCGCGATGAGTACGACTCGCTGGAGGCGCTGTGCGAGGATCTTAACGTCGACCGGACAGAGCTGGAGCAGAAGCTGGAGGCGGTCGGCTTTCGCTACGACGCCGCGCGCAATCGTTTTGCGTGAGAAGGCTTGACAAAACAACGTGTTACGAGGTGATCGCATGGATCCGATCCGTCTGTTTCTTTCCCTCCCGTTTCAGCGGGACGGAAACAGCCGGGACTATCCCGACTGTATCCGGGAGTTCAAGGCCCCGGAGCTGAATCGCTACCTGCGCGCGCTGCGGGAGGAGATCGTGTCCGCCGCCGAAGGGCTGGAGGACTGCGAGGTGACCGAGCTGGTATTTGGCGTCGGCTCCTTCTGCCATATCCCGCAGGACGATCTCGAGGAGCTGTACCGCCTGATCGGCGAGCGCTTCCGCCTGAGCCCGCGCGTGGCCGTCACCCTTTGCGCCGCGCCCCGCGGCTTCGACTTTTATCGGCTGAACGCGGCGCGGCATCTGAATCAGGCGATGATCCGCTTCCTGACGCCGAGCCTGGACGAGAACGCGCTGTCCGATGCGGGCTTCTGCCCGGCCTCCGAGCTGTTGAGCGCACTGGATGTCTGCTTCCAGGCCGGGTATCACCGCTTCTGCTGCGTCGTCTCGCCCAGGCGGAACCCGACGGCGGAACAGCTGCGGATGACGCTTGCAGGTCTACAGGAAAAACGCCCCAGCGGCTTCTGCTTCGACGCCGCTCTGAGCGCGGAGCAGTTGCGGACCGTATCCGAAACGCTTGGGGAGACCTATCGCGAGACGCCCGAGGGCTGGTTCCTGCCGGGCACCGAAAGACACGCTGCCGAGATCGACCAGATCGGCTGCGGCCTTGCCGCCGTCACGCAGGTGGGCGAGGCGCGGGTGCAGGCCAGCGCGGATCTGGATTTCTACTGCGCGCATGCGGCAGATTTTGAAGCGCTCGTCCACCCGATCCCATAGAGTATTCTGCATAGAGTGCATAGAGAAAGAGGCCGTGCGGTTCATTTCACCGCACGGCCTCTCAGACTGTAGACAAACCCATACAGAGCAAGGCGGACTCGCATGGGGAGAGCGCGAGAGGTCCCCTTTCGCGGTACAATCTGTGCAAAAATGGGAACTTTTTCGGAAGTTCCCATTTTTGCTTTTCAAGCTGTCGACACTTTGTCGACAGCTTGAGAGGCCGTGCGGTTCATTTCACCGCACGGCCTCTTATTGTTTAGCTTTGGAAATAACCGGCTCAGAGATTGGCCAGATAGGTGCCGACGCAGTAGCCGCCGACCAGGCAGCGGCCGTGGCTGTTGCCCATGAAGTTGATCGGGTAGTCCTGCGCGTACATATCGCCCGAGACGTTGCCGACGGCGAACAGGCCGGGGATGACCTCGTCCTCCGCGGTCATGACCTGGTTGTTGTCGTCGATATGCAGGCCGCCGACGACCGCCAGCAGACCGGCGCCGACGCGGGTGGCGTAGAAGGGGCCTTCCTTGATCGGTGTCATGAACACGGTATCCTTGTAGAAGTCAAGGTCCTCACCGCCGTCGACCAGCTCGTTGTAGCGCTCGACCGTGGCCAGGAAGGTGTCAACGGGGACCTCGAGCTTCTCGGCCAGCTCCTCGAGGGTGTCGGCCTTGAAGTAGTTCTTCGGGTCGTTCTCCACACCGTTTTCGATGGTGTTCTTCGTGGTCTCGACGGAATCCTCAAAGGTGGAGCCGAGGAAACGGAAGTTGTCCCAGAACATGCCGCCGCCGACGGGCAGGCTCTGCAGCACGTACTCGGGGTAGTTCTTGTCGAAGATGGAGAAGGCGTAGGGGGACTTGGCCTGCGTCACCAGACCGACGCACTTGCCCTGTACCCAGGTGGCCTCGTTCATGAAGCGCTTACCCTTCGGATCGACGAAGAGGAAGGGGCCGTGCCAGAAGGAGGCGGCCTGCGGGTGCATCATGGTCGGCCAGGGGCCGTCCTGCACGGCGCCGCCGGCCCACATGCCCATGCGATGGCCGTCGCCGGTGTCGCCGACAGCACCGTTCAGTCTCGCCATGACCTTCAGGCCGATGGGGGCGAAGTACTCCAGCATTTCTTTGTCGAAGGAGATGTCGCCGGTGGCGAGGACGACGCCCTTGCTGGCGTTGTACTTCACGTAGCCCTCGTCGGTCTTGCAGACCGCACCGATGACCGCGCCGGACTCATCCTGCACAAGCTGCTCGGCCGGGCTGTTGTACACGAACTCCGCGCCGTGGGCCTCGGCGAACTTGCGGAACAGATGCGGGGCGAAGGTGGCCATGCCGAATTCGCCGAAGGTTTCGCCGCCGACGAACATATGGTAGGTGCGGTCCTCCTTGTGGACCACATCGTTGGAGTGGTTCTCGCTGATGAGCGCCTTGGCGCCGTCGGCCGCGGCGATGTCGATCATCCAGTTCATGGCCTCTTCGGAATTGTTGTGGAACTTTGCGACCAGGGACTCGCGGCAGCGGCCGCCGCAGGTCTTGACCCAACGCTTCTGGGAGTCGACCTTGTCCAGCTTCAGCCCGGCCTCGTCCAGCACCTTGGAGGCCACCGCGCCGGTGCCGCCGACGCCGTTGCCGTGCAGGGTGTCGCTCTTCTCGACCAGGATGACCTTGGCGCCCAGCTCTGCAGCGCGAGCCGCGGTGCAGCAGCCGGAGTAGCCGCCGCCGATGACCAGGACCTCGGTATCAACGGTCTTGACGATTTCGGATTCGGGGATGGGATCGGGCTTGACTTCCCAGCTGTGCTTGGCGGGCGCTTCCTCTTCGGCGTGCGCTTTGATCCCGCCCATGCCCAGACCGGTCAGGGAGAGGGCGGCGGCTCCGGCGATGGAGCCCTTCAGAAAGTCTCTGCGGGAGATTTTACTCATAGGGTTTCCTCCTTTGATAAAGTATCCGTTGTTTCCAGCTTGATTCAGCTGTCTATCAACATTTTATCATAACGACGGCCGATGTCAACAAAATCAGCATGGAATCCATACAGAAAACACACGCAGTATAAACAGATCGCGCCAAAAGCGAAAAAGCTCTCGCCCCCGACCGGAAGCTCCGGCCGGGGGCGAATCGACAATCTTTTGTATGAATCCTCAGCCGGCGTAGCCCGCCTGTCTGAGTACATCGGCATAGGCTTCCTTCACGGCCAGCGACGTCATCGTTGCGCCGGAGACGCCGTCGATCGCGACGCCCTGCGCAGCGAGGATCTGCTCCTCATACCGGGGCTCCGCGGCAGCGCCATAGTCGGTGGATTGACTGGAGGTGTCCACGTCCACGCTGACGATCCTGCCGCCCTCGACCACGATGGTCACATAGACGTTCTCGAAGTTGAGCAGGGACTCGGCAGCCGCGGTGTACTCGCCGTCGACCATGCCGCCCTCTTCTTCGGCGGCGGGCTCGGCCGCCTCCTCAGCAGGGGCCTCGGGAACCTCGCCGCCGGCATAGGCCGCGGCGGAGGAGCCGGCGATGCGGCCGAAGATCACGAAGTCGGCTACGGCGTTGCCGCCCAGGCGGTTGTTGCCGTGCACGCCGCCGGTGGTCTCACCCGCCGCGAACAGGGCCGGGATCACATCGCCCTCGGTGTCGATGACACGGGCCTCAGAATCGATCCTGATGCCGCCCATCGTGTGGTGCACGCCGGGCTGCACCTTGATCGCGTAGTACGGAGCCTGATCCAGCGGATTGGCGAAGGACACGCGCCCGAAGTCCGCGTCCTCCTTCGCCTCCACGCAGGCGTTCCACTTCTCCATCGTCGCCGCCAGCGCGTCGGCCGGAGCGCCGATGGCCTCGGCCAGCTCCTCATATGTCTCGCCGGAGACGGCGTAGCCCTTGGTGATGTAGCCCTGGATGACGTTGGAGGCGTCGCTCATGCGGCTGTCCACGATCAGCCAGGCGTAGCCGCCCGTCTGCTCGAACTCGGCCGCAGAGACCTTGTCGCGGGTGGAGACCTCGTCGTAGAAGCGCTCGCCCTCCTGATTGACCAGGATCGCGCCGTCTCCGCGCAGACCCTCGGTGATCAGCACGGCGGCCGTGCCCTCGACATGGACGGTCGGGTGCAGCTGGATCTGCTCGAGATCCACGGTGTCGGCGCCGATGGCCTGCGCCATCTGGATGCCCTGACCCTGCACGCCGGGAGCGTTGGTGGTGATGAAGCCGTCCAGCTCGGGCCGGACAGAGGCGATCATATCGTTGTTCGCGCCGAAGCCGCCGGAGGCGATGACCACGGCCCTGGCGTTGACGGTAACGGTGCCGCCGTCGGCGGTCGTGCATACGATGCCGGTGACGGGGCCTTCACCCTCGCGGAGGATCTCGGTCGCGGTGGTCTCAAGCAGGACCTCCACGCCGCGCGCCTCCAGATTCTGCTGGAGCAGGGGAACGACGTAGGCGCCCACGGAGAGGACCTTGCCGGCCTCGTCCACCGGACGGTGGATGCGCTTGACGGAGGCGCCGCCAAACTGGGCGACGTTGTGCAGAATCACGGCGGGATCGAGGCTGTCGAGCCAGGCGATGGCGTCGGCGCTGCGCTCGGCGAGCGTCTGCACCAGGGCGGGATCGTTCAGCCCGCCGCCGCCGATCAGGGTGTCGAGCTGGAAGAGCTCGACCGTGTCAAAGTAGCCCTCGGGATTGGCCTGGTACTCGGCCCACTGCTCGGCCACGATCGCGGCCAGCTCCTGAATGCGCTCGTTGTCGGGATATTTCTCGGCCTTGGCCAGCGTGCTCTCGACGCCGGCGCTCTCGCCGAACTTGTTCATGTTGCGCCATTCGGTGGGGGCGGCGTTCATGCCGCCGGTGGAGCGGACAGAGTTGCCGCCGACCATGGGCTGGCTCTCGACGACGATGACCTTCATGCCGGCGTCGGAGGCGGTGATGGCGGCGCTCATGCCGGCGCCGCCGGCGCCGATGACGACCACGTCGGCCTCATAGACCAGTTCTTCCGCTTCTGCGGCGGGCTCAGCCGCTTCCTCAGCGGCGGCCTCGGCCTCGTGCAGCTCTTCGAAGTAGGCCGCGTCGATGCCGCCGGAGGCGAGGGCCTTGCGGATGCCGTCCTTGATGGCGGTGCTGGTGATGGAAGCGCCGGTGATGTTGTCCACGGCGAGGGAGTTTGCCTCGACGATGGCGGCGGGCAGCTTCTCAACGGCGATGGAGCCGATGCCGACGGTCTCATTCTGCTCGGTGACCTGCACGTCGTAGATATGCTCGGCGTCGGCGGTGATCTCGACGACCACGCTGCCGCCGATGCCCATGCCGGAACCGGTCAGCGTCTGCGCCTCGGCGGCGGGCTCTGCCGCCTCCTCAGCGGGGGCCTCGGTATCGTGCAGCTCTTCAAAGTAGGCCGCGTCGATGCCGCCGGAGGCGAGGGCCTTGCGGATGCCGTCCTTGATGGCGGTGCTGGTGATGGAAGCGCCGGTGACATTGTCCACGGCGAGGGAGTTTGCCTCGACGATGGCGGCGGGCAGCTTCTCAACGGCGATGGAGCCGATGCCGACGGTCTCGTTCTGCTCGGTGACCTGCACGTCGTAGATATGCTCGGCGTCGGCGGTGATCTCGACGACCACGCTGCCGCCGATGCCCGAGCCGGTGCCGGTCAGGGTCTGCGCCTCGGCAGGAGCCTCTGCGGGCTCGGCAGGCTCAGCAGGCTCCGCGGGGGCCGCGACGACCGGGACGGCTGCGGGAGCCTCCTCAACAGCGGGAGCCACATAGCCGAACACAGCGGGATCAAAGCCGCCCTGCGTCAGTGCGTCAGCAACGGCAGCCTTGATGGCCTCGGAGGTGATGGACGCGGTGGAAACGTCGTCCACGGCGAGGGAGTTTGCCTCGACGATGGCGGCGGGCATCTGCTCCACTGCCAGGGTGCCGATGCTCTCCGTCTCCTCATGGGACGTGACGGTGACGCCGACCAGCCTGCTGCCGTCGGTGACGACCTCGACCGCGACGTCGGCATTGCGCCCGGGGGCGGTGCCCGTCAGTGTGACGGCGCCCTTTGGGGGCGCGGAGGCGACGGCGTTGGAGATGATGCTGACGAGCAGCACCACAAGCAGAAAAACGCCGCAGCCTGCGCCGATAAAATCGAGCAGTTTCTTGTTCTTTTTCATGTGTTCCTCCCGTATGTAAAATAGTAGGTTCAGGGCGGGATACTCTATCTTAATATATTATCCTATCCGCGTCAGTTTTTCAAGATAAAGTTACAGAAAAATAACATGCACAGGCGTCGGAAGAGGCCTGTGCATGATTCAAGATCCTATCATATTTCCAGCGTGTACTTCCCACAGGCGTTGATGAGCGTCGTCTCCCCATACTGTTGAACGCGGGGCTGCTTCGAGCCGTAACTGAGATGGACATGTCCGTGGACGAAATAGCGCGGCTTCCACTCGTCAAGCAGGGGGAGGAAGGCCTCAAAGCCCCGGTGGACAAGATTCTCCATATCCCCATAGCCGCGAAGCGGCGCGTGGGCCAGTACGATGTCCACACCCCCCGCTTTCCGGATCTTTCTCCTCAGCTTCCGGATCCGGCGGGCCATCTCGCGCTCCGAGTACTGATAGGGACCCTCCCGATAGCGCTGGCTGCCGCCGAGACCCAGGATGCGCAGACCGCCCACGGTCACGAGCCTGTCGTCGATGCACTCGCAGCCCTCGGGAGGGGAAAGCTCATAGCACTCGTCATGATTGCCGTGGACATACAGCAGCGGCCGGTTTGCCATCGTTACGAGAAAAGTGAGATAATCGCTCTTCAAATCTCCCGCGGAGAGGATCAGATCGTAGCCGGCCAGACAGCCCGGCCGATAGTGGTCCCAGAGGAATCCGTCTTCCTCATCGGAAATCAGCAGGAGCTTCACAGCTGCGGCGCCTCCTTTTCCGGCGGGAGCTGCTCGCGATAGACGCCGAGCAGCCGCACCGTGTCCCGGGACATGGGCAGGAGCTTATCAAAGGGAGGGATCTCCCCGTCCACGTTCTCTGCGAGCCAGTCCATCTGCATGATCTGCTCCGGCATGAGCGGCACGCTGCCGTCGCTGCGCAGCTGTCCCGCCTGATCTCGCATCTCCGTGAGGAAGGGATCGATCGCGCCGGCGATGAAGCCGCCGCGCAAAATGCCGCCGAGCTGCCGTACACCGGGAGGAAGCGCGTCGCCGAAGTCCGTGTCGATCACGCCGCTGTCCATGCCCCACCAGTAGTGGATGGCCTTCGTACGGGCGATGTCGGCCCAGGCGCCGCTGAAGACGCTGCGGATGATCTGCTCGTAAAGCTTGCCCCAGTTCCAGCGGGGGAGGACGAGAGGACTCGGCGTGCCGTCCTCATCGAGCATGTAGGTGCCGAGCTCCAGCGCGCTGCGCGTGCGCTCGGGGCGGATCACGTCGCGATTGGAGAGGACGCGAACGCCGCTCTCCATCAGCTCCTCCACCGGATCGCCCGCCGTACAGGTCCAGCGCAGCAGAACGCGCGCCTCGGGGTCGGTCGAGCGCGCGCCGAGCGCGAAGGCATTGATATCCGCGGGCGTGCCGAAGATCGGGTAGTTGGCGACATAGCCGATGGGCTTGCCGCGGGCCATGACGCCCGCGACGGCGCCTGCGATGAATTTGTATTCATACAGGCGGCTGTAATACATGCGCAGGCCCGTATAGGGCTGCGAGAGCGAGCAGTTGAGGATCTTCAGCTCCGGATGCAGTGCGGCGGCCTTCCTGCAGTCGGCGACCATGGCGGGCGTGGTGGCAAAGATGAGCTTTGCGCCGCCCTCCGCCGCTCGCTCGATGGCGCCCAGATAGTCGTGATTGTACGCGTGCTCGATCTGGATGCTCACATGATCGCCGAGCTGCGCCTCCAGATACTTTCGCCCCTCATCGTGGGCGCGCGTCCAGGCGCTCGTCTCCGGATCGTAGGCGTAGAGGAAGGCGATGCTGAGGTGATCGGCGAGCGCGGCGCGCCGCAGCTTTGTAAGGACGGACTCACCCTTTTCCTTGGGCTCGGTGCTGACGGCGATGGGGGAGGGCTCCTCCCGGACGCTGATATCCGGCCAGAGCTTGTCAAGCTGCTGATAGAGCTGCGCGGCGCTCAGGTCGCGCAGGGAGGAGAAGGGATATAGCGCCAGCCAGCCCAGCAGAGCCTCAGCCGGCGTGACCTCCGGCGCGCGGGCGCTGCAGCGGGCAAAGGCGGATTTGAAAAAGAAAAAGCCCGAGGAAAAGCGCCGCCGCTCGTCCTCCGTCCAGACATGTTCCGGCTCGAAGCCCAGCGCGGCCTGCAGACGGGCGTAATCCCCGCTGCGCCGAAATTCCACGCCGTAGAGCCGGGAGAGTGCGTAAAACGCGGTAAACTCATAGTAGAGCTGCGTCTTCGGATCGTCTGTGTACATCGGCAGAACCCGGGTGACAAGCGCGGGGATGGTCGGCGCGCCGTAGCTTTTGAGCACGCTGACGCGTTTGTTGCCCTCCTGCACATAGAAACGCCCGAAGTACTCAAAACACTTGATCGGGTCGCGGATGCCCTCGCTCAGATGCGCGTCGCACAGCGCGGTCCATTTGATGGCAAACTCGGTCCCCTCGCCCAGCAGGGGCATGAAATTACCCGCCAGGGCGCTGGTGCGCCCGGCGCTTTTGGTGCCGACGATGAGCTCGGCCGGAACGTCCACAAGACCGAGATCGACCTGACCGGACAGCGAAACGTCGCGCGTGAGGTCGTCGAGCACGGCGGGATAGGGCGATTCGCCGCGGGAGAAGGCGGCTTTGCTGTAGCGCTGCCCCGCCTTTAGGGCGGCGGCATATTGGAGAAAGGCTTCATTTGACATGGGAGACTCCTTCTTCCGCTGCCTTCTGCCTCGCGTAGGCGCGGCGCAGCAGCAGGGCGTAGATCACAATGGAGACGACGGTTGTGACGGCGATGGCGCCCGCCCCGGCGATGAACTTCGGGGAAGCGGGGTCGTCCGCCGCGGCGCCCATGACGGCGTAGCTGGCCATGACCGGGATCAGCCCGACGAGGGAGCCGGCCAGATAGGGGCCGAAGCGCATGCCGGTGGCGCCCATATAGATGCTGGCGACGGTCAGCGGCGTGCTCGCCACACGCAGAAACATGGCTGTGAGAAAACCCTCGCCCAGCCGCAGCTTCTCGATGTTGGCGAGCTTCGGATACTTCTCGCGCAGCCTGCGCGCGACGGGCGTGCCGAGGCTGCGGCCGACGAAATAGGGCGCGGTGCAGATGATGGCCGCGCCGATCATGTTCAGCAGGAGCGCGCAGGGGAGGGGGAACATGACGCCGTCGGCGGCGTAGAGGACGCCGGAATGCATGACGAAGTCCAGGCTTTTCAGGCAGAAGAGCCCCAGCATGACAAACACGGCTTTCACCGGCTCCTCCGGACTGTAGTCGAGCAGCTGCTGCACGGTCAGGTTGCCGTGGTTGCGGATAAAGATCCCGATCACGGTCGCCCAGACGCACAGCATCGCCGCGCACCATAGCCATTTTCCCTTGCCTTCTGTGATGGACATTTTCTCCTCCCCGCCTCTTTTTATCTTATTAACTATACTGCACGGGCTTCGCTTTCGCAAGCTCTTTTTTTAGCAGGGAAAATCTGTGAATTCAACAATTTCAGCCGCATTTCCCAGGGCGGTGTGATCGGCGAGTTCATAGGCTTTCAGAACTACGTCGACGCGGTGAAGCTCCCCGCGTTCAAAACCGTCATGCTCAACACCATGTGGTGGGTGCTGTCTGTCGTGGGCATCTCCACGCTGCTGGGCTTCATCATCGCGATGGTGCTCAACCAGAAGTTCCGCGGCCGCAAGATCGCCCGTTCGATCCTTGTCTTCCCCTGGGCGACCTCGCTGGTCATCCAGGCCTCGGTCTGGAACTACATCATCAAGTACGAATACGGCAATCTCAATAACGTCCTGCTGAACCTCGGCATCATCCGGCAGGCGATCAACTGGCGCTCCAGCTACCAGATCGAGTTCGTCTGGGAGTGCGCCGTCGGCATTTTTGTCACTGTTCCCTTTGTCACCTTCTGTGTGCTGTCCGGTCTGCAGTCCATCGACGGCTCCCTCTACGAGGCCGCCACCATGGACGGCGCGGGCTTCTGGGGCAAGCTGCGGCACGTCACGCTGCCGATGGTGCGCCCCTCGCTGACCGTCAGCACCGTTTTGAATATCATCTATGTCTTCAACTCCTTCCCCATCGTCTACACGATGACCAAGGGCGCCCCGGCCCACAAGACGGACACGATGATCACATATCTGTACATGCTCTCCTTCTATGAACGCAAGAAGGGCCCGGCCACAGCGCTGTCCGTGATCGGCTTCCTGATCCTCTGCGTCTGCGCGGGCGTTTACATGATGGGCGTCATGCGAAAGGAGGATGAGCAGTGAAATCTCCGGAAATCAAGCGCCAGAACCGGCGCGCGCTGTTATTCTTCCTGCTCGGCCTTGTTCTGGCACTGATTTTGATGAGCCTGCCGCTGCTCAGCTTCGAAGCGCAGGTATACACCAAGAAATCCGCAAACACCTTCGTGGGCGACGAAAAGTATGCCGCCGCCCTGGCGGAGGTCGAGGCCGTGGCAGAGGAGTACCGGGCGCAGGGCTTTGAAGTCAGCCTGAAAGAGGACGTGCTCGAGCGTGTCAACTCCAAGGGGAAGACCACCTCGCTCGTCACCTTTACTTTGAGCCAGACATACGGCAAAAACCTCTTCTTTTTCCTGGGAAAGGACTTCACCGCGTCGTACGTGCTCGCCGCGCTGCTGGCCTGCCTCGCGCTCAGCGCGCTATCGGCAGCGGCGGGCTATGCGTGCGCCCCGGATCTGCTGCACCGCTATCTGGACCGCCGCAGCCGCATCCTGCGCGGTGCGGCCTGCGCCGCCGCACTGATCGCGCTGCTGCTCTTGCCGGTGCTGATCATGATGAACAACTACTCCTTCTCCCGCCAGCTGGGGCTGTACGGCGCCGGGCTGATCGAGGAGGGGAAGGACGTCTTGTACGCGCAGATGGACCGCTTCCTCTTTGACGGGCAGATGGGTGAGAACATATCGGACGCGCTCAGCGGCCTGGACTACCACTGCTCCGGGCTCGTCTGGCTGCTGCCGCCGGCGATCCTCATCAGCCTGCTCGCTGCGATCCAGCTGCGCTTCGGCGCGATCAAAAGCACCGTGCTGCGCGGCCTGCTGTACTTCTTCGTGGCCGTGGTCTGCCTCATCACGCTCTATCCCTACTACGTCATGCTCATCACGGCCTTCCGCTCCAACGCGGAGACGCTGGACATGTACTTCCTCCACGTGTTCCCGACCAAATGGATCTGGAGCAACCTGACGGATATCATCCGGCGCGGCGTGCCCCGCTATCTGCTCAACTCCCTCATGGTGGCCGGCGGCGCCACGGCGGTCGCCATGCTCTGCGGCATTCCGGCGGCCTACGCCATGGCGCGCATGAGCTTCAAGGGTAAGAAGGCCTTCCTCGGCTTTGTCATCATGAGCCAGATGTTTTCGCCGGTGGTACTGCTGATCGGCATCTCCCAGCTCATGAACACGCTGCACCTCAACGACTCGGTCGTCGGCCTGATGCTTATCAACGCGGCCTTCAATCAGGCCTTTGCCATCTGGCTGCTGCGCGGTACTTTCGTCTCGATCTCCCCGGAGATGGAGCAGGCGGCGCTGATCGACGGCTGCGGCACAGTCGGCGCGCTCACACGGGTGCTGATCCCCATGGCCGCCCCCGGCATCGTGACGGCGTTGATCTTCGTGTTCATCAATGCCTGGAACGAGTACACGATCTCCACGGTGCTCATCTCCACGGCCTCCAACCGCCCCATTACCGTCGGCATCACCCAGTTCTCGTCCTTCAACATGATCGAGTGGCAGTACCTCTTCGCCGCATCGCTCCTTGCGACGATCCCGGTCGTCATCCTCTTCATGTCCATCGAGAAGCACCTGACCGCCGGCCTGACTTCCGGCGGCGTCAAGGGCTGACGGCAGCGAGATTCCATTTCAGAGGGAAAAGGGAGCTCCGAATCGGAGCTCCCTTTTCTATCGGTATCAGGCGGAGGTTTACTCAATGACGTAGGGGACGGAGAATACGTAGACGTTTCGATAAGTCTCCATCCTCCGCATCAGGCGGTGCGTCGTGCTGTTGTGCAGGATCCTGGCGAAGGGGGAGGTCACCACGAGTCCGCCCATCATGACGATCAGACGCTCCTTATCCGAGGCCTCGGCCTCCTGCCTGATGTGCGCCAGCAGGATCTCGCTGGTGTTGCGCAGGGTCGTGACGTCATAGCGGAACTCGCACCCGACTCCGAGAGCCTCGATCTGTTCCCTGATCCGAAGTGCCTGCTCCTCCGTGCTGCAGACGCTGTACAGCTCCATGGAGGAGAAACCGCAGCTGAGCGCGCAGTTGAGCGTTTTGATAAAGGACTTGTTCAGCGACTGCACGGGGATGATGACCCGCGCGGTCTTTTCGCGGTTGATTTCCGCCAGCGCCTTCTCCACGGAGGAGATGGTCAGATCGTCGCTGACCCTCTCATAGTGGCGCTTGATCCGGAGCATGATCAGGATGAACAGCGTGATCAGCAGCAGAGCGACCCAGGCGCCGCGCATGAATTTCATGATCACGATGATGATCAGCACCGAACCGGTCAAAACGCTGCCGAAGCCGTTGACCGCCGCCTTGAATTTCCAGTGCGGTCCCTTCCGCCTGCGCCAATGCGTGAACATGCCGAACTGGCTGAGGAAGAAGGAGATGAACACGCCGCTTGCGTACAGAGGCAGCAGCAGGTGCTGGCTGCCCCGGAAGACGAACACGAGGAGAGAGGCCATCCCGAAGAGAAAGAGGATGCCGTTGGAGAAATTCAGGCGGGAGCCGCGGTTGACGAGCTGCTTGGGCAGGTAGCCGTGCCCGGCGATGAGGCTCATCAGGAGCGGCAGATCCGCAAAAGCGGTGTTTGCCGCGAGCGAAAGGATGACCACCGTCATGACCTGCGTGACATAGAACATGGTGCTGCTCCGGCCGAAGACGGCGGCTGCGAGCAGACTGACTGCCGTGGCGTCCTCGGAGGGCACGATCCTGTAGAGAGAGATCAGCAGGCTCACCCCGAAGAAGATGATGCACACGAAACCCGCCATGGCAAGCAGCACCTTTTTGGCATGCTGCGGCGCGGGCTCCTTGAAATTGGGAACGCCGTTGGAGACCGCCTCCACGCCGGTCAGCGCCGTGCAGCCGGAGGCGAAGGCCTTGAGAATGAGAATCACCATCGCATCGGTCGCAAGCTCGGCGGAATTGGCGGTCATGACCGCCTCCTCGGCCGGCGTGACCATGCCGAGGCTGTATTTGACGATGCCGGTCGCGATCATGCTGAGCATCGTCAGGATGAACAGGTAGGTCGGCACACCGAACATCACCGAGGAGTCGCGGATCCCGCGCAGATTGCCCCAGGTCAGCAGGCAGATGATCGCAAAAGCGAGCAGCGCTTTATACGGAAGCATCGAGGGGAAAGCGGAGGTGATGGCCGCGGCGCCCGCGCAGGAGCTGACCGCGACGGTCAGGATGTAGTCCATGATCAGGGAGCCGCCCGCAATCAGGCCGATTTTTTCCCCCAGATTGTCCGAGGCAACGATGTATGCGCCGCCGCCCTCGGGGTAGGCCTCAATGGTCTGCCGGTAGCAGAACACGAGGATGGCGAGCAGACAGATGATCGCCGCGACGATCGGCAGAAAGTAGCGAAAGGAAGCCATGGCGAGCACCGGAACCAGCACCAGCAGGATCTCCTCTCCGGCGTAGCTGACGGAGGAGATCGCATCGCTGGCGAAGATAGGGATGCCCCAGAGGATGTTGAATTTTTCCTCGCTCAGTTCGGTGTCCTCCAGACGCCGTCCGAGGAAGAAGGCCATTATCTTTTCTTTCAAAGCATATCCACCCTTCCGGAATATATGCCGCGCGCAGACCGGGGACAAAAGGACAGGCGCGCAAAATGAAGGAGATCGGCGGGCAGGGTTCACGCCCGCGAAGCGATCGCTCATGCGCAGACGATCGCAGAAAGTGCAAGTAACAAAAAGATATTGCCATTATACGCCAAAATCGCCCAAACTGTCAAATGTGCGTCCAGACTGCAGAAGATCGTCTCTACCTTTTTTGGCAAAGTACGAAAACCCGGACCCGAAGCGGTGGTAAAATCAGCATGGGGAGAGCGCGAGAGGGGAGGGTATGACCCTCTCGCGAAAATTGAGCGAAGCGGATCGACCCGCGCCGAAGGCGCGGCACCAAAAAAGAGAGAGCCCTGTTTGGACTCTCTCTTTTTTGGTGACCCGTACGGGACTCGAACCCATGTTACCGCCGTGAAAGGGCGGTGTCTTAACCACTTGACCAACGGGCCTAAAGAAAGACGCAGCAGAATGTGGATATGCTGCGTCTTTTTGGTAGCGGCACCTGGATTCGAACCGGGGACACTGCGGGTATGAACCGCATGCTCTAGCCAACTGAGCTATGCCGCCATGTAAGGTGTTTCCTTAGAGAACATGTAGGATTTTAGCAGACCCGGCCCCGATTGTCAACAGGAAATTTGCGTTTTTTCCTGTTCCGGGAGAAAAAGAGAAAATAACTCTTGAAATCTCATGGGAGATGTGTTATATTAAGCAAGCTCTGGAGGGTTAGCTCAGCTGGTTAGAGCGTCCGCCTCACACGCGGAAGGTCGACGGTTCGAGTCCGCCACTCTCCACCAGCAAAAAACGACGTGTCTTTACACGTCGTTTTTTGCTGCTGAAGAGTTTTCCACGCAAACTGACCCGCGCGGCAGACGTATTGAACGTTAAAGGCGCCCCTTTCATCATGCCGCAGCGGAGACGATTCGCAAATCACGGGAAAAGGGAGAAAAGCCTGAGCCGGGTTGACGATAATGAGTATTCGCCCGATGCTCATTGCAATGAATCTATGGCAAAACAGCCGCGCTGTTTTGCTGCGCCGCAAAGCGGCGCGGCGAAAAGCTTTTTGGCTTTTCATCATCCTATAGTCATTATAGGGCGGCGCTGAGATGCAAACGCACGAAACGAATGGAGAAGCTGAACCGATGCTGACTCTTTATGAACCGAAATGCGAAGAGCTGTGGTTTCGACGGCAGATGCTCGCGGATGAGGAGACGATGTCGTATAACCACGCCTGGGGCGGCACGCTGGCTTTCCCCGAAGAGCAGTGGCAGGACTGGTATGACTGCTGGCTCGGCAGCCGCGACGGCAGACACTTTTACCGCTACCTGAAGGACGGAGACGGCCGCTTCGTGGGAGAGATCGCATATCACTGTGCAGCCGGGCTTGAAAACTATACGGCGGACGTGATCATCTATGCGGAATACAGGGGGAAAGGCTATGGGAGCCGCGGCCTGGAGCTGCTGTGCGCCGCGGCGAAGGAGAACGGGATCGCCGTGCTGTACGACGACATCGCCGTCGACAACCCCGCGCTCAGCCTCTTCCTGAAACACGGTTTTTCGGAGGAGTACCGGACAGAGGAGAAGATCATCCTGAAAAAGGAGCTGTGATCCGACTATGGCAGTGGAGGAGAGAGCATGCACTTGACGCTCAAAAAGATGGAGACCGGGGAGGAAATCCGGGGAAAGGCCTTTGTCCACTGGCGGGCCTGGCATGAGGCGTATCCGGGTCTGGTGTGCCGGGACTATCTCGACAAGCTGACGCTGGAAAAATGCGAGCACATAGCCTTCCTCTGGCCGGACGGCATTATCGTCGCGAAGGACGGGGAGCGGGTGATCGGCTTTGTCGGCTATGGAGACCGCGTCGGCGAGGCGTCGGACACCGGAGAGATTTTCGCCTTGTACGTGCTCAGGGAGTATTATGGGACCGGCGCGGGCGCGCGGCTGATGGAAGCCGGGCTTGCGCAGCTCAACGCGTACCCGAGGATCTGCCTCTGGGTTTTGAAGGGCAACGCGAGGGCGATCCGCTTTTATCAGAAGCAGGGCTTCCACGCGGACGGGGCAGAGCAGGAGATCCCGGCGCTCGAGACCTCGGAGATCCGCATGGTCCTGACGCGGCAGCGCGCATGACGCAGGGGAAAAGCCCGGGGAAGTCAACTGTTATCCTCCATATTGCGTAATCTTTTATTTTACCGCTATGAAAAGCGCCGCGCGTCTGCTATAATCCTTTTTGCCTATCGACACTGCCGGCAGAACGAAACGGCAAAGGCCGCCCCGGACCCGGCTTCAAGGAAACCTGATGTTTCACCCTCCGACGACAGGGGAGAGCGATTATGCAAAAAACAGCGGCAAAACAGAAGAGAGAGATCGTGCGTCAATGGCTTCGGATCGTCTTGGGCCTGCTGGTATTCGCCTTCGGCGTCCATCTGACGATCTATGCGAACATCGGGCTTGCACCCTGGGACTGCCTCGGAATGGGGATATCGTACCATACGCCGCTCAATTACGGCCTGTCCATGACGGCAATGGGGGTGGTGATCCTGCTGGTCGATCTCGCGCTGCGTGAGCGGATCGGCTTCGGCACGATCATCGACGCCCTGCTGACCGGGAACTTCGTCCAGATGTTCAACGATCTCAATCCGCTGCCGGAAAACCGCAGCGTATGGCTCGGCATCCTGATCATGCTCAGCGGCTTTGTCTTTATGGCGCTCGGCATGCTCATCTATATGAAGGCCGCGCAGGGCTGCGGGCCGAGGGATTCGCTGCTGGTCGGCCTCGGCAAGCGCCTGCCGCGCCTGCCGATCGGCGTCGTGGAGATCATCCTCTGGTCCGCCGTGGTTCTGATCGGCTGGCTGCTGGGCGGCCCGGTCGGCATCGGGACGCTGATCAGCACCTTCGGCGCCGGAGCGGTGATGCAGCTGATATACGGCGCTCTGCATTTTGAGCCGCGGGATATCCGGCACAGGGATGTGTTTGAGGTGATACGGATCCTTGCCGACAGCGAGTCCTGAGAACCGGGCATCTGAACCGAAACGAAAGAACGCACACGAATTCCCCGATTGCGGACGAGTCCGCGATCGGGGAATTCTTTTTGCCCGAAAACCGACGTCATACAGGCGCTGCTCCGCTGCACAAACCTGCGTATTTCGGCAAAGTTGTCTTGACGGTTCTGCGCTGATGTAGTAGAGTAACAGCAGAGATGTAATGGGTTTTCCCCATTACAAATACAAAAAACGGAAAAAAGGAGTGTTTCCCATGAAAAAACCAGACGGAATCTCACGTCGGGACTTTCTGAAAGGCGCGGCAGCCGGCGCTGCCAGCCTTGCCGTGATGGGTCTCGGCGGCGGCGTGGCCTTTGCTGAAGGTGAAGAAGCGGTACAGGGCCTGACCGCGGAGCAGGCGCTGAATACGAAATGGGCGTTTGAGATCCCGCCCGCCCCGATCCCCGACGATCAGATCGCCGAGGTCATCGAGGACGAGATCATTGTTGTCGGTTCCGGCATGTCCGGTCTGACCACCGCGTATTCCGCGCAGAGCAACGGCGCCAGCGTCACCCTGTTCTCGGCTTCCAGCGGCCCCATCTCCCGCGGCGGCTCCAACTTCGCCAAGTACAGCAAGGTCTGCGAGGAGCGCGGCATCGAGCCCTTCGACGTGAGCAAGTATTTCTACAACGAAATGCGCGCCGCCTCCTTCCAGGTCGACCAGAAGAAGTGGAACCGCGGCTATAACAACTCCGAGGAGGCCATGAACTGGCTTATCGACCTCGTGGCCGAGGACGGGCTGCGGGTCATCCTCGAGCGCGACAACACCTTTGACGGCGGCCCCTACTACGCACACGCCTTCAACACCGAGGGCAACGACGCGATGGTCTCCACCGGCCAGCAGGGCGCGGTCGAGAGCATGGAGCGCCACGGCAAGGCCGCCGGCGTGAAGTTCTACTACGATACGGTCGCCGAGCAGCTGATCCGTGAGGACGACAACAAGGGCCGCGTGACCGGCGTCATCGCCAGGCGCGCTGACGGCAGCTACGTCAAGTTCGTCGGCAAGAAGGCCATCGTCCTCGCCACCGGCGACTTCTCGGCCAACAAGCAGATGCTGGCCAAGTACTGCCCGATGGTCCTGCCTCTGGTCGGCCTCGACGAGAAGGAGCCCGACTACAACACCGGCTTCTCCCTGTCCGGCATCTACAAGGGCGACGGCCAGAAGATGGGTCTCTGGGCCGGCGCCGCCTGGCAGCACGCCTATCCCAACGCCCCGATGATGCAGGGCGCATGGGGCGGCAGCCACGAGCCCTGCGGCTTCCACATGGGCCTGAACGTCAACGCCAGGACCGAGCGCTACCAGCGTGAGGACGTCTCCGCGCCCTACAGTGCCAACCACCTGATCAGCCAGCCGGGCCACATCGCCTGGGGCATCTGGACGGCCAACTATGCGCAGGCCATCGTGGACAGCGGCCGCGAGTGGTACACCTTCGGCATGAACTTCGACAGCCCGGCTCTGACGCCGGAGCAGATGGTCGACCGCTGGGACAATGGCGGCGCCACCAAGGCGGACACGCTCGAGGAGCTTGCCGAGAAGTGCCACCTCGACGCCGAGAAGCTGAAGGCCGTTGTCGCGCGCTACAACGAGCTGTGCGAGAAGGGCGAGGACGAGGACTTCCACAAGAATCCCGACTTCCTGATCCCCATCCAGGAGGAGGGCCCCTTCTACGCGTCTCAGAACTACGCGCTGTTCATGACGGTCATGGGCGGTCTGCGCTGCAACGAGTTCATGCAGGTCGAGGATGAGAACGACGAGGTCATTCCGGGCCTGTTCAACGTGGGCGCCATGATCGGCGACATGTACGCGAATACCTACAACTTCGCGGTTCCCGGCAACAGCTACGGCATCAACTGCCTGACCTTCGGCTACCTGCTCGGCCGCGACCTCGCCTCCGGCAAGTTCGACTGAGCGGAGAGAGCGTGACGCCGCCCGCCCGCGGGCGGAAAAACGCGCTGCGGCACGAAACCGGAAATAGCCGGAAACAGAAAGACGGCCCTTCCGGGGAGTTTCCCCGGAAGGGCCGTTCAGACTGTAGACAAACCCATACAGAACAAGTCGGACTCGCATGGGGAGAGCGCGAGAGGGGACGGTAATCCCCTTTCGCGGTACAATCTGTGCAAAA
>CACYXC010000032.1 GCA_902778285.1 Oscillospiraceae bacterium | reverse complement strand
TGTAAGGATTCCACTTCATCCTTTGCAGGGGCTTGGGGCAGCATGCCTCAAAAGGTTAGGGGATGCACGCCAGACTGGGTTTTGACACAGTCTGGGGGAAACCTCCCCTTGTCGCCTTTCTTTCAAGGGCAGGAAACCTTTCTTTCCGCGAAAGGAAAGAAAAGTTTCCTGTACTTCGCAGCTTACAGTAACTTAGCGCTTGAATAATAACGTATCCTTTCAAAAGCAGCGCCAAAAGCCGCCGCCTTTTCGACGAAAAGGCGGCGGCTTTTGTTTCTCTCCGGCCGGTCAGTTGTCTGCCGGGGGGAGGTTCTCGATATAGATCCAGGAATTGTGCTTGGGCAGGTAGTTGATGACAACGGGGACAAAGCGGGCGGCAGGGGTGCCGATGCTCACGCTGCCTGCGTATTCCACATCCTGCAGGTTGTAGGTGAAGGTGTACATGTCCGTGCTGTAGTACACGCGGTCATAGACCTTGAAAAACAGCACGGAGTTCTGCCCGTTGCCCGCGTCCTCGCCCACCAGGGACTTCGCGCTGTCGACATAGATCGACAGGAGCTTGCCCGCCGGGCGGTCCTTCAGCTCATTGGCCACGTACAGCGCGAAGCCGCACACCGCGTTGACCGGCGTGGGCTCGGTGGACATCTCGGCGGAGTACATGAATTTCATCGGGGCCTGGCCCTTGTTGGTCTCGGGCACGGGATGCATCACGTCCGCCAGCACCACCTCGTCGAAGCCCATGGCGTAGAGCTCCTCGCACAGCTCCACGATATAGCGGCGCAGCCCGGGGTTGTAGGGGTCGATCCAGGCGCCGTAATCGTCGATATAGTCGGCGCCGTAGTCGGTGCGCAGGGCGAAGCTCGTCGCGCGGGAGGCGAGCATCCCGTCCACGCAGCAGCTGATCTGCGCGACCATCCAGATGTCCTTCTCCTCCATGGTCTTAAGCTCCGTCACCCAGGCGGCGATATTGTCCGTCACCTCGGACTGGTAGTACAGCCCGTAGCTCAGCGCCGCCTCGGACTGAGAGGGCCAGTTGAGCGCGCCGCTGCGCGGCTTCATCTGCAGCAGCAGGGCGTTGCCGTCGTTCAGGCGGCCGGCCTTCTCCATCAGATTTTCGTAGTTGAGATCCTCCGAGGCGATATAGATCGCGCGCACGGGCCTGACGTTTCGGCCCGCCGTCGCCTCCACGCGGGAGTAGTCCGGCTGGTCGAAGACGAGGCTGGCGTCGACTGTCTCGAACTCCTTGACCTCGTGGCCCTGGCTGTCGATGGCGGTGCCCTCGTCCTGCTCCATGCCGGGCAGCACGACCTCCACGCCGTCCTTGCTGATGACCGCGTACTTCTGCACCGTATAGAACAGCACCACGCCCAGCACCACCAGCGAGAGCGCGATGACGAAGGGGATCAGCGCGTAGTTGCGCTTCTTCCTGCTGCCCTTGTAAAACTCCGGATTTCTTGCCAAGTCTTATCCCTCTATCTTCCGAATGCGCCGGATGTGGCGCTCGTCGTTGGAAAACGGCGTGTCCAGGAAGGTGTCCACGATCTTCAGGGCGAGCCCCTCTCCCACCACGCGGGCGCCCAGCGCCAGGATGTTCGCGTCGTTGTGGGAGCGCGTGGCCTCGGCGGAAAAGCAGTCCCCGCACAGGGCGGCCCGGATGCCCGGGACCTTGTTGGCCGTGATGGAGATGCCGATGCCGGTGCCGCAGATGATGATCCCGTTGTCGCATTCGCCGTTTGCCACCGCCAGCGCCACCGCCCGGCCGTAGTCGGGATAGTCGCAGCTCGCGTCGCTGTAGGTGCCGTAATCCCTGTACGCGACGCCGCGCTCCTCCAGATGCCTCATGATGGCCTGCTTGAGATGATAGCCGCCGTGATCGCTGCCGATTCCGAGCATAGCGCCTTCCTCCGTTTGTCAAATAATCGATCCCGCCCCGGCTGCGCCGGGACAGTATTGTTATTTTACCACCGTTGCGGGAAAGGTTCAAGGGCAAGTCTCCCAAACGCCGGCGAATTCGCCCTGTTTCTCCATTTTTCATTGCATTTTGACGGAGGCGGTGCTATAGTAGGGTTACATAACTCTGTTCCCGAGAGGGGATGATCCTGTGCCGAACTGGAAAAACGCAAGGACGCTCTATGCGCTGCCTTCGCCGCTCTACGCCCCCGGCTCTCCGATCCTGATCGCCGGCGGGGCGCTTCTGGAGGCGGAGGGCCTGCAGTACTGCCGGCTGCGCCTGCAGGTGATCGACGAGATGCGCGTGCGCAGCGTGACCGTCGCCGTCCAGGCGCTGGACGCCGCGGGGGAGGCGCTGGGTCTTGAGCTGCCGCACCGTTTCCTCGGCAAAGCCGGGCGGGACGATATCCTCGGCGAAAAAGAGCCCCTTGTCCTGCCGGTGGACGGCGCGGCCTCCTTCCGCGTGCGCGTGCTTTCCGTCTGCCCGGAGGAGGGCGGGGCCTGGATCCCGGAGCTGCCCTTTCTCCCCCTGCCCGCGCAGGAGACGCTGGAGACGCGTTACGGTGCGGAGGAGCTGGCCGAGCAGTTTCGCATCCGCTACGGCTCGGACTGCCGCTGGGCCATCACCCCGGCGGAGGATCTGTGGCTGTGCACCTGCGGCGCGGTCAACCGCGCGGCGGAGGGCAGCTGCCACCGCTGCCACCGCGTGCGCGCGGCGCTCGAAAAGGTCAGCGCGGAGACGCTGCGCACCGAGAGCGAGAGCCGGGCGCGCAAGGCGCCGCTGCGGCACGAGCAGGCGCTGGCGGACAGGCGGCGGCTGCGGAAAAAGCTGATGACGGGCGCGGCCGTCGTGCTGCCGGTCCTGATCCTCGTGATCGGGCTGCTGATCGCCGTGCCGCGGGAGATCGAGCGCAAGAACCTCTACGAGGGGGCGCAGTGGCTGGCGGGTGTCGGCGAGTTCGATGCCGCGCGCGAGACCTATCTCTCCCTCGGGGACTATCGCGACAGCGCCGAGATGGCGGGGGTGGGCCTGGACTATCTGCGCGCCTGCGAGCTCAGGCGCCGGGCGGAGCAGAACGACCCCTCCGCGCTGCAGATGATCGGCCGCACGCGCGCCGATCTCAACGAGGACACCTCGGCCGCCATGCTCCTCTACGAGGCGGCGCAGCGGGAATTCGAGGCTCTGGGCGACTATAAGGACAGCGCGGCGCAGGCCGCCAGGTGCGCCGACGGGCTCACGACAAGCCGCCTCCTTGTGCAGCAGGCCGCCTACGACCGGGCGAATACCCTGCTGGAGAGCGGCAGGCTCTCCGAGGCCTACCAGGCCTACATGGAGCTGGGCGATCAGGAGCAGGCCTGCGAGCCGGTCTACCGGAAGGCCAAAGCCCTGACCGAGTTCATCAGGCGCTACAACATCCGCGGCGTCTACGCCTCTCTGAGCATGGAGCCGGACGACATGACGCGCTTCTCCATGCCGAAGGACACGGCCCTGACCCTGGGCAGCCAGAGCGTGGCGGACCTGCTCGCGAGCGGCGGGGAGGACCCGGCGGAGCTGCAGCTGGAGGACGAACCCGCCCCCGGGATGCTCCCGCTGGATCAGGCCGTTATCGAGCTGCTGCAGAGCATCCGGAATTACAAGGACTGCACGGAGCTGCTCCAAGCCATCGACAACGCCACCGACCTCACCCACGAGTTTTTCACGCTCTGTGAAAACGGCGACATCTCCGGCGCTTACGACTGGCTGCGGCAGTACGGCGGAAGCTTTGAAAACCGCGAGGCCTGGATGAGCGATCTGGAGCTGTACCTGCCCTTCTGCGCCGACTGGGCGCTCTATCTGGGCGACGCCACCGTCATCCCCCTGACTGTGGGGCATGACGGGCGCTGTACCTCCTTCCGCGCCCGCGTGCGCATTCAGGACGGCGTGGCCACGCTGCGCCTGACCGACATCGCCAACGACTACAGCGTGGAGCTGCATGCCGACCAGGGCAGCGACCGCTTCACCAACGACGACAACGGGCATTGTCTGGTCGTCATCACCAACGCAGGGCATTTCTCCTACCTCAAGTACAACGCCAAGGGCGATCTGGCCAGCAGCTGCGAGTACGAGCGCGTCGGCGGCTGAGCGCAGCGCCCGGCCGTGCGGCGTGTTCCGCGGCAGACAGCAAAAAGGCAGACAGCGGCTGTGAAAGCACAGCCGCTGTCTCAGACTGTAGACAAACCCATATTCCCTCTCGCGATTGATATACTCAAAAATGAGAACTTTTTGGGGAGTTCTCATTTTTGATTTTCAAGCTGTCGACACTTTGTCGACAGCTTGAGACAGCGGCTGTGAAAACACAGCCGCTGTCTGCCTGTACGTTGTCCGTGATCAGGCGGCGTCGGACGCTCCCGCCTGCAGCGCAGCCAGCTTGGGGGCGCGGAAGAAGATCCAGTCCTCCGGGTCGCCTTCCCAGACCGCGCTCTTCTGATAGCCCTCCGCCGAGGTGACTTCCGGCGAGAGAGACTGCTTCCCGTATTCTGCGCCGAAGATCAGGCCGTCATAGTCCGCAGGGACGGAGATCGTGTATTCCTGCAGAGCGGTCAGATGCCAGATCACATTGCGCGTTCCGTTGCTGTCCGTGACCTTGGGTTCGCCCCATTGGGCCGTGAGCACATGGTCGCCCTCGAAAACGACGGTCACGCCGTCAAGGACGAACTTGCCCTGTTTGCTGCTCTCCTCATCGGTCTCGTTGCCGTCGGTATGCAGCTTTTCAAAGTCAAAGAACGTGCCGGTGTAATAGTCATACGGCTCATAGGAAGCAAAGTTGACCGTCAGCGCGTTGTCCTGCTCCACAGGGTAGCTGTAGTCCATATCCACATTCACCGCAAAGCGGACCGTATACGTCACGCAGCCGTCTTCGCCGACCTCGCTCACCGTCACCTCCGGGACGCCCAGCGTACCGGTGAGCGAATGGATCACCGTGTCTTTATAGATCGCCGCCGCGTTCGGGATCAGAGGCAGCTCTTCCGGCTCGTCGACAAAGCGCAGCCCTTTCTCTTCCGCAAAGGGCAGCGCGCTCTTCTCTTCCGACGCCGCATCCGCCGCTGCGGCGCCGCTGAACGCCGGCGTGCAGAGCAGCAGCACCGCCAGCAGGGCAGGCAGCGCTTTGTTGAAACCTTTCATGAAATCATCCTTCGTGTCTTGTCTTGCTGCTGCGCCGTCTCTGCCTTCAGCAGCGGCGGTAGGTGTGGGTGTATTCCCGGAGCTTTTTGGCCAGCTCTTTTGTGAGCGCGTCGGGCTTCATGCGCCACTGCCAGTTGCTGCCCACGGTGCCGGGGGCGTTCATCCGGGCCGAGGCGGGCAGTTCAAGGATATCCTGCATCTGCATGACGAAGAGCTTCGAGGCGGTGCCCATGCCGGTGCGGATCATGCCCCAGCACCAGCCCTCCTCCTCGGTGATGCGCATGTAACGCTCGGCAAAGCGGAGGTGCTTCTTCTTGTTGGTCTTCAGCCAGCCCTTCACGGTCTCGTTGTCGTGGGTGCCGATGTAGCAGACGCTGTTTTCCTTGCAGTTGTGGGGCATGTAGGGCGCGTCTCCGTCGGCGTCGAAGCCGAACTCCAGGATCTTCATGCCGGGAAAGCCGGAGTCAGAGAGCAGCTTTTCCACCTCGGGCGTGGTATAGCCCAGGTCCTCGGCGATGAACTCCAGGCCGTGAAACCAGCTTCTCAGCATGCCGATCAGATCCATGCCGGGGCCCTTCTTCCACACGCCGCGGCGGGCGTTCGCGTCCCCGTAGGGCACGGCGCAGTAGCTCTCAAAGCCGCGGAAGTGGTCGATGCGGATCACGTCGAAGAGCTCCTTCGCGCCGTCGATGCGGCGGATCCACCAGCCGTAGCCGTCGGCCTTCATGGCGTCCCAGTCGTAGAGCGGATTGCCCCAGAGCTGGCCGTCGTCGGTGAAGGCATCGGGCGGGACGCCCGCCACCTCGGTGGGCAGGCTGTCCTCGCCGAGCTGGAAGAACTGCGGTTCGCTCCACACATCCGCGGAGTCCAGCGCCACGTAGATGGGTACGTCGCCGATGAAGCGGACGCCCTTCTCATGCGCGTAGTCACGCAGGGCCTCCCACTGGCGGAAGAACAAAAACTGCAGGAAGACGTAGAAGTCCACGTCCTCTTTCAGCTTTTCTCCGTAGCTCCTGATCGCCTCCGCCTTGTGCCGACGGACCGCCTCGTCCGGCCAGTCGAGCCAGCTGACCATGCCGAAGTGGATCTTCAGGGCCATGAAGAGGGCGTAGTTTTCAAGCCACGAGGCGTTTTTCTCCCGGAAGGCCGCGATCTCCTCCGCATAGCGCTCCCGCCCGCGGGCGAAGGCCTTGCGCAGCACGGGGAAGCGATTCTGAAATATCCTGGCGTAATCGGTGCGTTCGCTGTCGCAGCCCCAGTCGAGCTTTTCGATCTCGCTCTTTTTGAGGAGTTTGTCCCTGACGAGCAGGTCAAGGTCGATATAGTACGGGCTGCCCGCGAAGGTGGAGAACGCGGAATAGGGGCTGTCGCCGTAGCTGGTGGGACCGAGGGGGAGCAGCTGCCAGTATTTCTGGCCGGAGGCCTTCAGAAAATCAACAAACTGATAGGCGCATCTGCCCATGGTGCCGATCCCGTAAGGGGAGGGCAAAGAGCTCATGGGCATCAGGATACCGCTGGAGCGGGTCATAATATACAACTCTTTTCTTGCGGGGAGTCGCTCAGCCCTTGACGGCGCCGGCGGCCACGCCCTTGATGATATGCTTCTGGCAGATGAGGTAGAAGATGATGACGGGAATGATGCTCAGCAGGATCAGGGCCATGGTCGCGCCAAGATCCACCGTGCCGTAGCTTCCCTTCAGATACTGGATGTGGATGGGGATGGTGCGGTACTCGTTGATATCCAGCACCAGGTAGGGCAGCAGGTAGTCGTTCCAGATCCACATGATCTCCAGAATGCCCACGGAGATCATCGTCGGCTTGAGCATGGGGAACACCACGGAGAAATACGTGCGCACCGGGCCGCAGCCGTCGATGGACGCCGCCTCCTCGATCTCCAGAGGAATGGACTTGACAAAGCCCACGAACATAAAGATCGAAAGCCCGGCGCCGAAGCCCAGATAGACGATGGGGATGGTCCAGGGGGTGTTCAGATGGAGAGAGTCGGCCGTTTTGGAGAGCGTAAACATGACCATCTGGAACGGGACCACCATGGAAAACACACAGAGATAATAGATCAGCTTGCAGGAGAAGGAATTGACCCGCGCGATATACCAGGCGGCCATGGAAGTGAAGAGCAGGATGAGCGCCGTGGAGGCCACAGTGATCAGCGCGCTGAAGGCAACGCTCTTCCAGAAGGGGTAGTTGCCGAAGGTCATGCCCTTGATGAAATTGGAGAAGCCGGCCCACATCTCTCCCGTGGGGAGGGCGAAGGTATCGGTCTTTACAAAGGTGTTGACCTTAAAGGAATTGATGACCACGCTCAGCACCGGCAGCACGTAGATGATACAGATCGCCGCCAGCACCACCGACATGATGGTTTTCCGCCTGCGTTCGGCGGCCAGACTGTCCTGTTTCGTCATTACTGCTGCACCTCCCTCTTGCGGGTGTAGGCAAGCTGGGCAAGGCCGATGCCTGCCACCAGGATGAAGAAGAGCACCGCCTTCGCCTGGGCGACGCCCTTGGAAGCCGAGTTGGAATTGTAGAAGGTATTGTAGATGTTCAGCGCCAGCATTTCCGTGGTCTTGATATTGGAGCCGTCCGGCTGGATGATGAAGGGCAGGCCGCCGGTCAGGGCCAGGTTCTGGTCAAAGAGCTTGAAGCCGTTTGTGAGGCTCAGGAAGGTGCAGATCGTGATGGAGGGCATCACGTTCGGGATCGTGACCCGGAAAAGCGTCTGCCAGCGGGTGGCGCCGTCGATCTTTGCAGCCTCCAGCATATCCTCCGGGACCGACTGGAGCCCTGCGATGTAGATGATCATCATATAGCCGATCTGTTGCCAGCACATCAGGATGATCAGGCCCCAGAAGCCGTACTTGGTCTCCATGAGGATGGAGGTCCCGTAGCGGGAGAGGATGCCGTCGAAGATCATGGACCAGATATAGCCCAGCACGATGCCGCCGATCAGGTTCGGCATGAAAAACACCGTGCGGTAGAGGTTGGAGCCCTTGACGCCCTGGGTGAGCACATAGGCCGCGGCAAAGCCGAGGATATTGATGAGCAGAAGACTGGTCAGCGCAAAGAGAGCCGTATACCAGAAGGCATGCATAAAGGTCGGATCCTTCAGCGCAGCCGTGTAGTTGCCGAGGCCGATGAATTTCGCGTTGCGGACCAGCTTGAATTTACAGAAGGAAAGATAGATGCCCTGGAAAAAGGGCCAAACGAAACCGATGGCGAAGGCGGCGGTAACCGGTCCGAGAAACAGCCAGAACCAGCGGCGCAGAGGATTTTTGAATATGCCTTTCAAGTTGCCATCTCCCTTTTCTCTGATAGAATCGGGGCGGACGAACCCGTCCGCCCCGCGTTTTCCTATAACCTTTTCCGCCTGATCAAAATCAGCCGTTGGCAGCCTGGTACTGGACAGCCCAGCCGTCGACGAAAGCGGTCTTGACCTGCTCCCAGTTGGCCTCGGACTGGTCAGCGTTGTAAGCGTTCAGCGCAGACACCAGCGCGGCGCGGTAGTCGTCCACATTGGGCTGATAATTGGTCGCCCAATCCATGACGTAGCAGCCGTCCTCGGTGTAGGCGGCAGCGGCGGCCAGGAAGCCGTTCTGAGACTCGGGGACATTCTTGTAAGGCAGGACGCCCAGCTGCTCGACCATGACGGCGGCAGCCTCGGGATCGCTGACCAGCCACACCATGAAGTCCATGGTGGCGGCTTTATCGGCGTCGGAAGCCATGTCGTTGATGGCCCAGCAGTTCTCGGTGCCGCAGTTTAGGCCGGCCTTCTCCTCGCCTTCCACACCGCAGTAGTAGGGGATCATGGTGGCGTTGGGGACAGCCTCGGAAACAGCAGCGTACTCCCAGGAGCCGTTGACAAAGAACGCGGCCTTGCCGGTCTTGAACTCATTTTCCGCGTCATGACCGCCGGTGGCCAGATCCTTCGGATCGGTCAGACTGTTGTTGATGCAGAGGTCATACAGGTTCTTGAAGTTCTCCATGTAGGCGCCGCTCAGCTCGGCAGGGCACTCGGTCCAGCCGCCGGCATCGCGCTCTTCATAGAAGTACTCCAGGTTGGCCATATGGCCGGTGAAACGCCAGGAGGAGGAGCCGTCCATATCGGAGGAGGAGAAGGCGTCGAAGCCCAGCTCGCCGGCGCGGGCGTGGATGTCCTCGGCGACGGCCTTCAGGCCCTCAAAGTTCACCAGCTCGTCCATGCTGTGGCCGGCAGCCTCGATCAGGTCGGGGTTGACGATGATGCCGTAGCACTCATAGCAGTAGCCGATGGAGACCAGACGGCCATCCTCGTCATAGAGGTTGTAGGCGTCGGTGCTCAGCTCATTGGCGATAGGGGTGTCGGTCAGGTCCATGGCGAACTCGCCCCATTCCTTCACGCCGGCCTGGTTGCCGATGATGAAGAGGGTGGGAGCGGAGGACTTGTCCATCTCGGAGGTCAGCGTCTGGCTGTAAGTGCCGGAAGCCGCAGTGACGACCTTGACGGGAACGCCGGTCTTCTCGGTGTACAGCTTGGCAAGACCCTGTGCGGCCTCATCCAGCTCGGGCTTGAAGTTCAGCCAGTAGACAGAGCCTCCCTCGGCAGCATAGGCGGTGCCGCCCGCAGCAGCCAAAGCAAAGACCATGACCAGGGTCAAAGCAAGTGCGATGATCTTTTTCATTTCGATTTCTCCTTTTCTAATGATTCCCGCAAAGCGGGTTTTCCGTATATTTTCAAGCCTTTCCGGGCTTAAAAATCACAAAAGAGCACATCCGTGCAAAAGATGGTTCAAGTTTTTTAACGACAGTATTATACTCCCCTGCCAAGGCATTGTCCACCACTCCCCCGCTGTCTTTTTTCACGAAAAACAGCGGAAAACTTTGTGCAAACAATCCATTGACAAGTTTTTCCTGCCTTTTTCCGCCGTTTCCGAAGACGCAGGCAAAAGGGGAGCGCTCAGCGCTCCCCTTTTGAACGGTGTCTGTGCGCCGAAGCGCTCAGTTGAGCAGGTTCTCGCCGCTCTCGGGGTCGAAGAAGTGCATGACCTTGCCCTCGAAGGTCACGAACAGCCTGTGGCCCTGCACCAGGTTCTCGCGCTCGTCCTGCTCCAGGCCGATGGTGGGCACGCGCACGATCAGGCGGGTGCCGTCCTCGGTGAAGACGTGCAGGTGCAGCTCGGAGCCCATCATTTCGTTGACCTCCAGCGTGCAGGGGATGCCCTCGCCCTTCTTGGCCAGCACGATATGCTCGGGGCGCACACCCAGGTCGATGCTCCGGCTGCCATAGCCCTTCGCGGCCAGAGCCTGCCCCTTCGCGCCGTCGACCTCGATCTTCGAGCCGAAGGGCGTGACATAGTACTTACCGCCCTCCTTGACGAGCTCGGTGCGCATGATGTTCATCTTCGGCGCGCCGATGAACTCGGCCACGAAGAGGTTCTTCGGCATCTCAAAGACCTCGGTGGGGGTGCCGACCTGCTGGATGAAGCCGTCCTTCATGATGACGATGCGGTCGCCCAGGGTCATGGCCTCGGTCTGGTCGTGGGTGACGTAGATGAAGGTGGTGTTCAGCTTCTGGCGCAGAAGGATGATCTCGGCGCGCATCTGGTTGCGGAGCTTGGCGTCCAGGTTGGACAGCGGCTCGTCCATCAGAAAGACCTTGGAGTCGCGCACCATGGCGCGGCCGATGGCCACGCGCTGGCGCTGGCCGCCGGAGAGCGCGCGGGGCTTGCGCATCAGATAATCGGTGATGCCCAGGATCTCGGCGGCGTTGGTGACCTTCTCAAAGATCACGTCCTCCGGCACCTTCTGCAGGCGCAGGGAGAAGGCGATGTTGTCATACACGCTCATGTGGGGATACAGGGCGTAGTTCTGGAAGACCATGGCGATGCCGCGGTCCTTGGGCTGCAGGTCGTTGACGACCTCGCCGTCGATCTCCACGGTGCCGCCGGAGATATCCTCAAGGCCCGCGACCATGCGCAGCGTGGTGGACTTGCCGCAGCCGGAGGGGCCGACAAAGACGATGAATTCCTTGTCCTTGATGTCCAGATTGAAGTCGTGCACGGCAATCACATGATTGTCATAGACCTTCTGGACGTTTGTCAGTTTCACACTTGCCATACTGTTATCTCCTTTATTACTGGCTTTTTCGTCATGCTGCAGAATGATACATGCTCGTGCTTCCGCCCCGGAGGCATTTCCAATCGTTTTTGACACGGCTCTGCCGCGGCAAAAACTCTCTGAGGCGAGCTATGCGAGCCCTCGCTTCGGCGTCAAACGAAACTCGCTGCATTCCGCTTTCCCGGTTCCGAATAGCCGCGAAAGCTTCATATCCGCTCCTTCCGTTTTCCTTTTCAAACTCGAAGCGACTGGCTTCGAGTTTGGTAGGAAGAAGGAGGGAACCAAGCGCAGTTTTCGTCAAACTTGACGGAAACGGAGCGGCGTGAGCTTCTTCTGACGTTGCGAGAATTTCAATTGCAAAACGGCGTTTTGCAATTGAAGGCGTCAGCCTTTTACGGCGCCGCCGGTCACGCCTTCGACATAGTACTTCTGCAGGCACATGAACAGGATCGTCACGGGGATCGCGACGATCACGCCGCCGGCACAGAACATGGTGTAGCGCTGGCCGATCTGATCCAGCTGCAGCCAGCCATACATGCCGACGGCCACGTTCATGCCCGCCGAGGTGCCGAAGGACACGTACTTGGCGAACACGAAGTCGCCCCAGGGGCCCATGAAGGCGGTCAGGATCGTGTAGATGACGATGGGCTTTGCCAGCGGCAGGATGATCTTCGTGAGCACCTGGGCGCGGGTGGCGCCGTCCACGCGGGCGGCCTCGTCCAGGGATTTGGGGAGGGTGTCGAAGAAGCCCTTGGACACATAGTAGCCCATGCCGGAGGAGGCGATGTAGACCAGGATCAGGCCGGGCACGGCGTTGGCCTGGGTAAGGCCGAGGTCCTTGAGCACGCGGTAGAGGATGATCATGGTCAGCATGCCCGGAAACAGGCCCAGGATCAGCATGAAGCGCATCAGCCCGTCGCGCATTTTGAAGCGGAAGCGGGAGAGCGTATAGCTCATGCACAACACGATGACCGTCTGCAGCACGGCGACCACGAGCGCGATCACGAAGGTGTTGAGATACCAGCGCTTGAAGTCGGAGTTCCACAGCTTGACATAGTTGTCCCAGCCCCACTCGTGGGGGATGATGTACCGTGCCATGTGTGTGGACTCGACACGGAAGGACTGCAGCACGATGCAAACAAAGGGGATCAGCCAGATCACGCTGATCAGGACGAGCAGGATGTAGATGATCGTATTGGAGATGGCGCGGCTTGCGCGCAGGCCCATGCTCCTCTTTTCAAGTGTCTCATTCATTACTGGAAGTCCTCCTCATTCTTGATCGAGGGCAGCACATTGTAGACCACCAGCGTAATGGCCGCGACCACCACGAAGACCATGATGCCGACGACGGAGGCCAGATAGTACTGCGCCTCGGCGCCCGTCGTGATCTTGAACAGCCATGTGATCAGAAGGTCCGTAAAGCCCACCGAGCCCGCCGCGCCGGAGGCAGCCGCGTTGGTCGGCGCGCCGCCGGTGAGCAGATAGATGACGTTGAAGTTGTTCATGTTGCTCGTAAAGCTCGTGAGCAGGTAGGGACCCGTGATGAACAGCATGTAGGGCAGGGTGATCTTGGTGTACTGCTGCCAGGCGTTGGCGCCGTCAATGCGGGAGGATTCGTAGAGGTCCGCGGGGATGTTCATCAGGATGCCGGTGGCGATCAGCATCAGGTACGGGATGCCGATCCAGATGTTGATGCCGATGACCATCACGCGCGGCAGCAGGCCGCCGTGGGCGGTGCTGCCCCAGAAATCTATGGCATGCTTAATCCAACCCAGATTCAGTAACACTTCATTGACGATGCCGTTCTTGGCAAACATCTTGGAGACGTACAGCAGGGAGATGAACTGCGGGATGGCGATGGTCATGACCAGGACGGTGCGCCAGAGCTTCTTGAGACGGATGCCCTTCTTGTTGATCATCATGGCCACGAACATGCCGAGGAAGTAGTTGGTGAAGGTGGCGAAGAAGGCCCAGATCAGCGTCCAGGTCAGAATCTCGCCGAAGGTGGCGGAGTAGTTGACGCCGCTGCCCGACCAGGTGAGCAGGGTGCGGAAGTTCGCGAGGCCCTGCCAGCTGAAGAGCGCGTTGGTATAACCGTTATGCGCGCCGTCGTAGTTGGTGAAGGCGACCAGGATCATGAACACGATCGGCATGACTGTGAAGACCAGGATGCCGGTCAGCGGCAGCGCCAGCAGGGTCTTGTAGAAGGACTCGTCCACGAGGGAGCGCAGGTCGTCCTTGCCGGATTTCAGGCGTTTGCCGGCCTTCAGGTACTCCTCGGCGATCTTGTTCTGCTTGACGTTCAGGCGCCAGGTGTAGATAAACGCGATGATGAAAAAGATGGTCAGTACGCCGTAGAGCAGGATCTTGAAGGAGTTGTCGCCGTAAGTCGTGGTGTAGAGGTCCAGGATCTCGTCGTACTCCTCGTGGGGGCCGACCTTGCCCAGAGAGGGCAGCATGCTCATCCAGTGGCCGCCGGCGGTGATCATGTAGAAGATGAACACGACCTCCATGAGCAAAAACAGCAGGCCGCGCAGCACCTGCCCGCGGGCGATGCTGCCGAAGCCCATCACCAGGTAAGAGGTTTTGGTCTTCCAGTCGCCGTTTTTGAAGGTCAGAAACAAGTCGGCAAATTCCTTGCCGATACCGACCCCGACATTCTTGAAGAAGCGCCCGATGGCGAGGAAGAAATTGGCGATCGCCCGGGGGATCGACGCGAAAAAGGAGGTCAGTTTATAGAGGAATTTCTGCCTCTTCGACAGGCGCAGGAATTCCAGATCGCTGTATCTGTTCATAACATTGCCCCTTTTATCCGTTTAATAAAATGGTTGGAGCCAAGGGATTGACTCCAACCATTCTTTCACAAGTAGGTTCAGCCAAAGGAAGAGATGTTCACTTTGGAGCTGTATTCAATTAGGCCGCGATCAGGAAGACCTCGCCCACACCGTCGATAACTACGAGCTTGACGATGTAGTTGCCGTCCTCCTCAACGACCACGTTGTCGGCGGGGAAGTTCACGTCCCAGCTGGCGCCCTGGCGGCACTTCAGTTCATCGCCGGCCTTGAGCTCGAGGACTTCGGACTGGAAGTTGCCCTCGGAGACCTCTTCCATCGGGAAATCGGTATCCCAGTTGGTGCCGCAGATGGAGCCGATGACGCTCCAGGCGTTCTTCTCATCGTCGCTCATGTTGAACACGGCGGAGATGGCGGCGGTGTAGTTGTCGAGAGCAGCCTGCAGGCCGGCCTCGTCCTTGGCCTCCTTGACGTCGGTGCCGATGACCTTCGCGATATCCCACCAGGAGCCGTGGATCTGGCCCTGAGGCACAGAGTACTGGTTCTGCTGGAACAGAGCGGCCAGAGCAACGTTGGCCTGCACGTCGGGATTGGCCTGGTCAGCCAGGTTGGCGGGGCCCCACTTGACAGCGTTGAAGCGCTCCATCTGGCCCTCTTCACCGGTCAGGTACTGCGCCAGCTTGTGCAGCGCGGCGGCGCGCACAGCGTCGGTCTGGGGCTTGACGCCCATCAGCTTGCAGCCGTTGAAGGAGCCCATGTGGTACTCCTGGCCGTCCACCTCGAAGGAGGGCAGCGGGGCGGCGCCCAGGTTGTCGCCCAGGATGCCGGCGATGGTCTCGTAAGCCCAGGTGCCGGTCACGACCACGGCGCAGCCGGAGTCAAAGCCGGCGCCGTCGGAGGAGCTCAGATAGTACTTGGAGTCGAGCAGCTTCTTCATGCCCTTGGCGGCGATCAGGCCGTTGGGGCTGTTGAAGGTGTCGCGGATGGAGATGAAGGAACCGTCGGAATCGGTCTCCCACTCGGAGACGCAGCCGGTGCCGAAGAACCAGGACGCGATGTACCACGCGGAGGTCTCATTCTCCATGGCGAAGTACTTGCCGGCGGCCTCGCAGTCGGCGATCAGCTTCTCGAGGGAGCCCACGTCCTCCTCGGGGATGACGGACTTGTCGTAGTACATGAAGTAGCCGTTGTCGGAGGTCAGGGGGTAGGCGTAGAGCTCGTCGCCCGCGGTGGCGGCGGCGACGACGCCGGCGTCGTTGGCCTCACGGACGATCTCGGCGGCCTTCACGCCCAGCTTGGCCAGAGCGCCGGCCTGCACCAGACGGGCGAACTGGTCCTGCGCGAAGCAGAAGATGTCGCCGCCGGCTTCGACGTCGGTGATCATCTGGGTGGCGGCGTCGCTCTCGCCCACGGGCTCGACCGTGGCGTTGAAGACGATGCCGTCGGTGTTGGTGGCGTTGAAGTCGTCGATCTGCTGTTTGGTCAGGTCAACGATCGCGTCGGCGACCCAGACGGTGATGTCATAGGTGCCGGCCAGCTGGCTGGATGCGGAAGCGGTGCCGCTCACGCACAGCGCAAAGATCATGACCAGAGCCAGGGTCAATGACAATACTTTTTTCATACTTTTTCCTCCTTATGTATTCTTGGCTTTGCCATTGAATTGCCCGAAAAGAACCTGCGCGGGATCTGCGGGAGCGGTCCGCCGCCCCCGCAAATGTTACAGATTCTTTAACAAATTTATTATACTATCCTGCTTTTCACTTGTCCACAGACTGTCCCTTGTCTTTTTTCACGAAAATATTTTAAAAGTTTTGTGCAAAAATACGATTGGCAAAACACAGGGGCGGCTATCATGATGGCCACCCCTCAGCCTGCAGACAAACTCCGATCCCGTCATCCTGAGCGCAGCGCAGCGGAGTCGAAGGATCTCAAAGCCTTCGTTCTATGACTGGACATGAGATCCTTCGTCACTTCGTTCCTCAGGATGACAGCCTTATTTCAGCCTGTGCCGGTTTTATCGATACCAGCAGGGGCTGCGTGCCGCCCCCGGCTTCAAGCGAATTACCCTGCGGAATTGAGCGCCGCGGCGTCGATCTTGCCCCAGGCGCCGCTGCCCGCGCCGGAGCAGCGGACGTAGATGCCCACGGTCAGGGTCTGTCCCTCGGCGTATTCGATTTCCTCCACCGCGCCGGTATCCCACTCGGCGTAGGAGGTGATCGCCATCGGCGCGGTGCCGACGAGCTCACCGTCGAGCTTTACATAGGCATAGACCTCCTGCTCCCCGGCGTCGCCGCCCATGACGGAGACGGAGAAGCGGTAACGCCCGGCCGGCAGATCGCGCACTTCCTGCTCGAGCGTGAACTCCACGCTGTCCGGCCGAGCGCTCCAGAAGTGCATATGCCGCGTGCCGTCGAGGGAGTCGGTGAGCTTGTCCTCCACATAGAGCTCGTCCGCGCCGGCGAGATCCTCGACCGTCCAGCCCGACAGGTCGCCGGTCTCGAAGTCGGGGTTCACCAGATAATTGTATTTCACCAGATTCACCGTGCAGCTCACCGGCATGCCGCCCGCCACCCCGCCGACCGTGAAGCTCCCCTCGCGGCCGCCGTACCTGGCGGTGAGCTCTTCCCCGTCGGCGTTCCATATCACGGGCACAGGCTGCCGGCTGTTGTCGTTCATAACGGCGTCTGCCGTCTCCGGCAGGAGGATGGGGCTGCTCATGTCCTGCGTCAGCGTCGGAGCCTCAACGGCGTCGGGCACGACTTCGACCGTGTTCCCCTGCCGCAGCAGGGAGAAGAGCTTCAGCGACGCCAAGGGATGCCCCTGCGCGTCGAAGAGGGCCTGATTGTCCACGGCGCTGCCGCCGTAGTATTTGCCCGCGTCGTCCGGGTCGTAGGAGGCGGCGTAGCTGGAGGCCCAGCCGGAGCCGTATTTCTCCCACAGAGCGGCGTTTTCCTCCCGGGAGCTGCCGCCGACCGTGATCCAGGCGCCCTCCCAGTAGCAGACGCCGATGCCGTTCGGGGTATTGGCCACGGTCTCGACCACGTCGCGCACGGCGTTGGCCTGGCCCTGCACGGTGTAGGGATAGTTTTTCGTGACGAGGCTGCCCTCGCCGATGGTGTTGGGGCTGAAATCCGTGTCCTCGGCGGTGAAGGCGTAGGAGGTCTCCATGACCATGACCTTTTTGCCGTAGGTCTCCGCCACGTCCGCCAGCACGGTCCGCAGGTTTTCCAGCGTCCCGTGCCAGTAGGGGTAATAGGAGGAGGCGAAGACATCGTAATCCACGTCGTAGTAGGCGAGCTTTTTGGCATAGCTCTCGTAGGCCCCGCTCTCCGGGTTGGCGAAATGCACCGCCACCAGCGCGTCGGGGAAGATCTGGCGGGTGGCTTTGGCCCCCGCCTGCATCAGATACTGGATGTTGAACCAGATCTTCTCGCCGCAGAGCGCGCCGTTGGTCTCGTTGCCGACCTGCACCATGCCGACCTCCACGCCCGCGTCCCGGAGCCTTGCGAGGCAGTCACGGGTGTAGTCGTACACGGCCTCGGTCTTCTCCTCGATCTCCATGTCCTTCCACTGCAGCGGCACCATCTGCTTGCCCGGGTCGGCCCAGAAGTCGGAGTAGTGGAAGTCCACGATCAGCGGCAGGCCCGCCGCGGCCGCGCGTCTGCCGATGGCGACGGCCGTCTCGATGCCGCAGTTGCCGCCGCCGAAGCCGTTTCCGTCCGCGTCAAAGGGGTGGTTCCACACACGTACACGGATGTGCGTGACGCCGTTTTCCGCAAGGATCTCAAACAGGTCTCGCTCCGCGCCGTCGAAATCGTAATAGCGCACGCCGCTGGCCTCCTCGGCGATGACGGAGGAGACGTCCATCCCGAGGATGAAGTCCTCGGGAAGATTCTCCACGGGCTTGACATACAGAGCGCCGCTGCCGCTGTCCGCACCCGCAAGGCAGGGGCATAGCAGGAGCAGCAGAATCAGAACAAGGATCAGACTCAGCATCTTTTTCATCGTTGTCCTCCGTGCTTTCATTGTAGGGGCGGCTATGAGCCGCCCTCATTTTCCTGTTCCATGTCCGCGGGCGGCTGATAGCCGCCCCTACGGCAATTGCAGGATTTCCCTCAGCAGCTCGTAGGCCGCGTCGTCCTTCTCTCCCGCGTGCAGGGAATTCGCCCCTAAAAAGAGATAGTACTCCCCTTCTCCGTAGTCCAGATACGCGGCGGCGCTGCCCTTCTCCCCGTCCCAGACGAGGATGCCGCAGGGCTGCCCGTCCAGCTCCAGAAGCGTGAGACCGTCCGCGGAGAACTTTTCCGTGTCCAGCGGTCGGAAAGAGGCTCGGTATTCCTCCGCGCTTGCGGCCGAAACGATGTAGAAATCGGCATTCAGCAGCCCCTGCTCGTCGAACATGGCGTAGTCGAAGCTGTGGACCTGTATGAGTCGGATGCCCTCCGGCCTGTGCTCTTCGAGTTCAGCCGACAGCTCGCGGTCGCGGGAGCTCTCCACCTCGGCGAAGAGCACCAGCTTCTTTGCCGCCGGCGCGTCGGTCAGGATATTGAACACGAAACCCCAGAGCACTGCGGACAGGATCAGCCACACGATGTACACATGCAGCTGCGATACGATGTTTTTCAGCACCCTCATACCGAATACCCCGCGATATAACCGTTGACCAGCCAGAGCGTCAGTTCCTCCCCGGCGGCTTTGAGCTTCTTCTCCCGCGAACGGCAGACCTTGAGGCGGTGCGCGCCCTGCTCGTTTTCGAGCTGTACGATCGTGATGCGGATGCTGCGGATGATGCGCAGCCGCTCATTCGTCACCGTGACTCGGCCGCGCAGCGTCTCCGCCTCGCCGGTGTTGAGCATCTGCGCGTGCTGCAGCTCATACTTCGTCTCGGCCGTCACAAAACGGCGCAGGTACAAAACGAGCCAGCCCGCAAGCGTCCATGTGACGATGCAGGCAAGCTCCATCTTCCCCGCGCTGCCGCTGTCCGCGAAAAAGCAGAACAAAACACAGGCGGCCAGAGCCCCGAGGCCCAGCAGCCAGCACAGCAGGCGGGAGTTCTTTTCTTTTCTCTCCAGGGCGCGGATATCCTCCGGCCCGTACAAAGGCGTCATGTTTTCCATATAATCATTATACCGCCATGAAGTTTTCTTGACAAGTTTCTTTCCTAAGTTTACAATTTCAGCAGAATGGAGGGATCACTATGCGTAAACTCGCGGCGCTTCTTTCCCTTGTGCTGATCTGCACGCTGCTGCTGGGCATTCCCGGCCTGTCCGCGTTCGCCCTTGAGGACCTCCCGGCGGATCCGGCGGCCTGCTTCGTCCACGCGGACGACGGCTCCCTGCTCCTGTCCGACGGGGGCGAGCTGGTTCTGGACACCTCCGGCCGCCTCTTCGACGCGCCGGACGACAACTACCGCGTCTTTTACGAGATCTTCACCGGCTCCTTCTCCGACTCGGACGGAGACGGCGTCGGCGATCTGCGCGGCGTGATCAACCGCATGGACTACCTCAACGACGGCGACCCGGGCTCCGGCCTGAGCCTCGGCGTCGAGGGCATCTGGCTCACGCCGGTCTTTGCCTCTCCCAGCTATCACAAATACGATGTGACGGATTACTACCGTGTGGACGAGCAGTTCGGCACGCTGGAGGATCTGCGGGAGCTCATCGAGCTGTGCCACGCGCGCGGGGTGAAGCTGATCCTCGATCTGCCGATCAATCACAGCGGCGATGAGAACGAGTGGTTCAACAAGTTCAAGCTCGCCCATATGACCGGAAACGACGAGAACCCGTACTATGACTTCTACAGCTTCGTCCGGTCTGAGGACGGCTCGGGCGTCCCGGCCGGCTTCAACCGGATCGGAAAAACAAAGGATTATTACGAGTGCAACTTCAGCGAGCACATGCCGGAGTTCAACTTTGACAGCGAGGCCGTGCGGCAGGAGATGCTCAGCATCGCCCGCTTCTATCTGGACATGGGCGTGGACGGCTTCCGCTTCGACGCCGCCAAGTACATCTACCTCGGCGACAACGGGCGCAGCAGCGCGTTCTGGGACTGGTATCTGGCTGAGCTGCGGGCGATCAAACCCGACATCTATACCGTGGCCGAGGTCTGGGACGCGGACGGCGTGACCGACGTGTATTACAGCGCCGTCAACTGCTTTGACTTCACGACCTCGCAGACCAGCGGCCTCATCGCCGCGACGGCCCAGAAGGGCAGCGTCGGCCCCTATGTGAACTATGTGGACGCCTATCTCGACCGCATCCACGCCATCCGGCCGGACGCCATGATCGTCCCCTTCATCGCCAACCACGACACCGACCGCGCCTCCGGCTACCTGACCGTGGCCAGCGGCGCGATGAAGGTGGCCGCGAACCTCTACATCCTCTCCAGCGGCTCGCCCTTCCTCTATTACGGGGAGGAGCTGGGTCTGCGCGGCTCGCGCGGCGGCTCCAACACCGACGCCAACCGCCGCCTCGCCATGCTCTGGGGCGACGGGGACGGAGTGCGGGACCCCTTCGGCACGACCTACGATCCGGCCAAGCAGATCCAGGACACGGCCGCCGACCAGAAGGCCAATGCGTACAGCCTGTACAGCTACTACAAGAAGCTGCTGATGATCCGCGCGGCCTACCCCGCCATCGCCCGCGGCGAGTATACGCCGGTGGTCGTGCCCGACAGCAAGCTCGGCGGCTTCATCGCCGACTGGGACGGCATGCGCGTCTGCGTGCTGCACAACACCACGCTCAGCAGCGCGAAGCTCGATCTCGCGGCGCTGGGGCTTGGGGACTTTACGCAGCTGGGCGACTACATCGGCGTGGAGGACGCGAGCCTCTCGGACGGCGTGCTGCGCCTCGGCTCGCAGACCAGCGCGGTGCTGGTGGGTTGATCAGCGGCCGGTCATTGTGCCCCTGTAGGGGAGCGCATTGCGCTCCCGCTATCACGGTACAGCGTCCGGCATAACGGGCGACCAATGCTCGCCCCTACGACAGAAAGACGGATTGCCGCCACGGCAATCCGTCTTTTCTATCTGCCGCGAAGCGGCACCTTAATTATTCATTATTCATTATTCGTTATTCACTGACCGCCACGTCCAGGCCCAGCTCCTCCGGCAGGAAGCGCGGGCAGGTGTTCTCCGAGATCGTGATGACCGCGGAGGCGAGGCGGGAGCCGATCTCACAGGCGGCCATCAGGTCCCTGCCGTAGGTCAGGCCGATGGCGACGCCGGCAAAGAAGGCGTCCCCCGCGCCGGCGGTATCGCGCACGTGTACGGTCTGGGCCGGGCACACGCCGCAGCTGCCGTCCATGGCGGCGAACACCGCGCCGCGGCTGCCCATCGTGACCACCATGGCGGGGATGCGCGCGCTCCGGATCCGCTCCAGCAGCTCACGGCTGAGCTCCTCCGGCGTCAGCCCCTCGAACTCGTCGGCGAAAAGGATGCCCATCTCCTGCACATTGCAGACAAAGCAGTCCACCGACTGGAGCCAGGTGCGCCGCTGGGCGGCGATGGACATGTTGGCCACCACCGCGTAGACGCGCTTGCCGTATTTCTCGGCGTAGTGGAGGACCTCCTTGACGACCTCCCTGTCCATGTCGATCTCGAGGACGACGCTGTCCGCGTCATAGAAGATATCGTCCCCGTGCCGCTGCAGCAGGCTCACCATAGCATCCATCTCCGGGCGTTTGGAGATGGAGGAGGCGATGTCGCCCTCGCCGTCGTGGATGGCGAGCCAGATGCCCATGCCGTCCGGCACCCGGGCCACATAGCGCGTGTCCACCTTGTGATGCTGCAGTCTGCGGAGCACTTCCTCGCCCTGGGCGGTGTCGTCCACCATGCTCACAAAGCGCGGGCGCAGCTCGACGTTGGCGACGTCCTCCACCACGTTGCGGCCGACGCCGCCGTGCACAAACTCCACCCAGCCGGAATTGCGCCCCGAGGGGATATACTTGCTCTCGGGAAAGCCCTTGATGTCCACAAACACGTTTCCCACGACCACGATCGGCATAGACGGCACCTCGTTTCTCTTTTTTGACAGTATATCACAAAAGCCGCACGGGCGTAAACCCGTGCGGCATCAGACTGTAGACAAACCCATGCTGCCGAAGTTTGACACGCATGGTCCCTCTCGCGATTGATATACTCAAAAATGAGAACTTTTTGGGGAGTTCTCATTTTTGATTTTCAAGCTGTCGACACTTTGTCGACAGCTTGAAAGCCGCACGGGCGTAAACCCGTGCGGCATCAGATTATTGACAAACCTATGCAGAATATCCCGGATTCGCATGGGGAGATTGTGAAGAGGGGATTGGTTATCCCCTCTTCACGTTCAATAACAGCCGATTTTATAACCGATTCAAGGTTTTAAAATCGGCTGCTTCAGCGTGTCGGCAAATTGTCGACACACTGAAGCAGCACGGGCGTAAACCCGTGCGGCCTCAGACTGTAGACAAACCCATGCTGCCGAAGTTTGACACGCATGGGGAGAGCGCGAGAGGGGATTGGTTATTCCCTCTCGCGATTGATACTAATCTCCAATAAAACACTTTAAAATCCAATCACGGCCAGTGATGCTTTTGATGACATCAGCGGACAGGGTGTTAATGGTGTCACAGAGGCGGTCGA
>CACYXC010000031.1 GCA_902778285.1 Oscillospiraceae bacterium | reverse complement strand
AGTAGCAATGATTATCCTTGGATCTGAATGGTCTTACGCTCCGGAAGCGCCACCGGCTTCTCCTTCGGGAAATCAAGCGTCAGAACGCCATCCTCAAACTTGGCCTGGACGTCTTCTTCCTTAACATTCTCACCGATATAGAAGCTTCTGGTCATGGAGCCCTTGATCGTCAGGTAACCATTCTGCAGCTGCAGATCGATCTGATCCTTCTTGAAGCCCGGCAGGTCCACCTTCAGCTCGTAGCCTTCATCGTGTTCCTTCAGGTCGGTCTTCATCACATGTGCTGCATGTTTCCCATACAGCTTGCGATCCACGTCGGATTCAAAGCTTCTGAACGGGAAGCCCATCCAGTCATCAAACAAACTCTCTCCAAAAATACTCGGTAACATAAGTCATGCCTCCTTCAATACTGCAATCATTTTTGTCTGTTACCTGAGCAAGGGGGATGGAGGTCATCTATTCGATCTTCGTTCCTCTGTTCGATTATGATTATATCACCATTTTTAGCACTGTCAAGTCGAGAGTGCTAAAAAGTTATGAACATTCCTAACACATTTTGTTAACTTGTCCCATCAATGAGCCCACGCATATGAGACGGGAGCCGAACATTCACTCGGCTCCCGCGAAAAACTCCCCCCTGTTTATCTGTCAACAATCCCACTGATGGCGATGATCTGAAGCTGAGGTTCGGCGTCTGTCATATAATTGGGGTCATTGAGCCACACCTGACCGCTGCCCATGCAGATGCCCTGACCGTTGACAAACATGTCGAGACAATCTTCATCCATCATGGCCTGTCGATCACTCTCATGGACGGTCTTGTCCTTCATATAATCCAGAAAAGCGTCTGCGTCGGCAAGCTCAGTGCCGTTGATCGCAATGGGATAACAGATCATATCGGCCATTGCATACCAGTTTTCATCCAGATAGGCCGTCCGAACAGCAAAGCCTACTTCTGTTTCAACCTTAAACTTGTCCATCGCGGTTACACCGGTATAATGATCCGGATCGGTGTCGCTGTACATATTTGCGGCAGCTCCCCAGGAATAGACGGTTTCCAACTCGCCGGAGGGATACTCTTCAATGATCGTCAGCGTATTGTCCTCCGGATGAAAGACCGCGCGGCCCTTGCCGTCCGTGTAGCTTACGGTCTCTTCTGCGCCGCCCTGGCTGTCATAGGTATATTCCGTGAGAGTTCCGTTGGAGAAGTCTACCGTAAGCGTTTCGGCGTCAAAAGCTCCGCTCATCACCGTCCGGTTCTGGAACCATGGGCTGCCGGCATAGGTGACGGTAATTCTTGCACCGTTTGCACCCTCAGCTTCGACAAGCGCCTCTATGCTGTCTCCTGCATTATATTTGCCCACGAAGTTCATAACGGGGTTTTGCCCGTCCTCGGCGACAACTGGTTCGGAGGAAGCCTCGGTAGGCTGCGAAGAAACTTCGCTTGGCTGCTCAGCCGGAGCCTCGGTCGAAGTTCCGCACGCTGCCAGAAGCAGCATTGCACAGGAGAGAAGCAGAATCCATATTTTTTTGTTCATTACTGTACCCTTTCCATGAAACATAGAGTTATTTGCAGTAATTACGGCTTTTGCCTAGCTGTAGGGAAGGATTATAGCACGAAGAAATAGAGGCAGCAAGTAAGTTAAGAGAAATTATGAATCGCACTTGTTCTCTCCTTCATGAGCACCGGCAATGCGCATTCCCATGCGAGACAAACAACCAAACCGGCCTAAGTCGCTTCGCCTTAAGATAAGCTTTTTCGTGCTGCAATTAATTCTCGGCAACAAGAACCGCGTGATTCGACGGAAAATCCTTGCTTCGCTTTACAATCTCGGATACCGGTATCGGTACGAGCAAGGAGTATTTTCCCCGGCTGTTCGACACGTTCTCTCAGGAGAATTCCCCTACCACGACAAAATACGGCAGCAATAGCAAAGCAGCGAACACTTTACAGACGCAAGTGTTCGCTGCTCTATGTTTGCCTTAACTCTTAGATTTCTCTCATCTGCCTGTCTGTCAGCACGTCAATCATGATTTTAACCGCCAAGCGGAAAGAATAGATAAACGTCTCGCAATCGGTCAGCACGTTGACCTCCCGCTGGGCGGTCATGTAGTTCTCGAACATTTCCTTCTGCTTTTCGGTGAGTGTTTCGGTCAGCATATCTCCTGCTTTGACGAGTTCATCCAGAGCTTTCGCATACTGGCTGTTGCGCTTGAAGCTGCGCTCGCTGGGGCGAACATCACCAAGATAAAGATCTTCCAGAATCAGCATCTCGACACCTCCCTCAGCAATTGACAAGATCGTTCAGCACGATCTCTTCCGCACGGCTGCGGATAGGTACGGATACAATTTCCCGGACAGCAGTAGTTCCAAATAGATCAAGGAGTGCTGCTCTTTCAGATAGCGTTTCCGCATTCGGCCATATTTGCCGAAAGGTTGCTGTCCATCTTCTCCAATAGTAAGGTTAGGAATGAGCACATCGCCAACTTGCGTATAAGTGCCTCCGTTCTGCTCAAAAAAGGATTTCTGCGTTTTCATGGGATATACCTCCAAATCATTATTTGGAAGCATCGTAAGCGTGTGTTTCGGTTATTTGTATCCTTAACTAAATGAATCCCCCCTTCACAATTCCCCATGCGAGTCGGACTTGTTCATACAGGCTCACATAGGACAGATACTGCGCAGGCCCCGCGGAAAAAGTTCCGCGGGGCCTGCGTTTTTCTTTGTTCAGTTTCGATCAGCCGACGAGCTTGATCCAGAACTTTTCCACGGGGCTGTAGGGAGCGCTCAGCTCGTCCATCCAGGCGCTCACGTCGCTGCTGCGCAGGGCACTTTCGGCGATGACGTTGCTGTACAGGTCGCCCTCGCCCACGTAGTACATCACGTGGTAGCCGGCGTAGGAGGCGCTCTCACCGTAGACGATGCCGGTGTCGCCGGGCTTGTGGCCCTCAAAGCAGAAGGCGTCAAACTCGGGGACCATCTGGCCCCTGGGGACGGACTCATACAGACCGCCGTTGGTGTTGGAGCCGCTGTCCTCGGAGTACTGCTCGGCCAGGGCGGCAAAGCTCTCCTCGGTCTTCTCGCCGGCTTCATACTCGGCCAGGATCTCCTCGGCGCGGGCCTTGGCGGCGGCCTTGGCCTCGTCCGTGTAATTGCCGTCGGCGTCGGCCTCGGCGCGGATCAGGATGTGGCGGACATTGGCGGTCTTGTAGTGGTTGTCGTTGCGGGAGAGGAACACGAGCACGGAGCTGCCGCTGCCGTCGGAATCGGCGACCACGGTGATGTCGCCCTCTTTGCGCTCGCCCATGAGCCACTCGCTGTAGTCGGCGTTCAGACCGCCGCCGTTGACATTGCTGCGGGCCGTGGGCTTCTCTTCGCCGGTCTCGCCGGTCTGGGAATCCACCGCGGCCTCGAAGCGCTCGGTGATGTCCTCGATGTCGTCCCCGTCCTGATAGGCCATGGAGATGGCGTCGGCGGTGGCGGCAGCCTCGGCCTTCGCGGCCTCGTCGGCCTCCTCGGTGCCCTCGGCCACGACGGCCTTCACGTCATAGACCAGATAGTCGAACAGATCGCGGGAGCCGTTGAGGTCCGCGTAGTACTGCTCCAGCTTCTCCTCGCTGTAGGTGAAGCCCTTGCTGGCCTCGTCGTATGCTTTGCTGGCCAGGGCCTGATCCAGCTGGCCCTGCTTGGCGATCTTGAGCGTCACGCCCTGGCCGTAGTTCATGGCAAGGAGCGCGTCTGCGCCGGCGTAGCCCTGCTGTCTGGCGTACTCGTCGATGCCCTCGTACGAGGCTTCGATCTGCGCGATCTCGTCCTCGCTCAGCGTGATGCCGTTGTCCCTGGCATAGCTCAGCAGCGCGGTGACCTGAGAGATGTCGCTCTCGGCGGCCTGCAGGAAGTAGTCCCGCCAGGTGCCGCCGTCCAGCATGGAGCACTCCTGCTTGCGCAGGCCGGAAATGCCGTTGGAGGTGTCCAGCCCCAGCATGGAGGTATAGCTGCCGTAAGAGTTGACCATGTTGAGGTATCCGTTGCCGTAGTAGTAGTTGACCTCTGCCGGGCTCAGCTTCTCGCCGCCCACCGTCAGGGCGGTGGCGGTCGTGTACAGCAGGCCGGAATTGAGGAACAGGACCGCTGCGATCAGCACGAGCACCAGGATCGTGCCGACGGTCCAGCGCAGCTTTTCCTTTGCCTTTTTCTTCGCTTCCTCCTGGGCGGCCAGGGTCTTCTTGTCGGTGCCGGCAGCGCGGGCTGCCAGACGGTTTTTCCTGTCGGTTGATGCGCTCATTTTCTTTCGTCCTTTTCCAGTTATTGCAGTGAACATATGGCGTAACAGCCACGCTGACGAGCCGAAAAACAGCCCGGCGGAACGCCCTGCGGCGTTTCGCAGACACTTGGTCATGATACAGCCCGTCTATTATAACGCAAACGGTTTTCGCTTGCAAGACATAATATGAAAATGTGAAGCATATCCTTATGTCATGCTGTCAGGACGGAGGAGGGAAAACGATGGAATTCGACATTGACGATCTGATTTTCGGCGAATATGACCCGGGCCCCAGCGAACGCTGACGCTCACAGCGTCAGCCGGGCAGACGCGGCAAGGCGATATCGCCATACTCCTTGACAACGCGGGAAATGCTGATATAATCGGCTTGTATAACTGAACACCTTATCAAGAGCGGTGGAGGGAACGGCCCTGTGAAGCCCGGCAACCTGTTGAGTCAAGGTGCCAAATCCGGCGGTGAGACGCAAGATGAGGAGAACAACTGCGTCCCGCCTCCGGCGGGGCCTTTGCTTTCTCTGCGGCAAGGTGCAGTTTTTCCGGCGTTTCCCGCCGGGAAGCATGGAGAAAAGGAGAAGATACCTATGAAAAAGTCCCCCGTGATCACCGTCGTTGCCATCGGCATCGGCGCCGCGCTCTTCTTTGTGCTGGGCCGCTTCGTCGCCATCCCGAGCCCGGTGCCCAACACCAACATCGCCCTGCAGTACGGTCTGCTTGCCTTCATGGCCGCGCTCTTCGGCCCGGTCGCCGGATTGCTGATCGGCCTGATCGGCCACGCGCTCATCGACTTCAGCTACGGCTGGGGCATCTGGTGGAGCTGGGTCATCGCCTCGGCAGTGTTCGGCTGCCTGATGGGGCTGGTATCCAAAAAGATCCGCCTTGACGAGGGCGTGTTTGAGAAGAAGGACGCGCTCAGCTTCAACCTCTTCCAGATTGTCGGCCACGTCATCGCCTGGGGCCTGATCGCCCCGGTACTGGATATCGTGATGTATGCCGAGCCCGCCAACAAGGTCTTCACGCAGGGCCTGGTGGGCGGCGCCTCCAACATCGTCACCACGGCCGTCGTGGGCACGCTCCTGTGCGTCGCCTATGCCTCCGCCAAGCCCAGGAAGGGCAGCCTGAAGGAAGAGAAGTAAACAGGATCGTAGGGGCGGCCCTTGCGGCCGCCCGTTTTTTCTTATGGACGACATCATCATCCAATTTGAACATTTCGGCTTTCAGTACCACGCCCAGTCCGAGCCGACACTCCATGACATCAATCTGACGGTGCGCCGCGGCGAGAAGATCCTGATCGCGGGGCCCTCCGGCTGCGGCAAGAGCACGCTGGCCCACTGCATCAACGGCCTGATCCCCTTTTCCTATCGCGGCGAGAGCAGCGGCAGTCTGCGCATTGCGGGGAAGGAGACGAAGGAGCTGAGCATCTTTGACATCTCCCGCCATGTGGGCACCGTGCTGCAGGATCCGGACGGCCAGTTCGTCGGCCTGACCGTGGCCGAGGACATCGCCTTCGCGCTGGAAAACGACTGCGTGCAGGAGCCGGCGCTCCATGAGCGCGTGCAGAAGGCAGCCGCGATGGTGGAGCTGGAGGATCATCTGCGCCACGCGCCGAATGAGCTCTCCGGCGGGCAGCGCCAGCGCGTCGCCCTTGCGGGGGTGCTCGTGGACGACGTGGACGTCCTCCTGTTCGACGAGCCTCTGGCCAATCTCGACCCGGCGACAGGGAAGGCCGCCATCGAGCTCATCGAGCAGGTGCAGAAACAGACCGGCGCCGCGGTCGTCATCATCGAGCACCGGCTGGAGGACGTGCTGCACCGGGAGGTGGACCGCATCGTCCTCATGGGAGAGGGCCGCATCCTCGCCGACACGACGCCGGATGAGCTGCTGTCCGGCCCGTGGCTGCGCGACAGCGGCATCCGCGAGCCGCTGTATCTGACCGCGCTTCGCTACGCGGGGGTGGAGATCCGCGCGGAGATGGCGCCGCGCAGCATCCGCACGCTGCGCCTCTCGGATGACGAGAAGGCGAAAGTGCGCGGCTGGTTCGCCGCCGTGCCCCCCGCGGAGGAGAGGCCGCCGCGCCCCGTGCTGCTGGACGTGCAGGACCTGCATTTCACCTATTCCGGCAAGGACCACGAGACGCTCCGGGGCATTTCGCTGCGCGTCGGTCAGGGCGAGCTGCTGGCCATCGTCGGGCGCAACGGCGCGGGGAAGTCCACCTTCTCCAAAGTCGTGTGCGGCTTTGAGACGCAGCAGAGCGGCACGGTCCGCTTTCACGGGGAGGACATGGCGGCGCTCTCGATCAAGGAGCACGCCGACCGCATCGGCTACGTGATGCAGAACCCGAACCAGATGATCTCCAAGGTCATGATCTTCGACGAGGTGGCGCTGGGCCTGCGAAAGCGCGGCCTGCCGGAGGACGAGGTGAAGCGCCGCGTGGAGGAGACGCTGAGGATCTGCGGGCTCTGGCCCTTCCGGAGCTGGCCGATCTCGGCGCTGAGCTTCGGGCAGAAAAAGCGCGTCACCATCGCGGCCATCCTGGTGCTCGAGCCGGAGATGATCATCCTCGACGAGCCCACCGCCGGGCAGGACTACCGCCATTACACCGAGATCATGGAGTTCCTGCTGACGCTGCAAAAGCGCGGCATCACGGTCGCCATGATCACGCACGACATGCACCTGATGCTCGAATACGCCGAGCGGGCCGTGGTCTTCTCCCGCGGCCGCATCATCGCCGACACCGACTGCGCCGCCGTACTGACCGACCCCGCCATCATCGGGGAGGCGAATCTCAAGGAGACCAGCCTCTATGCGCTCGCCGGGCTGTGCGGCATTGCGGACGGACAGGCCTTCGTGCGCCGCTTCATCGACTATGAGCGGAAGGAGCTGCGGCCGTGACCAACATCTTCAACTACATCGACCGCCCCTCGCCGATCCACGATCTCACCGGCGCGACCAAGCTCGTATGCCTGCTGCTGTGGAGCTTCGCCGCCATGATGACCTACGACACGCGGCTTCTGGTGCTGCTGGTGGTCCTCAGCCTGATCCTGTTTCGCGTCTCTAAGATCCGGCTTTCCGACGTGCGCTTCATGCTGGGCTTCACGGCGGTGTTCATGGTGCTGAACAATCTGCTGGTCTTTCTTTTCTCGCCGCAGCACGGCGTCGAGCTGTACGGCACGCGGCACGTGCTCTTCTCCCTCGGCGGCAGTTACGTGATCACAAAGGAGCAGCTCTTTTATCACCTGAACCTCTTCCTCAAGTACCTGGCCTCCATCCCCGTCGCGCTGCTCTTTGTCTGCACCACGAATCCCAGTGAGTTCGCCGCCTCTCTCAACCGCATCGGGGTCAAGTATACGGTCGCCTACTCGGTGGCGCTGGCGCTGCGCTACATCCCGGACATCCAGCGGGAGTATCACGAGATCTCGCAGGCCCAGCAGGCCCGCGGCGTCGAGATGAGCAAAAAGGAGAACCTGATCCGGCGCCTGAAGAGCGCCGGCGCGATCCTGATCCCGCTGATCCTCTCGAGCATGGACCGGATCGAGGTCATCTCCAACGCCATGGAGCTCAGATGCTTTGGCAAGAACAAAAAACGCAGCTGGTACATGGCCCGGCCCTTCACGAAATGGGACTGGCTCGCCATGGCGGGCAGCGCGCTGCTGCTTGCCGCGGCGCTGCTGCTCAACCGGCTCAACGGCAGCCGCTTCTGGAACCCGTTTGCCTGAGGGTGTCGACCAAGTCGACACCCTCTCAAATGGAACCCGCTTCGCTGGGCTTCCATTTGAATCACTCGCGCTCCATCGCCTCGGCTGGCGCCTCGTTGGTCGGCGCGAGGGCGGCGCTTTGCGCCGCCCCAGGGTGTTTTTGCCGTGGCAGAGCTACGGCAAAAACGATTGGAAAACGTTCGGTTGCTCCCCGCTCCGGAGCCCAGCGCAGCGGCTTCGGAGCGGAAAGGAAAAACAAGGCAGACGGTCAAAAACGGGCCGCCCTCTCGGGCGGCCCGTTGACCTTACTGCCTTGTTTTGACGTCAATAGGCGACGCCCCAGAAGATCATCTTTTCGGCGGGCCTGCCGCAGCAGGCGCATACGTCGCCCAGATGCTCCTGCTTGAAGGGGATGCAGCGGGAGGACATGCCGGCCTCCTCCTTCATCTTCTGCTCGCAGGCGACGTCGCCGCACCACATAGTCTTGATGAAGCCGCCCTTCTCCTCCTGCAGCTTCTTCGCCTCCTCGACGGAGAAGGCGGCGTAGCAGTGCTCATCCAGGTTCAGCTTCGCCTTTTCGTACAGGCCCTGCTGCACCAGAGCGAGCTGCTCCTTCGCGGCCTGCTCCAGCTCCTCGAGGCGGATGACGGTCTTCCCACCGTCGCTGCGGCGCACCAGCACGCACTGGCCGGCCTCGATGTCGCGCGGGCCGATCTCGACGCGCAGGGGCACGCCCTTCATCTCATACTGGGCGCACTTCCAGCCCATGGAGTTGTCGGACTCGTCGACCTTGACACGAAGACCCGCGTTCTGCAGGCGCTCGCGCAGAGCCCTCGCGGCCTCGAGCACGCCGCTCTTGTGCATCGCCACGGGCAGGATGATGACCTGGATCGGGGCGATGGGGGGCGGCAGGACCAGACCGTTGTTGTCGCCGTGGGCCATGATGACCGCGCCGATCATGCGGGTCGTGGAGCCCCAGGAGGTCTGGAAGGGGTACTGCAGCTTGTTGTCGCGCCCGGTGAAGGTCACGTCGTAGGCGCGGGAGAACTTGTCGCCGAAGTAGTGGGAGGTCGCGCCCTGCAGGGCCTTGTGGTCCTTCATCATGCACTCGACGGTGTAGGTGGCCTCCGCGCCGGCAAACTTCTCCTTGTCGGTCTTGCGGCCCCGCACCACGGGGATGGCCAGCACCTTCTCGAAGAAGTCGGCGTAGCAGTTGAGCTGCTGCTCGGTCTCCGCCTGCGCCTCCTCGGCGGTCTCGTGGATCGTGTGGCCCTCCTGCCACCAGAACTCGCGCGAGCGCAGGAAGGGGCGAGTCGTCTTCTCCCAGCGGATGACGGAGCACCACTGGTTATAGAGCATGGGCAGCTCGCGGTAGGAGTGCAGCACGCGGGACCAGTGGTCGCAGAACATGGTCTCGGAGGTCGGGCGGAAGGCCAGGCGCTCCTCGAGCTGCTCGCTGCCGCCCATCGTGACCCAGGCCACCTCGGGCGCGAAGCCGTTTACCAGCTCGCCCTCCTTCTTCAGCAGACTCTCCGGGATCAGCACCGGCATCGCCACGTTCTCATGCCCGGTCTTTTTGAACTCCGCGTCCATGATCTGCTGCATATTTTCCCATATGGCATAGCCGTAAGGGCGCAGGATCGTAAAGCCCTTCACGGAGGCGTACTCGACCAGCTCCGCCTTGCGGCAGATATCGGTATACCACTGGGCGAAGTCCACCTCCATATCGGTGATCTGCTCCACTTTTTTCTCTTTCGCCATCATCATGTCCTCTCTTTCGCCGAATTTTTCAGCGCCTCATATTTTATAGTTTGCTTATGCGCTTGTCAACAGTTAAAAAATATGACAAATAGTAACAAAATTATGAAAAAGCCTTGACCTTCGACCGCCGAATGGCTATAATAGACCGCGCACAACCATGTGCGCTTGGATATCTGCGCCGTTTTTGGGCAACAGATGAGACAGTCGGGCATCGTGTGTTCCGTTTTGCCCGTCCGAGAACAAGCGGAGGTGAATGATATCATTAAGCAGAGATTTCTTGCGGAGCTTGGCAAGCTGCTGACCTTCATGTATGAAGAGGACCGTCAGACCGCGCTGGCCATGTACAGCAAGATGTTCGACGACGCGGCCGACGAGGAGGATCTGTCGCAGTTCCTCGGCTCCGCCACCCGTCAGGCCGTGGTGGTCGCCCGCGCCTACAACGCCCGCGCGCGCAAGCTGCAGGTGGAGTCCCAGTCCCGCGAGCAGGACGGGGCCGAGGCCGAGGCCGCGCCGGATTTCGTGCTGGCGATCGACGAGCTGTATCGTCAGTATTTCCCCGCGCCCGCCGAAGAGGATCAGGTGCTGGACAATCAGGTCTCCCTGTTTGAGGAGCCGGTGCAGGAGGCGCAGGAGGCGCCCTCCGCTCCGCCGCCCGCGCCGGAGACGAACGCGCCCCGGCCCGTCACCCCGGCGGAGACGGCGCCCGCAGCCGCCGAGACGGCGGAGGCTCCGGAGGCGGACGGCGAATCCGTACAGACACAGGACGGCAGCACGGCGGAGGCTGTGGAGAAGGTCTTTGAGCAGGCCGATCCCGCCGCCGGCATCAAGACCGACGAGGTCGACCGCTTTCTGGAATACTACAGGCCCGAGGATGAGACGCTGGAGCTCTCCCCCGCACAGGAGCGGGAGGGCGAAGCGCCCGTCCCGCCCATCGAGGAGGAGACGCCTCCTCCTGAGGGAACAGCCGTGGTCCGAAAGCCCCGGGTGTTCCTGCTGATCCTGTACATCCTTCTGGCGGCCCCTCTCACGCTCGCGGGCGTGCTGGTGCTGCTGGTCCCGACGCTGCTTTTCCTCGCGCTGGCCGTCGCCTGCGCCGCCGCGGGCGCGGCGCTGCTGGTCGCCGCCTTCAGCGGCTTTACGATGCTGGCGGACTTTCTGCTGCTCTTCGGCGCGGCCGTCGTGCTGCTCGCCCTGGGGCTGCTGTTCCTGTGGATCTTCGTCTGGTTCATCGCCGGCGCCATCGCCGGGCTGATCGCCGGGGTGATCCGGCTGGGCGGAAGCTGGTGCTATAAGGAGGTGGCCGCATGAAAAAGGCCGGAAGAGTGATCCTGATCGTCGTTCTGGCGGCGGTGCTGCTGGGCGCCGTCTGTGTCGGCGTGGGTCTGATGACCGGGGCCGACACCATGCGCATCTATTCCGCGCTGGACGAGCGCTACAACATTGCCGCCTATCAGGAGGCCTACGCTCAGTACGCGGGCGAGCTGATCGATTTCGCCAGGGACGTGTGGCAGGCCCTCACCGCCTGACGCGGCGCGGACGGAGGATCATGGACAAGAAATACGATGCGCTGAAGCTGGAAAACCAGCTCTGCTTCCCGCTATACGCCTGCTCCCGCGAGATCATCAGGCAGTACAAGCCCTTTCTGGACGAGCTGGAGCTGACCTACACCCAGTATATCACCATGCTGGTGCTCTGGGAGCACGGCCCGGTGACGGTCAAGGAGCTGGGGCAGTTTCTCTTCCTCGACTCCGGGACCCTGACGCCGCTGCTCAAGAAGATGGAGGCAAAGGGCCTCATCAGCCGCCGGCGCGACCGCGATGACGAGCGCAGCCTGATCGTGAGCTTGACCTGCGAGGGCGAAGCCATGAAGGACCGGGCGCTCGCCGTGCCCGCGCAGATGGCGCGCTGCCTGCGCCTGGCCCCCGAGGAGGCGCGGGAGCTCTACCGCCTCCTGTACAAGCTGCTCGGATGATTCCATACGGATAAACTCCCGCGTTCCTCGGAACGCGGGAGCTTTTTTCTTTCTTCAGGCGCTTTTCCAGAGCTGCAGGGCGCCGCGGTCGTTGAGCTGCTGCAGCGTCGCGAGCAGGACGGGGAAGAGCAGCATCCCCCCGACCCCGCAGATCCGCCAGCCCACGTAGACCGCGAGCAGCGACGCGATGGGGCTCAGGCCGATCTGCCCGCCGAGGAGCCTTGCCTGCACGCAGTTACGCACGAGGTTGGTCCCCGCCCAGCAGCCCGCGAGGGCGAGCGCACGGCCGCCCTCGCCCAGCAGGAGCCGCCCCGCGGCCCAGGGCAGCAGGACGGTCCCCGTACCGAAGACGGGCAGCGCGTCTACCAGCGCGGTCACGGCGGCAAGACCGGCGGCGTTTTCCACGCCCAGCAGGCGGAAGGCGAGCAGCAGTTCCAGAAAGCACAGGCCCATCAGAAGAAGCTGGGTCCGCAGCAGGCCGCCGAAGCTGCCCCGCAGGTCCTCCCGCAGGCCCTGCAGCCGCTGCGCGAGCGCCTCCGGCACCTGGGCGCGGAGAAAGGCCATGCTTTTGGGGAAGCTCGCCGAAAGGAAGTATGTGCCAAGCCCCGCCGTCACCGCGAAGAGGAGCAGATCCGGCCCGCTCTGGGCCAGACGGGTCAGCGCGCCCAGCAGCCATTGGGACAGCTTCAGCGGCAGCGCGCCGAGCGCTTCGCCTAAGCTGTCGAGCGCGAGATCGAGATAGTCGCGCAGCTCCGCCGGCGCCGAGGCCGTGAGACCCAGCAGCCGTTCCTCCAGCCCGGCCGCCGACTGTGCCATGGCCTGCATCAGCCGCGGCAGCTCGCGCGTGAGAGAGGCGGCGGCGCTCAGGCAGCGGCCGCCCAGCTCCGCCAGACCCCAGAACAGAAGACCCAGCAGCAGGAGCGTCAGCAGCGCCGCGGCAAGGCCGCGGCGCCAGCCGTGGCGGATCAGCGCGCGCACACCCGGCTCGAGGAGCGAGGCGAGCGCGAGGGCGAGCAGAAAGGGGCCGAGCCAGGGCAGCAGGAAGCGCAGCGCGACCCAGAGCCCGGCCGCCGCGGCGGCGAGGCTCAAAAGCGTGCGCAGCCCTCTTTTTGCCTGATCCGACATCCTCTCGCCTCCTTCCGGTTCACATTTCTGGCATACCCCGTTTTGTCACGTTTTATTCCTTCCGTATAGTATGGAATGGACGCATGTTTGCGCCCGTGAACGGGAGGAAACCTCATGTTGCTGATACAAAAATTCGGCGGGAGCTCGCTGGCGGACCGGGAGCGGCTGCGCCGGGCGGCGGAGATCGCGCTCGCCGCCCGCCGCGAGGGGCAGCGTATTGTCGTCGTCGTCTCCGCTGCCGGCGACGATACCGACGAGCTGATCGACCTGGCCCACGCGATCGACCCCGCGCCGCCCCTGCGGGAGATGGACGCGCTGCTGAGCACCGGCGAGCAGCGCTCCGCCGCGCTGATGGCCATACAGTTGGGCCGTCTGGGCGCGCCGGCCCGCTCCTTTGCCGGCTGGCAGGCGGGCATTCATACCGACGAGAGGCACGGCGACGCCCGCATCCTGCATATTGCGCCGCGCCGTCTGGAGGCGGCGCTGGACGCGGGGCTGATCGCCGTCACGGCCGGCTTTCAGGGCGTGACGACGGAGGGAGACCTGAGCACGCTCGGCCGCGGCGGCTCAGACACCACGGCGGTGGCGCTGGCCGCCGCCATGGGCGCGGCGCGCTGTGAGATCTATACGGACGTGGACGGCGTCTTTACGGCCGACCCCCGGCTGATCCCGGAGGCGCGGCGGCTGGAGCAGATCGACAGCCGGGATATGCTGGCGCTCGCCCTCGGCGGCTCGCAGGTGCTGCACCCGGAGTCGGTGCGGCTCGCCATGGACAACGACGTGGATCTGCGTCTGCTCTCCTCGTTCCGACCCGGCCCCGGCACCGCGGTCCGGCGTCTGAAGAACACGCAGCGGCCTTCGCTGGCCGGCGTGACGCGCGACCGGAAACGCAGCACCGTCACCCTGGCCGGGCGGAGCGCGGGCTTCTCGCTTTTGCCCATGCTGACGGCGCGGCTTGGAGAGCGCTCCATCCCCGTGCTGCAGAGCGAGGAGGGAGAAGACGCCCTGACGCTTTGCGTGCCGCCGGAGAAGCTGGACGAGGCGCTGCGGCTGCTGCACGCCGCCGTGTTCGAATTGTACGCATGAAAAAGCGGGGATGCCTTCGCATCCCCGTTCAGCTTGTCAAAAAAGCCCTTCTGGGCTTTTTTGACTGCACTTCACTTCAGCCGCCGAGCATTTTGCCGCATGGCAAAATGCTGTTATCTGAAAAAGCCCGGATATTTCAGGCTTTTTCAGACGGCGGTTTATTGTAACGCGAGGCGGGCCTTGCCCCCTCGCGCTCCCCCGCGGCTCTATAGCGGTGCTTTTTTCGATTTCTTTGACAGTCTTAAGCGGGGATGCAAAGGCATCCCCGCTGATGTTTTGATAGGTATTTCGCAGCCGACCTTTTTCCGCCCGGCTCACTCTTCCGTTTCCTCTTTACGGATGACCACGCGCTTGCCGCGGATCTGCAGCCGCCCGGCGCAGTAGAGCGACACGGCCTGACGCAGCAGCTCCTGCTCGCAGCCCTCCGTCAGACGCTGGGCGAGGCTCTCCGGCGTATCCTCCGGCAGAACCTCCAGCGCTTTCTGCAGAATAATGCCGCCCACGCCGCCGTCCCCGTCGGCAAAGTAGGCCGTGGCTCCGGTGATCTTCACGCCCCGCTCCAGCACGGCGCGGATCGGATCGCCCTCCAGCCCGTCAAAGGCGGGGTAGAGCACCGGGCAGGTGCCGATGATGCGGTTGCGGAACTGATAGGGGATCACGCCGAGGGGCCGCCCGTAGTCGGCCAGGATGACCAGCTCGATATCCATATCCTTGAGCTTGTTGGCCATGGCCATGCTGTGGCTCGTGTTGGTGGGAAAGAGCTCCGGGTCCACCACATAGGCCGGGACGCCCGCGTTGACGGCGCGCTTCATGGCATAGGCGTCCCGCTGGGGGCAGATGACCGCCACCAGCTCCAGATCCGGTATCTCGTTGAAATAGATGGCGTCCAGGATGGCCTGCAGCTTGGAGCCCTCCCCGGATGCGAGAACCGCCGCTCTCACCATTGCTTTCTCCTAAACCCTCTTGTCTGACGTATAAAAACCCGCTATAATATTGATAATGGCGGCGAAACGCCGCAGGACACAAGAATACTTATATATTATACTTGATTCGACGCGTACGGTCAAGTACTACCGATCAATACAAACTGCTACGGAGCGAAAAACATGACAGAAATCTACCTGATCCGCCACGCCCAGGCCGAGGGCAACCGCTACCACATGATGCAGGGGCACTGGGACGGCGGCGTGACCGCGCTGGGCAGGCGGCAGATCGAGGAGCTGGCCGAGCGCTTCCGCGATATCCCGCTCGACGCCGTGTATGCCAGCGACCTCTATCGCGCCCGGCTCACCGCCGGGGCGGCGGCAAGATGGAGAGGGCTGCCCGTCCGCACGGACCCGGCTCTGCGCGAAGTGAACGTTGGCCCCTGGGAGGGGCGCTTCTTCGGCGATTTGAAATGGGAAAACGCCGAGTCGATCCGCCTGTTCATCACGGACCCGGAAGCCTGGCGGCTGGAGGGAGCCGAGACCTGCGCGGATGTGACGGGGCGCGCCTATCCGGCGCTGGAGGCGATCGCCCGCCGGCATGAGGGACAGCGCGTGGCCGTGGTCAGCCACGGCGTCACGATCCGCTGCCTGCTCAGCCGCATCCTCGACATCTCGCTGAAGGAAGCCTCGCAGCTGCCCATCTCGACCAACACGGCGGTGAGCCTGCTGCGCTGGGAGAACGGGCGCTTTGCCGCCGAATACGTCAACGACGACTCGCACCTGCGCGAGCAGAGCCGCGTCAACTGGCGCCGGGCCGCGGATCTGCGCGGCGCGCCGCTGTCGCCGGAGGAGGACCGGGCCTATTACGAGGCCTGCTATGCCGACGCCTGGCGCTTCGCCCACGGCGATCTGGAGGGCTTCGCGCCGGAGCCCTATTTTGAAGCCGCCCGCGGTCATCTGCGGGTTCGACCGGACGCGGTGCTGCGCTTCTATGACGAGGAGCGGAGCGCGGGCTTGCTGGATCTGGATCCGCTGCGCGGAAAGCGCTGCGGCTATGGCTGGATCAGCCTTCTGTATCTGGAGCCCGCGTACCGGGGCAAGGGCTGCGGCGTGCAGCTGCTCGCGCGGGCCTATTCGATGTTCCGGGCCGAGGGCCGGCGTGCCCTGCGCCTGAACGTGGCCGAGGACAACGAGACAGCGCTCGCCTTCTATCTGCGGGAGGGCTTCCGGCAGATCGGCAGCGAGGGCGGCGGGCACGGCAGGCTGCTGCTGATGGAGAAGAAGCTGGGGGTGCGGGACGATGCCTGAGCGGAAAGCGCGCATCCAGCGGCTGGAGCTCCCGGCGGGCCGGCGGATCCTGGTGATCTCCGACATTCACGGCAACGTCCCCTATCTGGAGGGCGTGCTGCGCCGCGCGGGCTTCTCCGACCGGGACGAGCTGATCATCGACGGAGATTTCCTGGAGAAGGGCGGGGAGAGCCTGCGCACGCTGCGCATCGTGATGGAGCTCTGCCGCCGCGGCAACGCCCACGCCCTGCTCGGCAACTGCGACGGCTGGGCCGAGATCTTCAGCCCCGACTGGCCCGCGCGCGGGGACGAGCATGTGATGCGCTATCTCCTGTGGCGAAAGAGCGGCCTGCTGTTGGACATGTGCAACGCCTCCGGCATCGACCCCTTCGAGCTGGAGAGCCTGACGGAGGCCAAGCAGGAGCTGCGCCGGCGCTATGCGGAGGAATTCGACTTTCTCGCCGCGCTCCCCGACGCGATCGAGACGGAAAACTTTGTGTTTGCCCACGCCTCCATGCGCCCGGACAAGCCGCTTTCGGAGCACACGGCGGACGAGCTCAACCACTGCGACAGCTTTCTGACGCAGGGCCGGCGCTTTGACAAATGGGTCATTGTGGGCCACTGGCCCGTGATGCTCTACGGGCAGGACCGGGTCTGCGCCAATCCGATCGTGGACCGGGACAAGAGGATCGTCAGCATCGACGGCGGCTGCGTCCTCAAGGACGACGGGCAGCTCAACTGCCTCATCATCCCCGACAGGGACAGCGAGGACTTCGGCTTCGTGGCCTACGACCCCTTCCCCGAGTGCATCGCGCTGGAGAATCAGGCGGAGAGCGGGCGCTCGTACTATATTCGCTGGGGCGACAGCCGCGTGCAGGTGCTCCGGCGGGGAGAGGAGTTCTCCCGCTGCCGCCATGTGCGCACCGGCTACGAGATGGACATCCTGACCCGCTATCTCTTCACCGACGGCGAGTTCACCGACTGCAACGACTGCACGGACTATGTGCTGCCCGTGAAGGCGGGCGACAGACTGCGCATCGTGGAGGAGACGAGCCGCGGCGTGTTCGCCAAGCGAAACGGCGTCTCCGGCTGGTATTACGGAGGTTTGAAATGACGATCCAACAGGGCGTGCTGATCTGGCTGCTCGTGATGAGCGCGGTCAGCTTCGCGGCGATGGGCCTGGACAAGCTCTATGCCAGGCGCGGCGAGCGGCGCACGCCTGAAAAGCGGCTGTTTCTCTATGCCGCCCTCGGCGGCGCGGTCGGCGGGCTGCTGGGGATGTACCTGTTTCGCCACAAGACGAAGCACTGGTATTTCGTGTTCGGCTTCTGGGCGCTCTTCGCCCTGCAGGCGGCCGGACTGTATTGGTTTCTTTTCCGGGCATAGAAAGGAGTGTACAGCATGGAAGAACGCAGCGTACGCATCAGCACCGGCATCCCCGGTCTCGACCGCTCGCTGGACGATCTGCGCACCGGGGACATCGTCGCCTGGCAGATCGAGAGCATCGGCGACTATGTGTTCGTGGCCACACGCTTTGTGACCGACGAGGCGCTCACCGGCCGCCGCATCGTCTATCTGCGCTTCGGCGACCACGAGGAGCTGATCCCCGTGGAGGCGCTGGAGAGGCGCGGCGTCAACATGAAGCAGTACGTGCTCGACCCGGCGGTGGGCTTTGAGACCTTCGCCGTGCAGGTGCACCGCATCATCTCCTCCGAGGCGGAGGACAGCTTCTTCCTCTTCGACTGCATCTCCGAGCTGCAGAAGCACTGGTTTTCCGATTCGATGGTCTGCAACTTCTTCGTGCTGACGAGCGAGTTCATCCGCGAGCGCGGCGCCCTGTGCTACGTGGCGCTGCGCTACGAGCGGCACACCTACGAGACCATCTCCCGCATCCGCAGCGCGACCTCGGTGCTGCTCAACATCCGCACCATGGGCGGCCAGACCTACATCCATCCCGTCAAGGTCGGGGGCAGAAGCTCGCCGCAGATGTTCTTCCCGCTGCGCGTGCACGGCACGCACAGCGAGCTCATCACCTCCTCGGCCGACACCTATGCCATCTTTGACATCTTCACCCAGATCGGCGAAAAGCGCGACTGCTGGGACAGCATGTTCGACTCCGTGAGCCCCGACCACCCCGAGCCCACCGACCCGGACGGCGCGGCGCTCAAGGAGAACATCATGAAATGTCTGCTGGGCACGGAGCCGCAGCGCCTGGAGCTGTGCCGGAAGCACTTCACGATCCGCGACCTGATGGAGATCAAGCGCCGCGAGATCGGCACCGGCTGCATCGGCGGCAAGTCCGTGGGCATGCTGCTGGCCCGCCACATCATCCGCGACAACGACCCCGAGCTCTACGCCAAACGCATCGAGCCGCACGACTCCTTCTTCATCGGGGCGGACGTGTTCTACACCTACGCGGTGCAGTGCAACATCTGGGAGCTGCGCACCCAGCTCAACGAGCCGCAGGATTACATCCGCCTCGCGCCCGAGATGCGGGAAAGGCTTCTCCACGGCGAGTTCATGCCCTCCATCAGGGACCAGTTCGTCTCCATGCTCGAGTACTTCGGCCAGTCGCCGATCATCGTGCGCTCCAGCTCCATTCTGGAGGACGGCATCGGCAACGCCTTCGCCGGCAAGTACGAGAGCGTGTTCTGCCCCAACCAGGGCACGCCGGAGGAGCGCTACCGGGACTTTGAAAACGCGGTGCGCACCGTTTACGCCAGCACCGTCAGCCTCGAGGCCTACCGCTACCGCGCCGACCGGAACCTGCTGGACCGGGACGAGCAGATGGCGCTGCTGGTCATGCGCGTCAGCGGCGACTGCCACGGCGACTATTACTATCCGCATCTCGGCGGCGTGGGCCACTCCGTCAATCTCTATGTCAACGACGCGCAGGCCGCGGCCAACAACAAGGGCATGCTGCGCCTGGTCTTCGGCATGGGCACCCGCGCCGTGGACCGCGAGGCCGACGACTACGCCCGCTTCATCCGGCTCGACGACCCCAAAGCCATGCCCATGGTGGCCTACGGCGACGAGTACCGCTACTCCCAGCATTACGTGGACGTGATCGACCTGAAGAACAACCGCTTCACCGCCATCCCCGCCGGCGGCATCGCCAAGCGCGATCTGCGCACCGACGCCGGCCTCTTCTTCGAGCCGGACGCCGCCACCGCCGCCCGCTTTCAGGAGCTGGGCCTCTGCGGCGAGCCGGTGCCCGACATTCTGAGCTTCCGGAAGCTTTTGCGCAGGACCGACTTTGCCGCGACCATGGAGCGCATCATGCGCCTTGTCGCGCAGGAATACGCCTACCCGGTGGACGTCGAGTACGCCTGCAACTTCGATCGCTCCGGCGAGTACCGGGTAAACCTCCTCCAGTGCCGCACGATCCAGACCAACGGTCTGGGTCAGGCCGGCGTCATGCCGAAGGTGCAAAATTTCTACTGGCGCATCCGCGGCAACTTCATGGGCGGCAACGCGGCCATCCCGGTGCGCTACGCGGTCTTTGTGAAGGTGGAGCCCTATCTGGCCCTGCCCGAGCAGCGCAAGTACGCCGTCGCGCGCGCGGTGGGCACGCTCAACCGGATACTTGCCGGGAAGGACGCGGTGCTCCTCGGCCCCGGCCGTTGGGGCACCACCACGCCCAGCCTCGGCGTGCCGGTGAGCTTCGCGGAGATCAACAGGTTCAGCTGCATGTGCGAGCTGGCCTACAGCTCCCACGGGCTGCGCCCGGAGCTGAGCTACGGCAGCCATTTCTTCCAGGATCTGGTGGAGGCCGGCATCTTCTACGCGGCGATCTATCAGGGCGAGAGGGGCTGCGCCTTTGACGAGGCGCTCTTCGACGCCTGCCCCGACCGCTATCGCGAGCTGACCGGTGACGAGAGCCTCGAGGGCGTGATCCGCGTCTGCGACCTGGGCGAGAGCGGCGCGATCCTCTACGCCGAGATGGCGAGCCAGGACTGCTTCCTCGGCGCGCTGTAATTTCAGCGAAGAGAGCCGCTATGCTGCTCTCTCCGCTGAGAAAACTCGCGCATATCGCCCTCGGCTTGCGTGGGAAAAGCCTCGGTTGGTCGGCGCGAGGACTCGCGCAGCTCGTCTCATGGTGTTTTTGCCGCGGCAAAGCCGTGTCAAAAACAGATGGAATCGTTCTCTGCCGATCCGCTTCGCTGTCACAGCCGGACAGCCTGCAGGATTCGCGGGCGGCCACAAGGGCCGCCCCTACAGCATGGGTGGGACTGATAGACGAAGACGCGGGCGGCCAAATGGCCGCCCGCGTCTCAGACCGTAGACAAACCCGCTTTCAGCTCAAGCTGAAAGCGGGTTTGCTGCGTAGATGTTGAGAAATTCGGTGAAGAAGTCCAAAACAAGCTGAA
>CACYXC010000030.1 GCA_902778285.1 Oscillospiraceae bacterium | reverse complement strand
ACACCTCTTTCTTGTGGCTAATGGTTTGTGGTGAATTCATTAAACCACTTTGAGGTGCCCTCTGTCTTTATTTTTCCTACATCTATTTTACACTAAGATTGACTGCAAGAATTTCCCAGCGCTGCGTTGTGCTTTGCGCGCCGATCTGGTATAATCTGAATATCATTCCGGACAGAACAGGAGGATACCCTTATGGATCAGCTGCAGCATCGCAGGGCGGAGGCCAGACTGCGCCTTCTGAAGCCGGACGGCACGCCCGCCGCGAATCTCCCCGTCCGCATCGATCAGATCTCCCATCAGTTTTTATTCGGCTGCGGCGCCTTCGACGCCGTGGCGATGATGAAAGCCCGCAGCGAGGCGAGAAGGCCCTTCTGCAGGAGCGCATGGACAAGTGGCTCTCTCTGTTCAATTACGGCACGCTGCCCTTCTACTGGGGCCGCTATGAGCCCGTCGAGGGGCAGACGGCCTTTGCCGAGACCATGGCGGCGGCCAAATGGCTGCAGAAAAACGGCGTACGGGTAAAGGGCCACCCGCTGTGCTGGCACACCGTATGCGCGGACTGGCTCATGCAGTATCCCAACGACGAGATCCTGCGGCGCCAGCTTGCGCGCATCCGCCGGGACGTGACGGCCTACAGGGGCGTGATCGACATGTGGGACGTGATCAACGAGGTGGTCATCATGCCGGTCTTCGACAAGTACGACAACGCCGTCACCCGCATCTGCAAAGAACTGGGCCGCATCCCCCTGGTCAAGGCGGTGTTCGAGGCGGCGAGGGAGAGCAATCCCGACGCGGTGCTGCTCATCAACGATTTCAACGTGAGCCCCGCCTATGAGCATCTGCTCGAAGACCTGCTGGAGGCGGAGGTGCCCATCGGCGTGATCGGCATCCAGAGTCACCAGCACCAGGGCTATTGGGGGCGCGAGAAGCTGGAGGACGTGCTGGCGCGCTTCTCCCGCTTCGGTCTGCCCATCCACTTCACGGAGAACACCCTCATCTCCGGGGAGATCATGCCGGCATACATCGAGGATCTGAACGACTGGCAGGTGGACAGCTGGCCCAGCACCCCGGAAGGCGAGGAGCGGCAGGCCCGCGAGATCGCCCAGATGTACGCCATCCTCTTCGCGCATCCGCAGGTCGAAGCCATCACCACCTGGGACTTCAACGACGGCTGCTGGCTGAAGGCCCCCTCGGGCTTTGTGCACGAGGACAACAGCGAGAAGCCCTCCTATCACGCGCTTCGGAAGCTGATCCACGGGGAATGGGAGACGCACGAGGAGCTGTGCACGGACGCCGGGGGCTTTGTCTCCTTCACGGGCTTCAAGGGCGGCTATACGCTCTCCACCGAAGCGGGCGGCCTTTCTCTGGAGCTGACCGATCCGCTGGACGCTCAGCTGTGTCTGCAGGAGTAGACGGCGGACGCCCTGCGGCGTTTCGCCATCAGATGAACTTTATTTCGATAAGCCGGGGAGCGAATATGACGCGATCTGCACCGGCTGCGGGGAGACCGGGAAGAAATACGCTCTGCTCACCGACCGCGTCCGAAGCTGCAGCCGGAATATACGAGCACCGCGGGGCCGGCGGCCCTGCCTCCGCAGGCGCCATAAAGCACAAAAAAAGGGGCTGTCTCAAAACGCCTTGCGTTTTGTCATCCTGAGGAACGAAGTGACGAAGGATCTCTTTTCTGAAGGTTTCCACGAACGTTCAGATTGCGATCCTTCGCTCCGCTCTGGATGACGCGCCGTTTTGAGACAGCCCCTTTTTTACGCTGTAAATCGAAAAGGACGATCTGCCGGTTTTTCAGTCCGCCCCGGCGAGCGCTCCCGCGGCCTCGGAGTGCGCGTAGAGCTCCGTCAACAGCGCCTCCGTCTCCGCACGGGTGAGCAGCTCCAGCTTGAGGTTGTGCGGCAGGCAGATCACCATATTGAGCATGACCCTTGTATCCCTGTTTTCGAGTGTGACCTCGCCCTCGTGCACGCAGACCTGGTTGTCGCAGTTGGAGGAGGCCATATAGAAGGAGTTTTTGTCGATGTGGATGACGTTCTCGCTGCCGTCCGCCTGCGTCAGGCGCAGCTCGTTCTCCTCGCTCAAAGGGATGGGCATGTGGACGCCGTTGGTGGTCGTCACGACCAGGTAGCTCTCCGCGTCGTATTCCTCGAAATAGGCCGCGACAGCCTCCCGGACCGCCTCGGAGCCGCTCGCGGCGTCGGGCTGCGCCGGCTCTGCCGGTTGCGCGGAGGCCGATGCGGTTTCCGCCGGCCGCGCCCCGGGGACGGAAATCCGGCCGCGCCGGACCAGACCCGCGCACAGCAGGACACCGGCCATCGCGAGTATAGCGCAGATCAGAATCCAATCTCTCTTTTTCATCTCGTCTCAGGTCCTTGCTGCCGTAAAATGGCCCGTCTCCCGCCGGTGCCGGAGCGCCGCGGGAAGGGCATAGCATAGTGTAGCATAATCAGGTCAAAATAGCCAGACAATTTTGTCTCCCACTTGCAATCTTTGTGGAATAGTGCTACTATTCAAGTGTCATTATCCCGACAAAACAGGGAAAAAGGAGGTTAAAACACATGAAGAAAATCCTGTCTCTCGTGCTCTGCGCCTGCCTGCTGCTCTCCCTCGGCGTTTTCGCAAGCGCTGAAGGCGGCTTCACGCCAGGCGAGTACGAGGCGTCAGCGCCGGGCTTCGGCGGCACCGTGACCGTCAAGCTCACGCTGGACGAGGAAAAGGTCGTCTCCGCCTCGATCGAAGGCCCGGGCGAAACGCCGACGGTCGGCGGTCAGGCCATCGAGCAGTATCTGGACCGTCTGGTCGGCATCACATCCCCTGACGAGATCGACGGCGTCTCCGGCGCCACCTTCACCTCGACCGCCGTCAAGACCGCCGTGGCCGCGATCTTCGCCGAGGCCGCCGGCGCGGAGGCCGCCGAGGCCGCTCCGCTCGCGGACGGCACTTACAGCGCCGAGGGCTTCGGCTTCAACCTGACGGTCCGTGTCCCCGTGACCGTTGAGGTGAAGGACGGCAAGCTCGCCGCCATCACGCTCGGCGAGAACGGCGAGACCAACGGCTTCTACCAGACCGTTGAGAACGTCTTTGTCCCGCGGCTCATCGAGAACCAGAGCCTGGCCGTGGACGCGCTCACCGGCGCGACCGCGACCTGCAACGGCGTGCGTCAGGGCGTGGAGAACGCGCTGCGTGACGCCGGCATGGACCTGAGCGGGCTCTACACGCCCGTCGCCAAGGTCGAGGCCAGCGAGGAGTATGAGACCGACGTGCTCGTGGTCGGCATGGGCTCCTCCGGCACCACCGCGGCGCTCTCCGCCGCCGAGTCCGGCGTGAAGGTCCTCGCGATCGACAAGGCCGCCAAGTGGGGCGGCACCGGCGCCACCACCTCCGGCCCCGCCAACATCAACCCGCCCAGCAAGGTCGCCGCGGAGATCCCCGAGTGGAACGACCCGATCCAGGGCAAGCATGACAAGGCCGCGGGCGAGCTGCTCGTCGACGCCGATGCGCTGTATGAGACCTGGCTCGACTACACCACCATCGACGGCGTGCAGGGCGCCAAGCCCGAGCTGATCGCCAAGGTGATCAACGAGTCCGGCGAGACCTGCGACTGGCTGGAGAGCTATGGCTTTGCCTTCGGTCCCCCGCAGGGCTTTGTCGGCGGCAAGTGGGCGATCTTCTCGTCCTATGTCGGCGGCAAGTCCCTCACCGAGAGCTACTTTGAGGCCGCCTACGCCAAGTACGTCGAGATGGGCGGCGAGTACATGCTCGAGACCGAGGCGACCGACCTGCTGTTTGAGGACGGCCAGTGCGTCGGCGTCAAGGCCGTGAAAGCCGACGGCACCGAGGTCACCATCCGCGCCAAGGCCGTGATTTGCTGCTCCGGCGGCTACGCGGGCAGCCAGGAGCTGCAGAAGCGCTTCCAGGGCGAGGCTTACAAGCTCTACGGCATGTACACCAACGACGGCAAGATGATCGCCTCCGCCGTGGATAACGGCGCCGCGACCTACAGCATCGGCATCTATCCGATGTCCCACTTCTGTGCCCCCGCGCAGATCACCACCTGCTTCTCCTTCGCCGACAACGACATCCCCTACGGCCTGATCTGCACCGCTGAGGGCATGGCGGTCAACCGCGCGGGCAACCGCTTCATCGACGAGTCCGCCATCTCCATGGAGGCCTTCTATCAGGGCAGCGAGTACTACTACGTCTACTCCTCCGACCAGATCGACGTGCTGCGTGCGCAGGGCCTGAGCGCCAACGCCGGCGGCCGTTACCTGTCTCAGGGCGGCATCGTGGCCGACACGCCGCTGGAGAACATCGACGCCGTGATCGATCACTGCGTGGACGCCGGCTTTGTCTACAAAGCCGCGACGCTCGAGGAGTTAGCTGAGATGATCGGCGGCGAGATGAGCGCGGAGAATCTGAAGGCCTCCGTCGCGGGCTACAAGCCCGAGGGTGACGCCTTCGGCAAGGACCCCGCCAAGTTTGAGCGCCTCGGCACGGTCTCCGAGGACGCCGAGTACTACGTGGCCTTCACCGGCTGCCCCTACATCTACAGCACCTGCGGCGGTCTCGACGTGAACGAGAACTTCCAGGTCCTCGACACCGAGGGCGAGGTCATCCCCGGTCTCTTCGCCTGCGGCACGGACAGCATGGGCGTTCTGTTCAACGAGAACAAGGCCTACACCAACTACGGCGGCTGCGCGCAGGGCTACTGCTTCGTCTCCGGCCGTGATGCGGGCGCTTTCGCCGCCCAGGAGATCCTCGCCGGCTGACCGGCCCGGCGAAACGCCTGAGGGCGAATCGCCATCATACGAATAAAAACAACAGCAAAAGGGATCGCCGCAAAATGAGCGTTTTGCAGCGATCCCTTTCCTATGCCTCCATACTGCAGGCGGTCACCGCCTGTCGATCACGTCGATGATCTCGCCCACGAAGACCCAGTGCGGCTGCCATTCGCCTTCGGCGTCCGGCGGATATACTTTCGGATGGGTCTGATAGTATGCCTGCAGCTCGGGCGCGAGGTCCTCCTTCGAGAACTGGTGCTGATACAGCTTGCGGCAGAGGAAGCTGAGCTCCGCCTCCCGATAGCTGACGCTTTCACCCATGGGGGTCAGCGTGAGCCCGGAGGCCGCGATCTTGTCGCCGTCCCGCCCAGAGAGCGTGCCGAGGATGCCCAGCGCCCTCCTGTACTTTTCCGGGAAGAAGCTGAGCGTGAAGCAGTCGTTCTCGGCCAGGAATTCCCTGGTGTAGCGGGCCGGATGCAGGTACACCGTGACGACCGGTCTGTTCCAGAGCACGCCCATGCCGCCCCAGCCCACCGTGCAGCAGTTGAAGCGCTCCCTGCTGCCGGCCGTGACCAGCGCCCACTGGTTTTCAAACATGTCGAAGATCTTGTATTCTTTATCCTTCATGCTCCTTCTCCTTTGCATGCTCCCGACGCCTGCCGTTCCGGCCTCAGCCGGAGGACGACGAGGAGGAAGACGAGCCTCCCGACGACGCGGCGGCTTCCCTGTCTGCGATCATGTGCTGCAGCGTGATGAGGATGGCCACCACCGTTTTTTCCCGTTCGGGCCTGTAGAGATCGATGCAGTACTTGTCGTGCAGAGAGAACATCTTCTGCGCGATGACCGCGATGATCTCCCCGTTTTCGTCGTAAAGCTCGAAATTGAGGCCCAGGATGTTTCCCCGCAGCTGCCAGCCCAGCCCCTCGATGTTGGTGATGTCCTTCACCAGATGGAGGAGCTCATTGGACAGGGCGAAGGCCGTCCCGTCCGCCATGGTGACGAAATGCCGCTCGTGGAGCGTGAGGATCTTCCTCTCCATGTGCGCGACGTGCGAGCCCGCGGCGTCGTAGATCTCGGTCTTGTCGTGGAGCGAGGGGAACTTGGTCTCCGCGCGGTAGACGACTCTCCCGTCGGCGTCCGTGATCTCGATCCTGTGATGCAGCGTCATCACCTTGGAGCTGGTGAACAGGGAGCGCCGCGGCTCTCCGAAGCGCTCGACGTTGTTGACGTTCGCCGCCTCCCCCGCTTCGCGGAAGCGATGGACTTTTGAAAAAACACCCATGATCTTTCCTCCTGAAACTGTTTTGTTTTTCCCTTTGACAGATGGCGGACCACGCCGCCGGGGAAGAGCGTGCCGGGCATCTGTACGCCGGCGATCCCGCCGCGTTTTTCGCGGGTGCCGCTGACGGAATCCGAGATCATCGCGCACAGGCTGCAGAGGTTCCCAGGCAGAACGTCGTTCCTATCAGCTGTTCTTCCGGACGAAGGCGGCGATGTCGTCGATCACGTCCGCGCCGATATGCTGCTCGAACCTGTACTCCCTGCCGGCCTTCAAAATGTCGTTATAGATGCCCTTGACAAAGACGTGGTTGAGCTCTTCATACAGGCGGTACTCCACGTTTTCCCTGCCCTGCAGCTGCTCCCGGAAAGCGGCGAAGTCCTCGGAGGGCAGGACCTGAAAGTCCATCCCGCCCTGCAGGATCAGCACGGGCTTCTCCGACTCCCTCAGGTAATCCGCCGCCGTTTTCTTTCCCATCTCCTTGAAATAGTAGAGCGTGGTGGAGCCGGCGAACTTTTTCTTCTTCGCCTCTTCGTCGGGCATCTCATACAGGCCGTCGAACTTTTTGCTGAATATCCTGTCCTCAAGGCCGACGATCGCCTTCATGAGCCCGCCCTTGGACTGCCCCGCCTGCTTGAGCTGCCTGACAACGATCTCCTCCAGCCGTCTGGGCGTGCCCGCCATGAGGACAAGACCGCGAAAGTTCCCGCCCTCGGCGTCGATGCGCGGGGCCAGCATCGCCCCCATGCTGTGGCCGACGATGAAGACGGCGTCGGGGTCTGTGCGCGGATCGGCCCGGAGCAGCTGTGCTGCCAGGATCGCGTCCTCGATGGTCTCCTCACGGACCGTGACGGTCATCTTCCGCAGCTTCGCCGCGTGGGCGAAGCTCCGCTTGTCATAGCGGATCGACGCGATCCCGCGCTCCGCCAGACCCTCCGCGAGGTCCTTGAACGGCGTCAGCCTGTAGATCTGCTCGTCCATGTTGCTCGCGCCCGAGCCGTGTACAAAAACGACGGCGGGAACGCGCCCCTCCGCGCTGTCCGGGAGGGTCAGCAGGCCGTTGAGCGGGTAGTCGGTCCCTTTTCCGACAATGATTTTTTCGCTTTTCATATCCGCCGCCCTTTCTCAGTCTCGTCCTTTCTCACTTCGTATCACATAGCGGTCGTAGCCGTCGCTGACCAGCCGCTCATAGGCCCGCCAGATTTCCTCCGGCACCTCTACCGGGACCTGATAGCCCAGCTCCGCATAGACCCGCAGCCGCTGGAGATCCCCGACCATCAGCTCGATCTCCCGCTCCAGCGGGCAGTCGGCGTTGGCATATTCGGAAAAAGGGATCTTCGGCGCGTTGACGAACCAGCGCAGCTCCGGCCAGTTTTTCCGGGCGGTGGCGAGGCAGCGTTTGGACATATAGGGCTTGCACACGATGATGCCGCTCTCTGCCGGGATGGCGCGCCGAAGCAGCAGCTCCCGCCCGAAGCGAAAATTCTCCCCCGTGTTGGTGGATCGGTCCTCCAGCAGCAGCCTCTCCTCCGGCACGCCCATCGCTCTGCACTCCCGTGCAAACAGCAGCGCCTCCGGCCCCGACCACAGTCCCTCGGTGATCTTGCCGAGTCCGCCGGTGCACAGCAGCCACGGCGCCCTGCCGGCGAGAAAGAGGGAGGCCGCGTGCCGGGGGACCCGCAGGTCATGACTGCCGGCGGCAAGAAGCAGGTCCGCTTCGGCGGGGGCGCCGCCGCAGTCCGCGTGGAAGCGATACAGCAGCTCTGCGTCCCGGAGGATATCCTCTCTTGTTCTCATGACTACCCCCTGAAATCGAACAGGCCGCCTTGCCTGTGATACCCATATCATACCAACTATCCGGCGATATTGCAAGCTGCGGAAAACGAGGGCGGGCATGGCGCGAATCGTTTGACTTCCCGCAGGAGGCTTGGTATAATTTTGTAGAGATCGGGAGGTCTCTGCGTTTTCTCATCATATAGCCGGGCGGGTATCCCGGGCGGCAGAAGGAACGGAGAAACGCAGGGGATCTGACAAGGGGAAGGAGGCGGCGGACATGAAAAGGACCGGGCTGATCCTGGTCGTGCAATCGATCCTGTGCGTTCTGCTGGCGCTGCTGCTGATCGCGGCCGTGATCGGCATCTATCGCGACGGCGCCGCCGCGCGCGCGGAGGATCCTCTGGCCCGGATCTTCACGCCGGAGCTCGCCGCGGAGCGCCTGCGCCCCATCGCGCCGCTGTTTTTCGCGGTGCTCGGGCTGACGGCGGTCGGGCTGATCCTGCGGATAAAGGATGAAAAGGGACTTGGGCCCGTGCAGGGCGGAAGGACGGAAAACAGCGCCCGGGGCGGGAAGATCGTACGCACGGTGCTGCTGATCGCGGCGATCGTGCTGATCATCGCGGGCCTCTTCAACGCAGGCGCAAGGGACGTCTTCAGCAAGGCGGTCAGGATCTGTACGGAGTGTGTGGGCCTTGGATAATACGAAAACACGACAGCCGTCGAAGAGAAGGCTGATCCAGCTCTACAGTGCGCTGCTGTACAATGCGCACCTGAGGGGCTTTGTGGAGGGCAAGATCTATCAGGGCGGGGCGAAGTACGCCTGCGTCCCCGGTCTCAACTGCTATTCCTGCCCCGGGGCGGTGGGCGCCTGCCCGCTCGGGGCGCTGCAGAACGCGCTGGCCGCGTCCGGCCACAGAGGCGGATGGTACGTGATGGGCATTCTCCTGCTCTTCGGCACCGTCCTCGGCCGGACGATCTGCGGCTGGCTCTGCCCGATGGGACTGGTGCAGGAGCTTCTGCACAGGATCCCGACCTTCAAAATCAAAAAGAGCCGTGTGACGTGGCTCCTGTCATATCTGAAATACGTGCTTCTGGCCGTCTTCGTGATCGCCGTCCCGCTCTGGTACGGCCTGAGTCATCATTTGCCGCTGCCGGCCTTCTGCAAGTACATCTGCCCGGCCGGTACGCTGGAGGGCGCGGTGGTCCTGCTCTCCCATCCGGCCAACTCGGGGCTGTACGGCATGCTGGGCATGCTCTTCACGAGCAAATTCGTCATCCTCGTCGTCATCGGCCTTGCCTGCGTCTTCTGCTACCGCAGCTTCTGCCGTTTCCTCTGCCCCCTGGGTGCGATCTACGGCCTGTTCAACCGCTTCTGCCTGCTCGGAGTAAGCGTAGACACAGACAAATGCAGCGGCTGCGGCAGCTGTGTCCGGCATTGCCGCATGGACGTCAGGCGCGTGGGCGACCGCGAGTGCATCCACTGCGCGAAGTGCATGGAGGTCTGCGCCGAGAAGGCCATCTCGCTCAGGGCCGGTAAAGTGACCCTCAAGACCCCGGAAGGGACCGTCGGCGAGGCGGAGCGGAAGAGGCGGGAAAAGGCGGGCCGCATTGCCTGGGGCATAGCGCTGGCCCTGCTGTGCCTCGCCCTGCTCTGGTTCAACTTCCTCGATCCTGCGCTGTAGGCTGCAGCGCGATCCGGGGCGCCGCCCCCGGCATTTCCTTTTACTCTATACAGCGAGGTGAAGCCCGTGAGACTGCTGTATGCAGAAGATGAAAAATCTCTGGCCCGGGCCGTTTCGACGATCCTGGTCAAGAACAATTACGCCGTCGACCTTGTCTATGACGGCGAGAGCGCGCTGGATTATCTCGAGACGGGAAACTATGACGGCGCGATCCTGGACGTCATGATGCCGAAGCTCGACGGCTTTGAGGTGCTCCGGCGGATGCGCGCGCGGGGCGACAGCACGCCGGTGCTGCTGCTGACCGCCAGATCCGGGATCGACGACCGGGTCTCCGGTCTCGACAGCGGCGCCAACGACTACCTGACCAAGCCCTTCGACATGAAGGAGCTGCTGGCCCGCATCCGCGCGATGACGCGCGTGCTTTCCGTGCAGGCGGACAAGACCATTTCCTTCGGCAGCGTCACGCTCGACTGTGCCAGCTACGACCTGAGCGGGCCGGGCGGAAGCTGCAAACTCGCCGGCAAGGAGTTTCAGATGATGGAGATGCTGATGCGCGATCCCCGGAAGCTGATCTCCACCGAGACCTTTATGGACCGCATCTGGGGCTACGACAGCGAGTGTGATCTGAACAGCGTGTGGGTCTACATCTCCACGCTGCGAAAGAAGCTGAAGGGGATCGGCGCGGACATCGAGATCAAGGCCCGGCGCGGCGTCGGCTACTATCTGGAGGTCCGGCCATGATCAAGAAACTCCGGAGAAAGTTTATCGTGGCCGCCATCATCGCGGTCTTTCTCGTGCTGCTTGTCCTGATCGGCTCGATCAATGTCCTCAACTACCGCAGTCTGGTCTCCGAAGCCGACGGCACGCTGCAGATCCTTGCGGAGAACAAGGGCTTCTTCCCCCAACAGATGTTCCGGGAGCCGGATCGCCCCGCCGATCCGGCTGCGCCGCCGGACACAGCGCTTCCTCCCGCGGAGGAGGCGTGGGGCGGCTTTTTCGGGCCGCAGCGCGGCGGCAGCCGGGAGCTCGCCTACCAGTCGCGCTACTTTGCCGCGTGGTTTGCCGATGACGGAGCCCTCTCCCGTCTCAATCTGGAATCCCTCGCCTCCCTGACGGAGGAGGAAGCCCTGACACTCGCAGAGAACGTGTACGCTTCGGGCAAGGACAGGGGTTTTGCCGGAGAATACCGCTGCTGCCGCACGATCTCCGATGGGGAGACCCTGCTGCTCTTCCTCAACTGCGAACGGGAGCTGTCGACCTTCCGCACCTTCCTGTACGCCAGCGTCGGCATTTCTCTCGTCGGGACGCTGGCGGTCTTTCTCCTTCTGCTGCTGTTTTCCGGGCGGATCGTGCGCCCGATCGCGGAGAGCTATGAGAAGCAGAAGCAATTCATCACGGACGCCGGGCACGAGCTGAAAACGCCGATCACCATCATCCGGGCCGACGCGGACGTGCTGCAGTCTGAGCTGGACGAGGAAAACGAGTGGATCACGGACATCCGCAGGCAGACGAGCCGCCTCGCGGAGCTCACTTCCGATCTGATCTATCTGTCAAAGATGGAGGAGGAAAACGCCGCGCTGCCAATGCAGGAGCTCTCTCTCTCCGAGCTTGTCGATGAGACCGCGCGGTCTTTCCAGGCTCTGGCCTTCTCGAAGGGCAAGGTGTTTTCCTCTTCCGTCGCTCCCGATCTGCGCGTCAGCGGCGACGAAAAGGCGCTGGCCAAGCTGGTCTCCATCCTGCTGGACAACGCCATGAAGTATTCCCCGGAGGGCGGCGCCGTGGAGCTCAGGCTGGAGCAGCTCGGGAAAACCGCACGGCTGAGCGTGAAAAACAGCACGGCGCCCATGGAGAAAGGGAGCGCGGACCGGCTGTTCGAGCGCTTTGCCAGAGAGGACCGTTCCCGCAATTCGGAGTCCGGCGGCTTCGGCCTCGGGCTTGCGATCGCGAAGGCCGTGACGGAAGCGCACAGGGGAAAGATCCACGCGCAGTCCGAGGACGGCGCGTCCCTGACCGTGACGGCGGAGCTTCCGCTCTGCTGAGATCTTTCTGAAAGCAGAAGCACTCATAAGTGTTCCTGCCTTCGCTGATATTGAAGTGCGAGAGGGGATAAGCAATCCCCTCTCGCACTTTCCCCATGCGTGTCCGGGCAAGATACGCATGGGGTGATTGTGAAGAGGGGATGGGATTCCCCTCTTCACGTTCAATCACAGCGGATTAAAACCGATTCAAGGTTTTAGAATCCGCCCGTCAGTGTGTTGACGCATTGTCAACACGCTGATGGGACCCGGAATGATCCGGGTCCCGATTTTTCGTGCTGTTTATCGTCAGGGGCGTCCGCCGCCGGGGCCGCCGCCGAAGCCTCCCGGTCCACCGGGCCCGCCGCCGAAGCCTCCCGGTCCACCGGGCCCGCCGCCAAAGCCGCCTTGTCCCCCAAAGCTGCCCATGCCGCCCATTTCGCCGCCCATCATCTGGTTGGGCAGCGAATTGACCTGCTGGCCGTTGACATAGACCGTGCCGCCAGTGAAGCTCGCGCTGCCTTCGTAATCGAAGGGGGAGCTGCCGGTGATGCTGACCGTGCCGCCGCTAATGAGGATGTTTCCGTTGGCGTCGATGCCGTCGGTGTCGCCCGCGCCCATCGTGATCGTGACCGTGCCGCCGGCGATCTCCACGGTCGGCGTGTAGGCGGAGGACTTGCGGGCGGCGTTGATGCCGTCGTCCGAAGCCTGGATCGTGATGTCGCCGCCGCTGATCAGGACATAGGTCGCCTCGATCCCCTCGCGGGCCGTGATGTTCAGCGTCCCGCCGGTGATTTCCGCCTTTTCGTCCGCATGGATCCCGTCGTCCCGGCTTTGGAGCGTGAACTCGCCGTCGCTGATGAGGACGGAGCCGTTCGTGTGGATGGCGTCGTCGAGAGCGTCGATCTTATAGACGCCGCCGCTGACCGCGATCGAGACGCCCGCCTTGATGCCCTTATAGGATTCCGCGGCGTTGCTGCTTCCGGCCCCGCTCCCGCCGCCGGAAGCAATGTTAATGTCGGCATTCTCCGCGGTGAAGACCGTCTCCGCCTGGATGCCGTCCTTGCCGGAGGCGATCGTGACCGTGGAATCCACGACGGAAACAAAGCCCTTGTCCGCGTCTGTGCCGTTGTCCGAGCGGATGCCGTCGCTGCCTGCCGTGATGCTGACCGCCGCCCCGGAGAGCTTGACGGCGTCCTTCCCGTTCAGGCCGACGTTTTCAGCGTTTATGCTGAGATCCTTTGCCGTGATGACAAGATCGTCCCTGGAGACCACGGCGTGCTTGTAATTGCCGCTGATCGTCAGCTTGCCGGCGCCGTTGATCGTGAGATCGTCTTTGCTGAACACCGCGGCGTCCAGCGTCGTGTCGCCGTCGGTGAGCGTATAGTCCGAACCGTCGGAGATCGTGTTGACTGTGCCCGCAGCGGCCGTGATAAAGACCTTGTCCGCGCTGCGGACAAAGATCGCGGGGCCGCTGTCGTTGGTGATCGAAGCGTTTTCCAGCACGAGCTGGACCTTGTCCTCCTCGCCGGAGTCGATCACGATCATGCCCGCGTAGTCGCCGGAGAGGACGTATACGCCCGCCTCCGTGATCGTCAGATCGCCGTCCGCCGAAAGCTTCACCGCCTCGGAGGCGTCGTATTCGCCCGAGGCGTCACGATCGCTCACCGATGTGTCTATCGCCGACTCTGACAGCGCGGCGGTCAGCACCGTTCCGGCAGAAGACGATGCAGCGGATAGCGTTTCCGCCGAGGCCGCGGGGGAAAAGCCGCAGCCGACGAGCATACAGAGCGCGAGCGCGCTGACCAGCGTGGTTTTCAAAGACTTTTTCATAATTCTTCTCCTTCTTCTGTGTCGTTCAAGATAGCGATTTCCAGGTTCCCGTTCCGGCAGCGCAGGGCGTCCAGAAACGCCTGCGCCTCGGAGGGGTCCTTCATTTCGATCCTGTAATCCAGCTTATACAGACTTCCCATGTTGGAGGTCTTCGCCTTTACAAGCTTCCGGCTCTTCGTGTACTGCTCGAAGAGATCGTCAAAGGCGTCCGCAAAATGCACCGATTCGGGTACCGTGATGCGCAGCGCCGCGAAACGGTCGCAGCTCATCGGGATACGGGAGAGCAGCAGCATCACGCCGGAGGCAAGGACCGTGAACAGCAGCGCGACGGTGATATAACCCGCCGCGCAGGCGAGGCCCGCCGTCATCACGAGGAAGATCGCGGAGATGTCCCGCGCCTTGCCCGCCGCGCTGCGGAAACGCACCAGCGAAAAAGCGCCGGCGACGGCGATGCCGGTACCCACGTTGCCGTTGACCATCAGGATCACCGTGGTGACGATGATCGGCAGCACGACCAGCGAGATCAGAAAGCTTCGGCTGGCCGTGCTTTCGCGTCCCAGGGCCAGCGCCGCGATCGCGCCGCAGAGGCCGGCGGCAAGCAGGCAGAGCAGATATTGGCCGACCGAGAAGCTCCCGCTCAGAACCGAACTAAAGATTGACGACATTTCTTTTTTCTCCTTCGATCAGGGAAATAGGGTGTATCTTTTCTTCCAGCGTCCGCAGATAGGCGGCGCCGTATTTGGAGAAGCTGCCCGGCAGGATGCCCTCCGCGTCCAGCGCGTCCGCCAGCCACAGTGGCATGGCGCCGGCTGTCTTGATCTCGAGCAGCACCGTGTCCTTCGGAAGCAGCCCGATCCCCGCGGAGCCCCTGTCAAGGCGCAGCTCGTTTTCGCGGTAACGGATGTTTCGGTCGAAGGTCAGGCGGAGATCGGGGTGCTCCTCATCGAACCAGGCCTCCCGTTCGCAGGCGATCAGCATGGCGCCATTCGGCCGCCTATAGAACCGCATGCTCCAGTCGATCTCGGACATGATCTGGCTCTCGAAGGGTTTGATCCCCATCCGCAGATACCGTTCCGCTTCCGTGAGCGTCATGGCCGCGCGCCGCTTATACACGACGCCGCCGAACTTTTTCTTGAGCTCCAGAAACACGGCGGAATCCGCCGCGGCCGTTCCGTAGCTCCTCAGACGGAGCTTTTCCTTATAATCCACCGCCTCCATGGAGCTGCGGATGATCCGGTGATCCGGCGTGTCCAGATACAGGCTCAGGACCGTGCTTCGGCCGTATTCGTCCGGCCTCAGATGCCGGCCGATCCTCCGGAGCAGCGCTTCATGCTGCGCCTCGGAGAGAAGATATTTCTTTTCGATCCTCTTGAAGATGCAGGTTGTGTCCATTTGAGATGACCTCCTTCTCTGTTTCTGAGGCCATCATAGAGGCTCAAACTAAAATGAACTTTAAAGAGATGAAAAAAACCGCCTGCCGGTTTTCGGCAGGCGGGACAGACTGTAGACAAAGCTCTGCAGAACAAGTCGGATTCGCATGGGGAGAGCGCGAGAGGGGACGGTAATCCCCTTTCGCAGTGCAATCCGTGTAAAAAGGGAATTTTTCGAAAGTTCCCATTTTTACGGTTCAAGCTGTCGACACTCTGTTGACAGCTTGAACCGCCCGCCGGTTTTCACCGGCGGGCGGGAGCAGTCTCTCCTGATGTATTTCGTTTTATTCTTCCGCGAAGTCCGTGTCCATGGCGACCTGCAGCGTATAGTCGGGAAACGCCTTCTGCACGTCCGCGACGGCTTCCCTGTACACGGCGCGGCGGTCCTCCGCGTCAAAGCTGACCACGACGTCGAAGCGCATGGCCTTCTCGTCCTTCTGCAGATAGAAACCGTGCATCTGTTTCACGTGCTCATGGGCAAAGACGATCTCGCGCACCTTCTTCTGCGCCTCGATGATCTCCGCATCCTTCGTGTTCACCGAGTACACGCCGATGGCCGTGAGGATGACCTGATGCTGCCGGAGGACCTCCGTCTGGATGCTGCGGATGAGCTGATCCAGCTCGCTTGCGGAGCAGGTGTCCGGCACCTCGATGTGGATCGAGCCGTTCCAGGCGTCCGGGCCGTAGTTGTTCAGCACCAGGTCATAGGCGCCCAGCACATTGGGAAACTCGAGGACGGTATGCCTGATGCTCCTCGCCAGCTCCGGGTCGTTCCTCTCCCCCAGGATCTGCGAGATCGTGTCCTTCAGCATCTCGATGCCCGACTTGATGATGACGAGGGAAATGACCGCGCCGAGCCAGGCTTCCAGAGAGACATGAAAGATCAGGAAGATCCCGGCGGCAACCAGCGTCGAGGCCGAAATGATGGAATCCAGCGTCGCGTCTTCGCCGGAGTTGATCAGAGAATCCGAGTTCACCCTGACGCCCACGCTCTTGACGTAGCGCCCCAGCAGGATCTTGACGACGACTGCCACGGCCACGATGATCAGGGAAACGGTCGTATAGTCCGGCGTTTCCGGATGGATGATCTGCCTGACGGATTCCACGAAGGAGGTGATGCCGGCATACAGCACGATCACGGAGATGATCATCGCGCTCAAATACTCGATGCGTCCGTAGCCGAAGGGGTGCTTCTTGTCCGGCTCCCTGCCGGCCAGCTTCGTCCCGACGATCGTGATCAGCGAGCTGCCCGCGTCGGAGATGTTGTTGACCGCGTCAAGCACGATGGCGATGGAGTTGCTCATCAGACCGATCACCGCCTTGAACGCCGCGAGCAGCACATTGGCAGCGATCCCGATGACGCTGGTTCGGATGATCGTTTTTTCGCGGGACACGCCGATCCCTGCAGTCTCTGTTCCCTGCATGTTCTTCATCACAGATAGCTGACGGTCTCGTCCAGAGGCTTCCGGCTGCCGTGATTGGGGAGCGGGCCGGCGCCACCGGCGGCGTAGCCCAGATCCATGACCATCAGGACTTCCTCATTCTCCGGCAGACCCAGCGCTTCGGCCAGTTTTTCCGGGTCGAGGAAATTGATCCAGCAGCTGTCGACGCCCTCGTCCGCCGCGGCGAGGATCATGTGCGTGGCGACGATGGTGGCGTCCTCCGTGCCGGAATCGCGCTTTCCGCCGGGGTAGGTAAAGACGTTTTTGCTGTCAAAGGCCACGACGAGGACGGTCGGCGCGCCGTAGCGGCAGGGCGTGACCGCGTCGATCTTCGCAAGCGCTTCCGGGGTCTGGACGACATACACATGCTGCTCCTGCAGATTCTTGGCGGTCGGGGCCAGGCGGCCGGCATTCAGGATGGCGCTCAGCTTTTCGGCCTCCACCTGGCGCTCGGAATACTTTTTGCACGAATAACGGTTTTTAACGACTTCCTTGAATTCCATTTTTAACCCTCCACACTGCTTTTGCCAAGCTTTGCCGCAGCTCTCCTTTCCTTCCTCACGCCTGCAAAGCGGCAGCGACGGCCGCTCTGACTTCGCTCATATCCACGGTGGGCTCGAAGCGCGCGATGACTTTGCCCTCGCGGTCGATCAGGAACTTCGTGAAGTTCCACTTGATGTAGGCTTTTTCGCCGTACTGCTTGTTGTTCATGTCCGCGAACTTGTTCAGCGCCGCGTTTTTCAGGCCCTTGCCGAAGCCGGCGAAGGGCTTTTCCGTCGCCAGAAACGCAAACAGAGGCTCCGCATTCTCGCCGTTGACGTCGATCTTTCTGAACTGCGGGAACTCCGTGCCGAACTTCAGCGTGCAGAACTCGTGGATCTCGTCGTCATTGCCGGGCGCCTGATTGGCGAACTGGTTGCAGGGGAAGTCCAGGATCTCGAAGCCCTGATCCTTCAGCTCCTTGTACATGGCCTCAAGCGGCTCGTAGTGCGGGGTAAAGCCGCAGCCGGTCGCCGTGTTGACGATCAGCAGCACCTTGCCCTGAAGCGAAGAGAGGCTGAAGTCGTTTCCCTGTCTGTCCTTCACCGTAAAATCATAGACTGTTTTCATGTTTTTGCTCCTTCCTTATAATGACTATAGGATGGCGAAAAGCCGAAAAGCTTTTCGCCGCGCCGCTTTGCGGCGCAGCAAAACAGCGGAGCTGTTTTGCCATGTATTCATTGCAATGAGCATCGGGCGAATGATTCAAAGAATCATTTGCTGCCAAACTTGTCGTTTGGCAGCAAAATCAATCGAATCCTCGACTGATTTCGCCATCCGATGATTATTGTTCTTTTGATTGTTCAATAATTCATAAAGCAGACAGTAAAGCGTCTGCACCTTCTCCGGCGGCAGGTCGATGCAGCGGGCGACTTTTTCGGGAACGTCCTTCGCCTTTTCCTGCAGGGCCTTCCCGGCTTCCGTGAGCGTGATCACGACCACGCGCTCATCCTCCCGGCTCCGCTGTCTGCGGATGTATCCGGCCTGCTCCATTTTTTTCAGCAGAGGAGAGAGCGTTCCGTTGTCCAGCATCAGCTTCTCACCGATCTCCGTGACCGAGACGCCGTCTCTCTCCCACAGGACGAGAAAGACGATATACTGCGTATAAGTCAGGCCCAGAGGCTTGAGCCAGGGCGTATACAGGCCTGTCACATTTCTCGCCGCGGCATAAAGCGGGAAGCAAAGCTGATTGACGAGCCTCATTGCCCCACGCGCATCGTAGTCCATCGTTCCTCCCTCCTTTCCATTTTTTGCAAATATATTGTATCAAATATATTTGCATATGTCAAGAGCTATTTTCATCCCCTCTCAAGCTGTTGACTAAGTGCGACAGCTTGAGAATCAAAAATGAGAACCTCCAAAAAAGTTCTCATTTTTGAGCATATCAAACGCGAGAGGGAATCACCAATCCCCTCTCGCGCTCTCCCCATGCGTTTCCGGCTTTTTTACATACTGTCAGGCCGCAGTATGAAACGCAGCTGGATTTCTCCCGCTGCGTCAAGCTGTCGACAAAGTGTCGACAGCTTGAGCGGCAAAAATGGGAACTTCCGAAAAAGTTCCCATTTTTGCACAGATTGTACTGCGAAAGGGGATTAC
>CACYXC010000029.1 GCA_902778285.1 Oscillospiraceae bacterium | reverse complement strand
ATCTTTCCCTGCTCGGCAAAACAAGGTCACTCCACTCTTCAACGCTCTTAGACCATTTTGAACCCTTGCTCTTTTTCCTACAACAACTTGACACCGACTTTTTTTGTTTTCCATTTGCTCAGTGCCGGTTTCTGTGCTATACTGAGATAATGACTCGAGTTCTGTCCGGGCGGGATCGTGCTGGGCAGCTTGCGATTGGAGATGATTGTACGAGCACATTACAGGAACTGGTCCGCTATTGCAGCGAAGAGCAGCATCTGGGCGCCCTTCTGCTCACCGGCGAGTGGGGCTGCGGGAAAACACATCTCATAGAAAAAGAGCTGTCGGAGGCTCTCAAATCCACGCACTTCATTGTTCGTGTCTCTCTGCTCGGCGTGGACAGCGTATCCGCTTTGAATAACGCAGTCAAAAAGCAATGGCTCTATACCTGTACGCCATTTCTGGGCAAGCTGGACCAGAAAGGCGAGCGCATCAAAAACGGCGGCCTGCTCACTGTGATCAAAAACATTCTGATGTCTCTCAACCCGGTCAGCGGAGGCATTGCCTCCGCGATCGTTTCCGTCGATCCGATGGAATACATCCCCCTGGAACCCGTCGTTGAAGATTATCACGAAAAAGGGATACAAAAACGGGTCGTGCTGGTCTTCGATGACCTGAGCCGCTCCAAACTGGACCTGAACATCGTGATCGGCACCATCAACGAATACTGTGAAAACAAGGGCTTTCCGACCATCGTGATCGGGGAAGAGGAGTTTGTCAAAGCAATGGCTTCGATCGATCCCGTCGCCTACAGGATGATAAAGGAAAAAACGATCGCCCGCACAGTGCGATATGTCCCGGAGTATCAGGAGATCATTCACAGCATCGTCACGAAGGCCAAATGGCCAAACCCGGAATATGCGGATTTTCTGGCTGAGAATGAGCAGATCATCCACGCTGTCTTTGTCGCGGATCCGCCTGCCCGGGAAGGCGAGAGCGGGAAATACCGCAACTTTCGCAGCCTGACCTGCGCCCTGCAGGAATTTTCCCGGCTCTACGACACAATGACAGAGCATCAGATCCCCAATATCGCGCAGCTCCTGTATTCCTTCACCGCCTATATCCTCATTTCGAGGAACGGTGTCAATAAAAACGGTCAACCCTCCTTCGAGGTTAAGGATGAGGAAATAAAAAAGCTCTATCCTGACTATAAGCCGGAGATGCTGCCGGTGAGCATCCGGCAGTGGATCGATAACGGCATCTGGGAGGAAGAGGCGATAATCAGACAGGTCTCCGACCTGAATGAAGAAAGCTGAGCAGGAAGTACCGGCATCTTCACGGACGTGAACACAGTCTTTCCGGAAGACTTACGCTCCGGTCCGGAGCAAAAAAACAGCGGCGGGAGAACAAATCTGCGGGCTATCCCGCTGCAGACGGGCAAAAAAAGGAGATGATGGCTTGATCTTCAAAAATCTGTCGAAAAAAAAGTGGTACACCGGCGCGGTGATCGCCTGCATCGGCGTGGCGTTCTATGTGCTGCTGTCCAACATCAGGCCGGTGCTGTCGGCGATCGGCAGCTTTCTCGGCAATTTCAAGGCGGTCTTTCTGGCCTTTATCTTTGCGTATATCCTCAATCCGCTGGCGAGGTTCTTCTACTACCGGCTGTTTGCCAAAAGCAAACTGGGGAAGACGCGCTGGGCGCTCTCGGTCGGACTCGCCGTCCTGACGGCGCTGGTGGCGGTGACGTTTCTGCTGGGGATGCTGATCCCGCAGCTTGCGCGGAGCATTCTGCTCTTCTCGGAAAATTTTGACGGCTATGCCTCTTCCCTCGGCGGGCTGATCGAGTCCGGCCCGCTGCAGCTGGTCGTCGACGACGTACATCTGCAGACTCTGACGGAGAACGCCATGGGTTCGGTCGCCGGCTTTGTCAGCGAAAACGCGGGACGGATCCTCAACGCCGTCGCCAACTCCGGTAAGGGGATCGTGACTACCGTGATCGCCCTGATCCTCGCGGTCTATATCCTGCTGGAGAAGAACCAGGTCATGGGCGGCTTCTGGCGGCTGATACGGGCGCTCCTGCGTGAGAACACGAACGAGGCATTCCTCGACTTCGTTCTGCGCTGCGACACGATCCTCGTCAGCTACCTCGGGCAGACTCTGCTGGATTCGCTGATCATCGCCGGAGCCAACGCGGTCTTCATGCTGGTGTGCGGCATGCAGTATGTGGGACTTGTATCCGTCGTGGTAGGCGTGACGAATCTGGTGCCGAACTTCGGCCCCATCATCGGCGCAGTGATCGGCGGCTTCGTGCTGCTGCTGGTCAAGCCCGCGCACGCGCTGATTTTCCTCATCTTTTGTGTGGCGCTGCAGTTTGTGGACGGCTATATCCTCAAGCCGAAGCTCTTTTCCAGCTCTCTCGGCGTCTCCGGCCTGCTGATCCTGATTGCGACCATCGTACTGGGCAACATGTTCGGCGTCTGGGGAATGCTGCTGGCGATCCCCGCGGCGGCGATCCTGAGCTTTCTCTACCGTGATTATTTCCTGCCCCGGCAGGAGCTGCGCCGGCAGCAGGGCGAAAAGCATGAAGCTGTCGGTTCGGCAGCAGGGCCGACCGCTCTGCCGTGACGGGAGGAGGCAAGCATATGATCCTCATGGACGACGCCATCGCGCTGAACACGAAGCTTGACCTGCCGCGGGACTTTTCCGGAAAATGCCCGCTTGTCATCGTCATCCACGGCTTCACCGGGCATATGGAGGAGCGGCATATCGTCGCCGTCTCCGAAATGCTCAACGACATCGGCTGTGCGACGCTGCGCGTAGACATGTACGGGCACGGACACAGCGGCGGCGAGTTTAGGAATCACACGCTCTTCAAGTGGATGACGAACGCCATGACGGTCATCGACTATGCCCGCTCTCTGGACTTCGTGACGGGCATTTATCTCTGCGGCCACTCCCAGGGCGGTCTGACCGTGATGCTCGCGGCCGGACTGAAGCATGAGCAGGTCAAGGGGCTCATCCCCCTGTCGCCGGCGACATGCATCCCGGATGACGCGAGGCGCGGCCACACTCTCGGCGTCGACTACGATCCCGATCATCTGCCGGAAGAGATCCGGTCGTCCTACGGCTGGGTTTTGGGCGGGAACTACCTCCGCGTCGCCCAGACGATCCATGTGGAGGAGGCCGTCGACAGATACCCCGGGCCGGTCCTGATCGTGCACGGCGGCGCGGACGAGACCATCCCGCTGCGATGCGCCGCCGAGGCGGCGGCGCGCTATCGGAACGCGAAGCTGGCGGTCATCCCCGGGGACACGCACTGCTATGACTACCATCTGGACGAGGCCGTCGCGGCGGTCAGAGCCTGGATGCTCGGGCAGCTTGGCGCATGAGGGCCGCGGCATGGTCATTCTGATCGCAGGGGCGTCCCACACCGGAAAGACCCTTCTGGCTCAGCGGCTGCTCGAAAAGCATCATATCCCCTATCTCTCTATCGACCATCTGAAGATGGGTCTGATCCGGAGCGGGAACACCACCCTGACGCCGGAGAACGACCGGGAGCTCACCGCTTATCTCTGGCCCATCGTCCGTGAGATGGTGAAGACCGCGATCGAAAACCGGCAGGATATGATCGTGGAGGGCTGCTACATCCCCTTTGACTGGCGGCGGGATTTCGGCGAGCGCTATCTGTCCGAGATCCGTTATCTCTGCCTCGCTTTTACGGACGCATACATCGACGCGCATTTTGACGAGATCCTGGCGCACGCCTCCGATATCGAGACGCGGCTGGACGATTCGGACTGCACACGGGACGCGCTGAAGGCGGATAACCGGCTGTTCATCGAGGGCTGCCGCCGCTGCGGCGAGGAGGTAACGCTGATCGACGCGGACTATGCGCAGAGCATTGCCAGGCTTGCAGCGCTCTGATCCATGTCCTGTCTTATATGATCCACGCGCCCGCGGCGACTGCCGCGGGCGCGTTTGTTCTGAGCGCATCCTCTCCGTCATTTTTCTGTTGAAAAGCGGCCCGATTTCCCGTATAGTAGTTTAGAGCATATTGCAGGAAATAAAATGCGAAAGGAGCAAAAACCATGAGCAGAGAGATCGCAAGACGAGATTTTCTGAAAGCGGCGGCCGCGGGCGCGGCCGGGCTTGCCGCCGCGTCCGTTCTGGGCGGCGCGGCCGCCTTCGCCGAGGACGCGCCGGAGGCCGGAAAGCCCTTTGAAGGCAAGAAGAAGTTCGCCGGCGTCGGCAGCGTCCGCATGGTCACGGACGACATCGTCTATGTCGGCGTCAGCGACCGGCGCATCGAGCTGTTCGAGAACGTCTATCCCATCCCCCGGGGCGTGGCCTACAATTCCTACGTCCTGCTGGACGAAAAGACGGTGCTGATCGACACGGTGGACCGCTCCGTCACCGGTCAGTTCTTCGAGAACCTGACTGCGGCGCTGGACGGGAGAGCGCTGGACTACCTCGTGGTCAACCACATGGAGCCGGACCACAGCTCCGCCATCTCCGAGGTGCTGGTCCGCTATCCCAACGCGCAGGTCGTCTGCACGAAGGCGGCGGCTGCGATCCTCAATCAGTTCTTCGCCTGCGACATCACCGATCGGGCGATCCTCGTCGGCGAGGGCGATACGCTCCGGGTCGGCAGGCATACCCTCAGCTTCGTGATGGCCCCGATGGTCCACTGGCCCGAGGTCATGATGACCTTCGACACCGAAACCGGCATCCTCTTTTCCGCCGACGCTTTCGGCAGCTTCGGCGCGCTCAACGGCAACCTCTTCGCCGATGAGGTCGATTTCGAGAAGGACTGGCTCCCCGACGCCCGCCGCTACTACTGCAACATCGTCGGAAAATACGGACCGCAGGTGCAGGCCGTGCTGAAAAAGGCCGCGGGCGTCCCTATCCAGATGCTCTGCCCCACCCACGGCCCCGTCTGGCGCCGCGATCTGAGCTGGATCCTGGAGAAGTACGATCTCTGGAGCAGCTACACGCCCGAGGAGAAGGCCGTCATGGTCGTGTACGGCTCCGTCTACGGCGGCACCGAGAGCGCCGCAAACGCGCTGGCCGCGCAGCTCTCCCGCGGCGGCGTCGCCGACGTGGCGGTCTACGACGTGTCCAAGACCCACGTCAGCGAGCTGATCGCCGAGGCCTTCCGCTGCAGCCACATCGTTCTGGCCTCGATCACCTACAATATGGGCATCTTCACACCGATGAAGAACTTCCTGCTCGATCTGGAGGCGCATAATCTGCAGAACCGCGCCTTCGCCATCGTGGAGAACGGCAGCTGGTCCCCCGCTTCCGGCAGGCTGATGCGTGAGATCGTCGGGCGGCTCACAGACTGTTCGATCGTCGGCGACACCGTGACCATCCGCTCCAGCCCGGGCAAGGGAGATTCCGACGCGCTGCAGCAGCTGGCCGACGCCGTGTCCGCCTCCCTGCTGGACGCGGGCGAGGTCCTCGATGCGGAGAAGGCCCCCGCGGCGAAGAAGTGGATCTGCAAGGTCTGCGGATATGTCTACGAGGGCGACGAGGTGCCCGAGGACTATGTCTGCCCGATCTGCGGCGCCGGGAAAGCCGCCTTCGAAGAGGGCTGACGCCCCGAAGCATCCCCGCATATAACGGCTCCCTCCGGCGCGAAAGGACCGGAGGGAGCCGTTATAACCGAATGGAAAACCGTCTGTATCCGTACGGATACAGACGGTTTTTGCTTGTCGGGGCGAAGCGGCACCTGTCCGCCTCAGGGCTTGAGCTCCAGATACAGGGCGCGGTACTGCTCCGCGGACACGCCCCAGGACACGTCCCTGGCCATGTCACGCCGCACCATCTCGTCCCAGCGCTCGCGCTCGGTGAAGTACAGGGTCTTGGCGCGGTTGATCGCGTCGAGCAGCAGTCCGGTCTCGTAGCGGTCGAAGGTAAAGCCGCTGCCGCTGTTCTCGTACTGGTTGTAGGGCGCCACGGTGTCCTTCAGTCCGCCGGTCTCGCGCACGATGGGCACGGTGCCGTAGCGCATGGCGATCAGCTGGGTCAGGCCGCAGGGCTCGAAGAGGGAGGGCACCAGCAGCGCGTCGGAAGCGGCGTAGATCTGATGGGCGAGGCCTTCATCGTAGGCGATGTAGGAGCAGACGCTGCCCTTATAGGCCTGCTCGAACCAGCGGAAGGAGTCCTCATAATGCGCATCGCCGGTGCCGAGGACGACCACCTGCGTGTTGCCGTCGATGAGCTGGGGCAGAATGGCGTTGACCAGGTCGAGGCCCTTCTGGTCGGTCAGGCGGGAGATCAGGCCGATGACGAACTTGCCCTCGTCCTGCTCGAGGCCGAGAGCCTCCTGCAGCGCCCTCTTGTTGGCCCTCTTCTGCGCAATGACGTTCTCCGCGTCGTAGTTGGCGGCGAGCTTCGAGTCGGTGGAGGCGTCCCACTGCACGGTGTCGATGCCGTTGACGATGCCGCGCAGCTTATATGCGTGGTGACGCATATGGGCGTCCAGATTCTCGCCGTAGAACGGGGTCTGGATCTCGCCGGCGTAGGTGGGGGACACGGTGGTGATCATATCGGCGTAGGCCAGGCCGCCCTTGAGCATGTTGGCGTCGTCATAGCCCTGCTTGAGCACGTCGATGTTAAACACGTGGTCGGGCAGACCGGACCAGTACTTGATGGTGGGGATGCCGTACAGGCCCTGGAAGCGCAGGTTGTGGATGGTCAGGACGCTTTTTGCGCTGGCCACGGGGGTGCCGGCGAAGAGCGTACGCAGATAGATGGGCACCAGAGCCGCCTGCCAGTCGTGGCAGTGGACGATGTCGGGCACCCAGTTCATGTAGTTCAGAGCGGCCAGCGCGGCCTTGGAGAAGAAGCAGTAGCGGGGGATGTCGTCGATCAGGTTGATGTAGGGGTTGCCGGCGGAGAAGAACTCCTCGTTGTCGATGAAGTCATAGACCACGCCGTCCCAGACATACTCCATGATGCCGACATAGAAGCTGCGGCCGTCGGCGCACAGATCCATCATGAACTCGCCGCGGTAGACCATCTTTTCCTGCCATTTCCTGGGGATGCACTTATAACGGGGCAGGATGACCTTCACGTCACAGTTCCGGGCGGCCAGAGCTTTGGGCAGGGCGTACATCACGTCGCCCAGGCCGCCGGTCTTGACGAAGGGATAGCACTCCGAGCCGATGAAAGCGACGCTTCTTCTGGGCTGGGGCAGGCTCATCTCCTCCGCGGGGGCTTCCTCGACCGGGGGAGCCGCCTCGGCGGGCTCCTCATAGATCTCCACGGTGATGTCGTTGAGATTCTCTTCGGCCGGGGTCTCCGCAGCGGGAGCGCTCTCCGCTGTCTCGGCCTTGACAGTCTTCTTCCGGGCGGCGGGCTTCTTCACGGGCTTTTCCGCGGCCTCGGCAGTCGCGTCTTTCTTCGCCGCGGGCTTCTTCGCCGCCGTCTTCTTCGCGGGCTTCTCCGCGGCTTCGGCCGTCTCGGTCTTCTTCGCCGCGCTCTTCTTCGCAGCCGTCTTCCTGACCGGCTTTTCGGCGGCTTCGGCCGTCACCGGCTCTTCGACGGCGACGGCTTTTTCCTGAACAGCGGATTCATCCGCCGTGACATTCTTTTTGGGCATAATACTCTCCTTATTGCATTCAGAGCCCAAAGGACCCTGTTGTTGTCTGTATTTTGGGCAGCGTCTTTTCCGGGCCGCTGCCCTGCCTCATTATAGCCATTGTGTTCGAAATGTCAAGTTCTTCCACAGAAAAGGAGCTGTTTTTGCCTTTTTTTGGTGATTCTGACAGGTTTAGCCAGCGTTTTTCTCCTTCCCGGAGAGCAATGCCGGGAGAGGCTGCCGGCGTCTCCCGGAACATACGGGAAGGCAGGCCCGTCTTGCATGTCGCCTGTCCTCATGCTACAATGGCCGCATAGGAAAGAAGGGATTCACCGCATGGAGATTCTGGATATCTGCGACGAGCAGGGACGGCCCACCGGCATGACCGTGGACAGGGCTGCCGCCCACCGGGACGGCGTCCTGCACCGCACGGCCCACGTCTGGATTGTGCGCGAAAGGGGCGGCAAAACGCAGATCCTGCTGCAGAAGCGCAGCATGGACAAGGAGTCCTTCCCCGGGCTGTACGACACCTCCTCGGCGGGGCACATCCCCGCGGGCGTGGATTTTCTGCCCTCCGCCCTGCGGGAGCTGGAGGAGGAGCTCGGCATCCGCGCCGAGCCCGGGCATCTGCACGAGGCCGGCTTTTTCCGCATCCGCTATGAGAAGATGTTCCACGGAAGCCTCTTCCGGGACAACGAGTTTACGCGCGTCTACGTGTACCGGGAGCCGGTGGACGAGACGGCGCTGCGCCTGCAGGCGAGCGAGGTGGACGAGGTGCGCTGGTTCGATCTGGACACGGTGCGGCGGGAGATCACGCACAGCCGCGAGCGCTTCTGCGTCCCCTCGGAGGGGCTGGCCGTGCTGGTCCGTTATCTGAACGGAGAAGGGAGCGCGGCATGCAGCTGAATTTCTGCCCCGTCTGCGGGGAAAAGCCGGTGCTGCGGCAGCATCCGACGGACGGCCCCGTCGCCTGGTGCCCGCGCTGCGGGGACTGGCGCTATCCCCTGTTCGCCATCGCCGTGAGCGTGGCCGTGCTGGACCCGGGGCGGACGAGGATGCTCCTGATCCGCCAGTACGGCGAGAAGGACGCCGTGTTCACGGCGGGCTACGTGGACAAGGGCGAGACGGCGGAGGACGCCGTCGTACGGGAAGTGCGCGAGGAGCTGGGCATGACGGCGCGGGAGCTGACCTTCTGCCGCAGCCGCTGGTACGCCCCCTCCGAGACGCTGATGCTCCACTACTCGGTCACGGTCCCCGAGGACGAGCCCTCGCCCAACTGGGAGGTCGACGGCTGGGAGTGGGTCCCAATCGGGGAGGCGCGCTCTCGCGTTGCGCCGGGCGGGCTCGCCGAGCAGCTTCTGGACGATTACCTGGAAACGAGATAGCTGAGCGGAACCCCCGCCTCAGAAGGCGGGGGTTCCGCTGGTTTCCTCTTCGATTTCGTAAAGCTCCGGGTATACGCTCTCGCAGAAGTAGGTATAGCCGAGGCGGCGGTCGTAAAAGCGCACATAGGCCGGGCCGATCTGCCAGGGTGAGCGGTAGAGCACCTGCGGCGCAAGCCGCCTCTCGCCCATCAGCAGCTGCAGCGCGGCCTCCGCGCAGGCGCGGCTCGGCCGAAGATCCTCAAACTCCGGCTCGCCGACGCAGACAAACTGTCCCCTCTGGTACGCGACCTCCTCAAGCGTGTCCGGAAACTCCGGGGAATCCACGCGGTTGAGGATCAGCTCCCCCACGCACATCCGGTAAGCGTCACTGTAGAGGCGGTCGCCCGCCTCGGCGTAGATCACCCGGGCGAGCAGCTGCAGCTCGTCGAAGTCCACCGGCTCTTCCGCGAGCCGCCCCTGTTCGATGCGAGAATTCCGCTCCGCGGCGAGCCTCTGTCCGCCGTCATAGTCACCCTCTGTGACCGCCTCCACCAGCAGCGCACGGTAGTTCGGGACGCTGTGCTCGCTTGCGCAGGTGTTCAGGCTCAGCAGGATCGGGAGCATCAGCAGTGCGATCCAAAGCTTTTTCACAAAAATCACCCCTTTGCGTCCATCATAAACGCAAAGGGGTGCAGATTCTGTCGGACCATGCCCGGAAATACGGGGAATTGCTGACCCGCGCGGTCCGGCGAAACGCCCTGCGGCGTTACGTCATCATGTAGTCGTTATAGTCCGATTCGGAGGCGAAGAGCACATACCTGCCGCCGACCAGTCCATAGTATCCGTTTGCCGTGAAATATCCCTTCATGTCCGCAGCCTCCTTTGTTCTTTATGGTCTCAGTATACGTGAAGACCTGTCCAATAGAACGGACTTTCAAAGGAGTGCGGCAGAACTGTTGCACAGTGATTCAGAAGGGGTATTCGCCGGTGAAGAAGCCCTCGAGAAAGGCCTGGGCAAGGCTGTTGGGCTTGATGTTGCGCCTGGCCTCCTCGACGCTGAACCAGCGCCAGTCGTCCACCTCGAAATTGGCGTGGACCTCCGGCTCGGCCACCGTGACCGTGAAATTCAGCATCAGGGTGTTGGTCGGGGCGAAGTAATGGCTGTGGTTAAAGCGGGCGGAGAGGACCTCCAGCCCCACCTCCTCCCGGAGCTCCCGGGCGGCGGCGGCCTCGGCGTCCTCGCCTTGGTTTACATAACCTGCAACCAGCACATAGAAGGGGCGGCCGTACTGCCGGATAAGCAGCACCTTGCTGCGCTGCTCGTTCATGACGATCATGCTGACGGCGGTGTTGAAGATCGGATAGCGCCACGCGCCGCAGGTCTCGCACCAGGGGGTCGGGCCCTCGTGCTCATGCTCGCGGATCTCCAGCCTGGTCCCGCACTGCATGCAGTAGTTCATTTCCATGCGTTTCGCCTCAGTCTGCGTAAGTCTGCCGGGCCCAGCGCAGCAGGATCTCGGCCGCCTGCCCGCGGAGCTCCACGCTCTCGGCGCCGAGCATCACGAGGATCAGGTTATGCCCCTCGCCCCCGACCATGACGGGGAGGGAGACGCTCAGGCAGTAGCCGGCGCGGTTGGTGTTGCCGGTCTTCAATCCGGTGACGCCCTCCAGATTAAAGACCATGGGGTTGGAATTGGCGGTGGTATAGTCGAGCGTGGGGAGCTTGACATACTGGCGGGCGGTGATGTCGGTCAGCTGCGGGAAGTGCTCCAGCAGGTAGCCGCAGAGCGCGAAGAGATCGTTGGCGCTCATCAGGTTCTGCCGCTTGACGGGAACGCTCTCCCCCACGTAGACCGGAAGCCCCGTCGCCGTGTAGAACTCTGCGGATTTGAGCTCCAGCTCCTTCGCCCGCGCATTCATCCGCTCGACAAAGGCGGCCTCGGAGCCGGCGACGTACTCGGCCAGCGCGAGGGCGGACTCGTTGCTGGAGGCCAGAAGCATCGCCGTCACCAGCTCGTCGAGCGGGACGACCATGCCCTCGTGCATTTCAATGATGCCGTCGGCGGAATCGGACAGGGCCTCCGCCGCGGCGGAGATGGGCACGGGATCGTTCCAGCGCACCCGGCCGTCCTCCACGGCCTCGACGATCAGCAGATAGCTCATCAGCTTCGTCAGGCTCGCGATCGGGAAGCTCCGGCTGGCCTGACTGGTAAAGAGCAGCTTGCCGTTCGTCACGTCGCCCAGAACAATGGCGTTGAAGGCCTCGAAATAACCCTCCTCCCGCAGATTCTGCAGATTGGGGCGAAATTCCGTGTCGGTGAGGAACTCCACCCGTGTCCCGGACAGAGGCTTGACCGTCACGTCCAGCATCAGTTCGATATCGGTCAGGCCGAGATAGAGGTTGCTGTCCTCGCGGTAGCTGTAATACTTGCGCTCCTGCTCGCCCACGAAGAGGCGGTTGCGGCGCAGCGGCAGGTAGGTGACCTTGCTCTGCGCGGGGAAGGAAGAGCCGCCGGAGAGGTTGTCCGCCTCCTCGCCGGGGCTGACGTGGAAGATGTAGCCGTCCTCGTTCGTGTAGGTGTAGAAATAGCGGAACTGCTTCGCGCTCCCGCTCAGCGCGGCGGACAGGTCGCGCAGGGAGAGATAGAGGTTGCCGGCGTAGGCGTCCTGCAGGGCGCGCACGGGCATCTCGCTTCCGGCGACCACCACGGTCAGGGCGAAGGGCTGCCCGTCGTCGGCCGAGGCCGCGAGGGGCAGGGCCAGCAGCAGCGAGGCCGTCAGCAGCAGGCAGAGGATCATGCGCAGCGTCTTCATGGCGCAACCTCCATGGGGATGTCATCCCGGAAGAAGAGCTGGGCCGCGTTGAAAACGCCGTTGATCCACTCGCGGCTGTCGTGGGTGGCGCCTGCGATCAGCTCATAGCTCAGATTGTCGGCGCTGAAAACGTCGGTCCATTCGCGCAGGGCGTGGTAGGAGCGCTCCGGCTCCAGCCGGTCGTCCAGCTCGCCCTCGACCACGATGAGCCGGTGGATGGGATATGTGTCAGGGGTCCTGCCGGCAGCTGCCCACTCGTTGCGCAGGTCGTCCTGCCGCAGGGAGCCGCCGCCGATCATGGCGTAGTTGGCGCAGAGGTCCAGATTCGGTCCGAGGACGCTGTTGCGCGCCATGTAGGAGCCGAAGCTGGCGCCCGCCACGCCGAAATGCTCCCGCGCGGCGGCGATCTGCGCGTGCTCGCTGCCCTCGGCGTAGGTCGCGAGCCGCTCCGTGACGAGGGGCATGATCTCGTTTGCAAACTCATGTCCGAACTGGTCATAGTCGCGCACCGAGTCGTGCGCCTGCCAGGCGGTGTCGGTGATATAGCCGCTGGGGGCGACGACGATCGTCGGCTCGATGAGGCCGCGGGCGACCATGTTGTCCAAAAGGTCCGTCATGGTGAGGCTGAACTGCTCATAGGGCAGCTCGCCCGGGAGCCAGAAGTACTGATCCAGACCCGAGGGGTGCAGCAGGAAGAGGACGTTGTAGCGCTGCGACACATCGTATCCGTAGGGCAGGTAGACCATCATACGCTTGGCGTAGGGGCCCTCCGTACCGTAGTGGTAGTCCTTCGTCTCGTAATCCAGATAGATGAGCTCGCCCTTCTGCTCGATGGGCGCATAGAGCTCGGGGTCGATGTAGTTGAAGCTCAGCGCCGCGGGAGAGAGCGGGCGCGGCGTCGGCGTCGGCTCCGGGGTCGGCTCGGGCTCCGGCGTCGCTTCCGGCGTCGGCTCGGCAGGCGCTGCCGGCGCTGCCTCCGTGACGACGGCTTCGGGCTTCTGCGTCTCTCTCCCCGGGAGGGAGAGAGAATACCAGGCCAGGAACAGCAGCGGGACGGCAAAGAGCAGGAGAAGGATTTTCTTGATTCGCAATGCGCAACTCCCCTTTCTGTCTTTTGTCGGATAACAGATATATTATACCTGCTTTCCCGCCGATGCACAAGACGGAAAAACGCCCCGTCGAAAGACGGGGCGTTTTATACTGTCGGCAAAGCCGGAAGGCTTTGCCGACAGTAGGGCGGCAGCCTGCCGCGCGCACTCGCTTGCGGGGGACGCTCGCGCACTTGCATGCTGAGAAGTGTTTTTTCCGAGGTACACGCCCCCGAAAAAAACGGGTTTTGACTGATTTTTCGCGCGGCGGCGCGAAAAAAATGCGAGACTTGTTTTGATCTGCGTTTGTCTGCCGTCTGAAACGCCCCGTCGAAAGACGGGGCGTTTCCATGCCATATTGCTTTTACTTAGCCTTGCTCTTGATATACTCGTCGATGCTCTTCGCGCCGGCCTTGCCCGCGCCCATGGCGAGGATGACGGTGGCGGAGCCGGTGACCGCGTCGCCGCCGGCGAAGACGCCCTCGCGGGAGGTCACGCCGCCCTCGTCCGCCTCGATGCCGCCCTTCTTGGTGAAGCTCAGGCCGGAGGTGGTGTTGCGGATGAGCGGGTTGGGGCTGGTGCCGATGGCGATGATGACGGTGTCGACGTCCAGGACCCAGTTGGAGTCCTTGACGGGAACGGGCTTGCGGCGGCCCTTCTCGTCCGGCTCGCCCAGCTCCTGCTTGATGCACTCGATGCCGGTCACATGGCCGTTCTCATCGCCGTGGATCGCGCAGGGGTTGTTGAGCAGGCGGAATTCAATGCCCTCGGCCTCGGCGTGCTCGACCTCCTCCTTGCGGGCGGGCAGCTCGTCCGCGCCGCGGCGGTAGACGATATACACATGCTCCGCGCCCAGACGCTTGGCGACGCGCGCGGCGTCCATCGCGACGTTGCCCGCGCCGACGACGGCGACTTTGCCGAAGCGCTTGATCGGCGTATCGTAATCGTCGCGGTAGGCCTTCATGAGATTGGTGCGCGTCAGCAGCTCATTGGCGGAGTAGACGCCCAGCAGGTTCTCGCCGGGGATGTGCAGAAACTGCGGCAGGCCCGCGCCGGAGCCGATGAACACGGCCTCGAAGCCGTCGGCAAACAGCTCGTCCACGGTGATGGACTTGCCGATGATGGCGTTGTTGACGATCTTGACGCCCATCTTCTGGAGGTTCGCGATCTCGGCGGCCACGATCTCCTTCGGCAGACGGAACTGCGGGATGCCGTAGACCAGCACGCCGCCCGACTTGTGGAAGGCCTCGAAGACAGTCACGTCATAGCCCATCTTCCTCAGGTCGCCCGCGCAGGTCAGGCCGGCGGGGCCGGAGCCGATGACGGCGACACGGTGCCCGTTGGACGCGGGGGCGACGGGATCGGGCAGGTTCTCCTTGGCCATGTGGTAGTCGGCCACAAAGCGCTCCAGACGGCCGATGCCGACAGATTCGCCCTTGATGCCGCGCACGCACTTGGATTCGCACTGCTTCTCCTGCGGGCAGACGCGGCCGCAGACGGCGGGCAGGGAGTTGGTGGAGGTGATGATCTCATAGGCGGCGTCAAAGTCGCCCTCGCGGACCTTCTCAAGGAAGCGGGGGATCTTCACGGCCACGGGGCAGCCGGTGCGGCAGGGGGAATTCTTGCAGTCCAGGCAGCGGGCGGCCTCCTTCATGGCGGTCTCCGCGTCGTAGCCCAGGGCCACTTCGTCAAAATTGCCGGCGCGGACTACGGGGTCCTGCTCGGGCATCTCGGCCTTGGTCATGCTCATGTTGACTTTCGTATTAGCCATTTCTCTTACCTCCCGTGATGCGGCAGATGTGCTGGGCCGCTTCGTCCTGCTCGTCCTTATAGAAGGCGGCGCGCTTGATGAGGGAGTCGAAGTCCACCTTGTGGGCGTCAAAGTCGGGCCCGTCGACGCAGGCAAACTTGGTCTCGCCGTCCACGATCACGCGGCAGCAGCCGCACATGCCGGTGCCGTCGACCATGATGGGGTCGAGAGAGATGATGGTGCTGATGCCGTAGGGGCGGGTCACGTCGGCCAGGAACTTCATCATGATGTCCGGTCCGATGGCGATGACGCGGTCAAACTGGGGCTTGCCCTCCTTGATATTGGCCTCGATCTCTTCCTTGAGGAACACGGTGGTGAAGCCCTTTACGCCGTAGGAGCCGTCGTCGGTCGCGATGATGAGCTTGTCGGAGGCGGCCTTCAGTTCCTCCTTGAGGATCACGATGTCAGCCGAGCGGAAACCGGCGATAAAGGTCACCTCGATGCCCTTCTCGTGCATCTCCTTGGCGATGGGGTAAGCGATGGCGCAGCCCACGCCGCCGCCAACCACGCATACCTTCTTCAGCCCCTCCATTTCGGTGGCCTTGCCCAGAGGGCCGACGATATCGGAGATCACGTCCCCCTGTTCCACGGTGTGCAGCATTTTGGTCGTCTTGCCGGCAGCCTGCACCATAACGGTCACGGTGCCCTTCTCGCGGTCATAGCCGGCCACGGAGACGGGGACGCGCTCACCCTGCTCGTCCAGACGGAAGACCACGAACTGGCCTGCCTGGGCATGGCGCGCGATGAGCGGCGCCTCGATCTCAAAAAGGCAGATCGTTTTGGCGTCGTTCAGAAAACGCTTGGTAACAACTTTGTACATATTTGCACCTCATATTGAATAATTAGTGGAGCTTTTTTATTTTATCCCATTCTCGGGGCAATGTCAAACCTCAGGGCCTGTTTATGTGTTCACAATCCAAAAGTTTTTCCCCGCTCATACTGAAATCTGATAAGAGAGTTCAAAAGATTATCGAGTGGAATTTGCGCCAGACAAGGCGAAGGCCGCAGCAAATAATGGAGATATATTTGCAAGGGCTCCAACGAAGTATGGCACAAATTCCGCCGGAAAGAATTGAACTCTTCTATCAGATTTCAGTATCAGGACGCGTTTGCCTTCACATAGCGCACCACGTAATCGGCGAAGCGGCGGGTGGCCGGGCCCGCTTTTTCCGAGGCCGCGATAGCCATGCCGATGGTACGCTTCGCCTCCGGGATCAGCGGCAGGATCTGCAGCCTGTCGTTCCTCCCCTTGAGCAGCAGCTCCGGCATGATGCTGATGCCGAGGCCCTGCTCCACCATGGCGATGATCGCGTAGTCGTCCTTTGTGTAGAAGCGGACGTTCGGCTGCACGCCCGCCGCCTCCAGCGCCCGGCGGGCGTCATGGTCGGAGCTCTCGAGCAGGCTGATGAAGGGCTCGGTCTCGCACTCCACCAGCGGGAATTTCGGATAGCTGGCAAAGCGGCTGCCCAGCGGCAGGATCGCCAGGAGCCTGTCCTCCATCAGCGTGATGCATTCGCAGTCGAGCGCGCAGGGGACGTTGACGAAGCCGATGTCCACGCTCCCGTCGGACAGCCACTGCTCCACATCGTGATAGTCGCCGTTGAGGAGCTTGAACTCCACATTCGGGTAATCGGCCTGAAACTCCTTGAGTACCGCCGGCAGCCAGTGCACGGCGACGGAGGTGAAGGCCCCGATGCGCACGGTGCCGCTGTCCAGCCCGCGGATGGACGAGGCTGTCTGGCTGAGCTGCTCGGCGCTTGAGAGCAGAGCGCGCACCGCGGGCATCAGCCGCTCCCCCTCCGCGGTCAGCCTCACGCCGCCGCGCCCGCGCTTGACCAGCGGGAAGCCCAGCTCTTTTTCCAGGCTGTCGAGACTGTGGCTCAGGTTCGACTGCGTGCAGCGCAGGGTCTCCGCCGCCCGCGTCAGGCTCCCCTGCTCCACCACCGCCGCCAGCGCCTCGTATTTGGAAAGATTCATTCTTCTCTGCCCCTCCATGGATAATCGCTTGCAATCCTTCGCTCCGCTCAGGATGAAAATAAATGAATTATATTCATGTAAGCATGAAAAATATTAAATCCGTTTCTATTATACGGATATTTTTGCCGATTGCAAGTTTTTTTCTTCCTTTTCCCGCTTGTCCGGCCGGAAAAATCCGCTATACTTTAAGCATCTTCCACAAAAAAGAGGGTTTGATTTTATGACTACCGCCAACATCTGTATCATCCTCGCCATCGTAGTCTACCTTGTGGGTATGCTGGCGATCGGCGCGGCCAACTCCCGCCGCAACAAGACGGCCGGCGATTTTTATCTCGGCGGCCGAAAACTCGGCCCCGTTGTGATCGCCATGAGCACCGAGGCCTCGGATATGAGCAGCTGGCTGCTGATGGGCGTGCCCGGGCTGGCCTACTTCTGCGGCCTGGCGGAGGCGGTGTGGACAGTCGTCGGCCTCGCGGTCGGCACCTATCTCAACTGGCTCATCGTAGCCAAGCGCCTGCGCAGCTATTCGGCAAAGCTCGATGCCATTACGATCCCGGACTTCTTCTCCCACCGCTTCGGGGACAAGAGCGGCCTGATCGAGGGCATCGCCGCGCTGGTCATCATCGTCTTCTTCGTGCCCTATACCGCCTCGGGCTTTGCCGCCTGCGGCAAGCTCTTTACAAACCTCTTTCCGAACATGAATTACATGGGCGCCATGCTCATCTCCGCCGCCGTCATTGTCGGCTACTGCACGCTGGGCGGCTTCCTCGCGGCCTCCATCACGAGCCTGATCCAGTCCGTCGTGATGACGATCGCCCTGTTTGTCATTCTGGTCTTCGGCATCCACAGCGCCGGCGGCTGGAGCGCAGTCGTAGCCAACGCGCAGACCGTGCCCGGCTATCTGGACGTGTTTGCCAGCACCGACATTACCGTCAAGTCGATGGACGCCGTCGGCAAATACGGCTTTATTACCATCGTCTCCACGCTGGCCTGGGGCCTGGGCTATTTCGGCATGCCCCACATCCTCAACCATTTCATGGCCATCGATGACGCCAACAAGCTGAAGATCTCCCGCCGGATCGGCTCCGTCTGGGTCGTGATCTCCATGAGCGTGGCGATCATCGTCGGCATCGTCGGCTTTGCCATGAGCAACAGCGCCGGCGTGATCGAGGGCTTTGCCAGCAACTCCGCCGCCGAGGCCATCCTGGTGCGCATCTCCCGGCTGCTGAGCGAATACGGCATCATCCCCGCGCTGCTCGGCGGCGTGGTGCTGGCGGGCATCCTGTCCTCCACGATGTCCACGGCCGACGCGCAGCTGCTGGCCGCCGCCTCCGGCGTCTCCCACAACATCATCAAGGGCGTGTTCCGCAGGGAGCTCAACAATAAGCAGGAGATGGCCATCGCGCGTATCGCCGTGCTCGTCGTCGCCGCGATCGCGGTGTTCTTCGCCCGCGACCCCAACAGCTCCGTCTTCGGCATCGTCTCCTTCGCCTGGGCCGGCTTCGGCGCCGCCTTCGGCCCGCTGATGCTCTTCGCCCTGTTCTGGAAGCGCTGCAACAAATATGGCGCCATCGCCGGTATGATCACCGGCGGCGCGACGATCTTCCTCTGGAAGTTCCTGGTCCGTCCTCTCGGCGGCGCGTGGAACATCTACGAGCTGCTGCCCGCCTTCCTCACGGCGAGCCTCGCCATCGTCGTCATCAGCCTCCTGACCAAGGAGCCGGACGCGGAGATCGTCAAGCAATTCGAGAGCGTCGCCTGAGAAGAGTTCCAGAGCGAAACGACAAAGTATGCACATACCGAAGCAGAACTGTCATCCTGAGGAACGAAGAGACGAAGGATCTCAATGTTTGCTCAGACACAGAACGTTCTGAGATCCTTCGACTCCGCTTCGCTCCGCTCAGGATGACAAAACGAGCTCTGTCGACAAGCGGAAAGACGGCCCGTCGGGCCGTCTTTCAAGCTGTCGACAAAGTGTTTGAGTATATCAATCGCGAGAGGGAATAACCAATCCCCTCTCGCGCTCTCCCCATGCGTGTCAAACTTCGGCAGCATGGGTTTGTCTACAGTCTGAAAGACGGCCCGACGGGCCGTCTTTCCTTTTATTTCTTTCCGCTGTAATCGTTTCGGCCGTAGCCGAAGATCTCGCGCATCTCCAGATACCAGTCATAGTATTTGCCCTGGTATTCCTTCCGCCAGCCGACCTCGTGGATGTCGTCCCCCTCGAAGGTCATGCGGCAGTCCGGCATCCGGGCCGTGATCTCGTCGATCTGCTCCTGCGGGATCGCATTCCTGGCCCCGTCGAGGAGCCTGAGCTTTTTCAGGTCATAGAGCGGGCTGATGTCCGTCACGGCGGTGAAGGCGAAGTTCAGCAGCTCCAGATTCTCACATTTGGCCAGCGGGCTCAGATCGCTCAGATGCGGGCAGCAGAACAGCTCCAGCATATACAGCTCCGGGCAGCTCTCCAGCGGGCTCAGGTCGGTGATGTCGTTATAGGAGAAGATCGCCAGCTTGAGCTTCGGCATGTAGCGGCAGAACTCGATGCTTGTCAGCGGATCGTGTCCAAGGTCGATGTACTCGGTCTCCGTGCAGTAGCGCAGCACCTCGCACATCTTGTCGTTGAGGTAGGTCCCCTGCTCCGGGGCGACCGCGTGGATGATCTTCGTGTCCGTCAGGTCGGAGAAGCCGCCGAAGTGTACGCGCCAGACCACCTTCACGCGGCCCTCGTATTCGTCGCGGAGCTCAGCCATCGCCTCGTCGCTGACGCCGCAGTCCTCTATCTTCAGATAACTGACCCTGGGCATGCTGTCCAGCGCCTCGCGGATCTGATCGAGCCCCTCGTCGCCGATCTTCACGCGCCGGAATTCCAGGCTCTCCTGACTCCGCTCGATCATGCTCCCGAAGAGCTCGAAGGTCTCCGGCAGCCCGGGCTGCGCCTCGGCCTCGTCTGCGGGTCGGGGCGTGTGCTTCGGCGAGGGCTTCTGAACGGTTTCGACCGCCTGCGCGGGAAGCGCCGCGCCAACTTCCGCGGCGCTCGCCGCACGATCGCCGGAAACGCACAGAAGAAGCAGCGCCGCGAGCAGAGCAAGCGCATATCGTCTCATCCGCCTTCCCCCTTTTCCGTCCGGACCGTTTTTGGAAATGATAACACAGCGGCGGCTCAGCCGCAAGTTTTTTCCGATTTTTCCCTCAAATTCCGCATTTTTGTTACCGGTTTGTTTCTTATTTTTTCGACTTCTTTTCTTGTCAAACGACAATTGACGTTATATAATATGGTTGTCATAACATCCACCCCCGTGGAGAAAGGAACGTTATTATGAGTAAGAGATATATCGGCCTCATCATCTGCCTGCTGTGCGTCGTTCTGCTTCTGTGCGCCTGCGGGCTGCGGAAGAGCTCGGAAACCACCGCGACTTCCGCCCCTGCTCCCACCGTCACGGTAGTAACTCCCACTCCCGCTCAGGAGATCATCGTTACCGCCGAGCCGGTTGAGGCCACGCCGGCGCCGACCCCCGTGCCTGTGGTCACGCCCGCTCCCACGCCGGCGCCCACGCCCGTGCCCACCGCCGAGCCTGTGGCCACTCCCGCTCCGGAGCCCACGCCCGTGCCGACGCCCGCGCCTGCGGCCGCCGACCTGCCCATCATCCGCAAGAGCCCCACGGACGAGTCCGTGCTGGAGGGCGGCGGCGCCTACTTTGTCGCCCGTTACGACAACGCGCTCTGGGCCGTGTGGCACTTCGTCAGCCCCGACGGGCAGACCGATCTGACCTATGAAGAGGCCGCCAAGCAGTTCCCGAACATGCAGATCCTCAACGGCATGTACAGCACCCTCGAGCTCAAGAACATGCCGCTCGAGCTCAACGGCTGGAAGGTCTACTGCCAGTACCGCAACCGCGTGGGCAGCACCAACACCGAGAAGGCCACCATCACCGTCACCGCCAAGGGCAACGCCGACCCCGCCAAGCTCCCCGTTGTGACCAAGAGTCCTACGGGTGAGACCGTCGACGCCGGCGGCACCGCCTGGTTCATCGCCAATCACCGCAACGCCGTCTGGGCAGCCTGGCACTTCGTCAGCCCCGACGCGCAGACCGACCTCGGCTACAAGGAGGCCGCCGAGCGCTTCACCGGTCTGCAGATCGTCAACGGCGACAAGGGCAACCTGCAGCTCAAGAACATCCCCGCCGAGCTCAACGGCTGGAAGGTCTACTGCGAGTACAGCAACAACTTCGGCAGCGTGAAGACCGACTCCGCGCTGATCACCGTCAAGGGCGCTCCCACGCCCGCCGCGGTGCCCGCCGCTCCCGCAGCCCCCACCGCTCCTGCCGCTACCGCTGCTCCCACCGCTCCCGGTGAGACCACGCCCGGCGACACCGGCATCATTGTCGTGGGCGGCTGATCCGCGCAAGACAAAATATAAAACATCCCCGCTTTCCAGTGGAAAGCGGGGATGTTTTTTTAATCTACAGTATGGAGTGTATGTGTCATTCTGAGGAGCGGAGCGACGAAGAATCTCATTCGCAAATTTCATACTTCTTTGAGATCCTTCGCTTCGCTCAGGATGACAGAATGGAGAATTGACTATAGTTCCTCTCTGCGTTATTTCTTCTTTTCCAGCCGTGCGAAAACCGCGTCCATGATCAGGCTGACGACGAAAAAGATGACGAGATAGATCAGCAGCCGCGCGCAGACCTGAAACCACAGCGGTCTCGCGCCGCCGTCCGGGACGATGCTCCCGTCGAACCATGCGGCGATCGTCATCACGATCGCAAAAGTCGCCGCCTCCGCCAGATTTTTTCCCAGATGCTTCATTCGTTCCCTCCTCCCGCCTCTTTTTCTCTGCCGATAATGACTGTAGGATGGCGAAAAGCCAGAAAGCTTTTCGCCGCGCCGCTTTGCGGCGCAGCAAAACGGCACGGCTGTTTTGCCATATTCCGATGATCATTGTGATTGTACCACAGGGCGCCCTGCGGCGCAATCCCGTAAGCCGATCCGGTTTTGTGTTGCCGCAGGGGATCAAGTCTGGTATACTGACAGAAAGCGCCGCGGACGCGGCGAGACAGGAGGATGCTGCTATGCACTGGATCACGGAGGACAACTACGCGCAGCTCATGCAGTCCGAGGCCGAGCCCTATCTGGCCGCCAAACGGGAGACCGGTCTGGACAAGCGGGTTGAGGGTGAGGGGATCTATTATGCGCACTACCGGGCCGACGCGCCGAAGGGCGTGATCGTCATCAGTCACGGCTTTACGGAATCCGCCGCCAAGTACACGGAGTCCATCTACTATATGCTGCAGGCCGGGTACGAGGTCTGGGGCTTTGATCATCGCGGGCACGGGCGCTCCTTCCGCAAAAACGACAACCCCTATGTCGTTCATGCCGACCGTTTCCGAGACTATGTTCTGGACCTGAAGCATCTGGTCGAGACCCGCGTCGAGCCCGCCGCGGGCGGCCTGCCGCTCTATCTGTTCTGTCACTCCATGGGCGGCTGCGTCGGGGCGCTGACCATGGAACGCTTTCCGGGACTGTTCCGAAAGGCGGTGCTCTCCTCCCCCATGCTGGGCCTGAGCTTCGGCAAGCTCCCGCTCCACGCGGTCTACGCGGTCATGTCGCTCAAGGGGCTGTCCACCGGGGGACAGGGCCCCACTTCGCCCGTCGAGGCCTTTCCGGAGGAGCGTTTTGAGGACAGCGCCGCCACCTCCGAGCCGCGTTTCCGCTACTACTATGAGAAAAAGCTGGGCGATCCGCGCCTGCAGACCTGCGCCGCCTCCACCAACTGGGTGCGCGAGGCGATCCGTGCCTGCAGCCTCGCCCGTTCCGCCTTGTATACCGCGAAGATCCGCGTCCCGGTGCTGCTCTTCCAGGCCGGGAAGGACAGCTTCGTCAAGAACGCCTCGCAGGACGTTTTCGCCTCCCGCGTCAAAAGCTGCCGGCTGGTGCGCGTACCGGAGGCCAGGCATGAGATCTTCATGAGCCGCGACGAGGTCCTCTTCCCCTACTGGGAGCAGATCTTCGCGTTTCTGGCGGAGTAAAAGGCGCACTGGCAGCCTTTTTCACTCCCCCCCCACGGACAGCAGGCGAGGATCTGTCATTGATTGCGGTGCTGTTCTGCAGTATAACAAACATGAATAACAGGATTAACGAGGCTGCGTACTGACAACACTCCAAAAACAGCAGCCCTCGATAAATCAGTAGGCTTTTCGGAGTATTCAGAAATCGGCTGCTGTGGATTTATGAGATGCTGACAAATCCCAGAAAACCGAAGAAATGGAGAGACCTGCAAAGTCTCTCCATTTATATTCAACGATGTTAAGATGTTCAAAGATGTGCGAGGACGCCTGTTTTCTTTGCCGAGGTCAAGACCTGCTCATCCCGCGCCGCCTCCAAATACCGCTGCGTGATGCCGACGCTGTCTGTCTCGGGAAGAAAAGGCTTTGCTTTCCGGCGCTTTGATGCTATGATCGGACCGTCAAGGACGAATGTGACGAGGTGAGAGATATGCTGTGTGTGATCGCAAAGCTCGATAAAGCCGCGACGGAAAAGCTCATGTCCCTGCGAGGGATCGCAGCGCCCGGCGACAAGCCTCTGTACGGACATATCACGATCGCAGTCTATACCGGGGGCGACAATGCTCTGTTTATTCGCTCGTGCCGGGAGCTTCTGCGCGGTATCCCGCCCTTTGACGCCGCATATACCGCAATCCGGGTCCTCGAGGAGACCTCCATCATCGTCGCCGCACCCGCAGAAAACGAATTGCTTCGCGCGCTGCACCGAAGAATCGCGGAAGCGTTCGATGCGTCTCTGGACAGATGGACAAAAAAAGGCTCGTGGTATCCGCACACGACGCTGTACTACGGCCCGCAGGCAGACCTCCGCAGCATTGCCGACAGGATGAGGGAGTCCTTTCGCCCCTTCACAGCCCGGATCGAGAGGATAGAGTTTTCTCTGGTGCTGAAAGACGGGTACGAGATCATCGATGCTCTGGATCTGTCCCCCTGATTGCCTTCGCTGCGCGTGACAGCAAAAAACGGAGTATCAATACATTGGGCAGCCGGAGCGGGACTTTCCGCTCCCTGCCGACGCGGAAATCCAAGCGAGAACAAAGGAGGAAAGCATGGAGTATTCAAGGATCGGCACTTCTCAACTGGACGCTTTGTGGGAACTGCAGAAACTGTATAAAGCGGAAATCGGAGAAGATGAGCCCGATGCCGGCAAAAAGGCGCTGTTGGCCAAAGCCATCGACGAGAACGCCATCTATTTCTTCGGCGCCTGGGAGGGGGCGGTCCTGATCGGCTGCTGCTCCGTCACCGTCGGCTTCTCAACCTTCAATTATAAGCCGAGCGGGGTGTTTGAAGACTTCTATATTCGCCCCGAGCACCGTCATAAAGGCCTTGCCCGGCAGCTGGTGCAGTATGCGTACCGCGAGAGCGGGGTCGGCTCCTTAACGGTGGGCTGCGCCGATTGTGACGTGCAGATGTATCGGTCGCTTGGGTTCTCGATCGCTCTCGGAAATCTTCTCGCTTTTGAATAGCGAGACTGTGCGACATCAGCCGAACCACAGCGTATAAGTATATCGGACTGTTGGAGGGATAAAAACTATTCCCTCCTAATTTGTTGAACAAATCCCATTTCTATGATAAGATAACTTAGAGGTGAGAACTGTGGAGTTTGTGTTAAACGATTTTCATAGAAATATAACTGATGATGAATTGCTCAACGACGTAAAAAGAGTATCTGAACTGTTGGGTGGGGAAAACCTTTCGGCTAAAGAGTATAGAAAACACGGAAAATATGGTATTAATACTTTTATACGTCGATTTGGTGGATGGAACAAAACTCTCGAACTCTGTGGAATAGACCCATCTCTTTATCAGGTTGCTGCCGCCAAAAGTACACATTCAAATAAAAAAGTAGAAGATGATGAATTACTCGCTGATGTGAAACGAGTAGCAGCGGAATTAGGTGTACAAACAATTAATAGTGGTGAGTATTCGAAGTATGGAAAGTTTTCAAAGGATACTTGCCTACGACGCTATAAGACTTGGAACAATGTTTTAGAAGCAGCAGGGTTAATACCCTTTGAGCAAGTTGCCGGAAAGAAGATTAGCCAAGAAAACCTGTTCATTGAGATTGAAAGGCTGTGGATTTTGCTTGGAAGGCAGCCTACAACGACTGATATTGGAAATGGCATTTCAAAGTATTCTCTTAACGCATTTACACGCCACTTCGGAGGCTGGAGATCAGCATTAGAAGCATTTGTACAATGGATTAATAGCGAAAACAGCGAATTAATTGATTCAGACGCAGTTTCGTATGAGAAGCCTACGCAAAGTAATAATATCAGTGCCTGTTCTAAAAGCGAAACAGTATCTCCAACGCATAAAACAAGCAGGAATTTAAACCTGAGACTAAGATTTTTAGTTATGAAGCGAGACAATTTTAAATGCTGTTTGTGTGGTGCGTCCCCCGCAAAAGACCCTTCTGTTGAACTTCACATAGACCACATTATTCCTTGGTCTAAAGGCGGAGAAACTACCATTGATAACCTCCGAACGCTATGCTCGAAATGTAATCTCGGTAAAAGCGACTTAACAGAATAATAGTCAGATATTAAAGGGCGGAAGCACATTTCCGCCCTTTAATTGTTGCTTATATAAAGATGATGGAAAGATGTTCGTTTTCTCTCCATCATTTTCATAGATGTTCAAAGATGTTCGATCGATGTTCCGACATGTTCAAAGATGTGCGAGGACGCCTGTTTTCTTTGCCGAAGGTGTGGTATAATCATCAAAAGCGGGCCGTCGGGGACGCCGGCCCCTACAGGAAAGCGGAGGTCTTGCGCCATGGATTTGCCCAAGCGGAAACAAATCCGCCTGCAAAACTATGATTATTCCTCCCCCGGCTCGTATTTCGTCACCATCTGCACGCATGAGAAGCGCTGCATCCTTTCGTCTATCACCGTAGGGGAGGGGCTTGCCCCTCCCGTGGTCACACTATCGCCCATAGGGAAATGCGTTGAGGAACAAATCCTTTCTCTCCCGAATCGCTATCCCATGCTTCGCATCGACAATTACGTCATTATGCCCAACCACGTTCACCTAGTCGTATCACTCCGGGAGGGCCCGGGAGGGGCAAGCCCCTCCCCTACCCTGTTTGATGTGGTGCGAGTAATGAAATCCCTGTCAACGCGACTGTCCCGCAGCAGCTTGGGAGACCAGCCTCTCTGGCAGCGGTCCTATCACGAGCATGTGATCCGAAACGAGAGGGATTATCAGGAGATTTGGGAATACATCGACACGAACCCCGCTAAATGGGCCGAGGACCGGTATTACACGGAATGAGCACATAGCTTCCCACGCATAACCATATACTATAAGGCACGGTTCTCCCGAGCAACTGAACGGGAAACTGTGCCCTTTCATGAACAGTATAAAATACCTCTTTCCGTTCCAAGATTGAACCAGAAAGAGGTATGAAAGACTTTACGCCTTTTTTGACAGTTTTCATACCATGTGAAGTCTTTCTTACCGATCTACCAAATCAGCGGATTTCGTACCCGCGCAAAAAAGTACCCGAAAGACTGGCTTTCGGGTACTTTTTATGGGTTTTGTGGTGTGGCTTACGCCTTGCGGACGGAGTCGATGTGGCGGGTGAGGTCGAGCATCTTGTTGGAGAAGCCCCACTCGTTGTCGTACCAGGCGACGAGCTTGACAAAGTGATCGTTCAGGGCGATACCGGCCTGGGCGTCGAAGATGGAGGTGTGAGGATCGGTACGGAAGTCGGAGGAAACGACCTCGTCGTCAACGTACTCGAGAACACCCTTCATCGGGCCTTCGGAGGCTGCCTTCATGGCGGCGCAGATCTCGGCGTAGGTGGCGGCCTTCTCGAGACGGAAGGTCACGTCAACAACGGACACGTCCGGAGCGGGGATACGCATGGACATACCGGTGAGCTTGCCGTTGAGCTCGGGGATGACCTTGCCGACA